>NZ_VZQP01000017.1:0-144094 GCF_014397655.1 Paraburkholderia sp. UCT31
CTATCTGAAAGACGTGCTGACCCGGCTACCCACTCATCGCGCCGACAACATCGCCCAGTTGCTGCCGCATCGCTGGGCACCGTCTACCGCCTGATCGAGCTCTACGGTGCCTTCACCGGGTGCTTACTTCCGGACGCCCTTTTGTCCGGATCAGGCGCCCGCGGCGTGAGCCGAGCGATGAGAGGACCTTCCGAGGCACTTTTCGCGCAGGTAGTGGAAGATCTGCGCGACGCTTTGCGCGGGGCTCAGCGTTCCCGTGTCGACGTTCAGGTCGGGATCGATCGGCGCTTCATAGGGCGCTGATACGCCGGTGAACGAGCTGATCTCGCCAGACCCCGCTTTCGCGTAAAGACCTTTGGGATCGCGGCTCGCACAGGTGGCGAGCGAGGCGGACACATAGGTTTCGACGAACTTGTCGGCTCCGATGATCGCGCGCGCCATCGCCCGATCTTCGCGTAGCGGCGAAATCAGCGCGGAAATCACGATCAGACCCGCGTCGTTCATCAATTGGGCGACGTGCGCGACCCGGCGGATGTTTTCGCGCCGGTCGTCGGGCTCGAATCCAAGGTCGCTCGCCAGACCGTGGCGGATGTTGTCGCCGTCGAGCACATAGCAGGCGTGACCGAGCGCGATCAGCTGCTCCTCGAGCGCGAACGCGAGCGTCGATTTGCCGGCGCCGGACAGGCCGGTCAGCCAGATCGTGGCGGGCATCTGATCGAACATGCGTATGCGGTCCTGCACCGCGATCTTGCCGTGGAAGCGTTGCACGAACTGGGGCGGCTCTTTCATGGATAGGTTCTCTTGGCTCTTCTGGCTCATTCGCAGTGCCAGCCTTGCCGCCACGTGCCGGCGTTGTGCAGGCTCTCGGTGGAATTGGCAATGGTAACGCGAAAGCCTTCCGGAATATCGTTCGGCAGTGGAATCGAAAATCCGCTGTATGCGCTCGGATAGCCGGCGCTCGCCACATCGGGCCGCGGCTCGCCGCTGCAGCCGGTCGCGACGATCTGCGTGCCGACCCGCACCTCGAGCGGTACTTGCCGCTGCGGCTCGCTCAGGTTGACGGCCCAGCCGCACACTACGCCGTCGCGCACCGTGTCGACAAAACCGTCGAACAGGTCGACCGGCGGACGCTGCCGGCTTCGCGCGAACTCCAGATAGGTATCGATCGGCGCGAGATCGAAGCGGCGGATCACCTCATGAACGCGCGACAGGAATGAGCCATCGATGCCGAAAACCGTCGCGCTATAGACGTGCGGATTCTCGAGCTGATTTATTTCGGACTGAATCTCGCGGACCAATTCGAGCGCATTCGAAAAGACGCTGCCCGTTTCATTCGCATAGGCTTCGACGATTCGATTCGCGTCGCGGAACAGTTCGTAATCGAGGCTATTGTCGTCGATGAACTTTTGTCTGGCTGCTTCGCTGATGTGAGCTTTGCCTTTCGGCGCACCATTGGTGCGATTCGCTTCGAAACAGAACGGTAATTTCATCCCTGTCGCACCGCACAGCCGCAATAAGAATTCGCTCATGTCCTCGCAGACGCCGACGGTACCGATCTGTTCGCGCAAATGGATTTGCGCGACGGCGAGGCTCGCTTCGTTGACCGCCGGCTCGCCGCTCAGCATCTGCACGAACAGGTTCCTGCCGCCGAGCGATTCGCTGACCCACTCGTCGAGCGACAGTACGCCTTGCAGCGCCAGAGCCTCGGTCGCCGACACGCTGACGCCGCGCATGATCTGGCCGTTCTTGCCGTTCGCCGCATACCAGTAGTGCGAGATCTGGCGTGCGAGCGGATCGCGCAGGATCGTGCAGTAGTTGACCGGATGTTTGATCATCCGATGAATGCCATACGGGAGATGACCCCCGCCTACCTGCGTCTCGAGCAGCTTCGCGCGACAGTTTCCCCAGCCATCCTGATCCCAGACAAAGCTAATGAATTGGTCATTACCTTTATTCAAATCAAAAAACGAAATAACGGTCGAACCGCCGCATTTCGGTGGATGGATGAAAAAGGTGGGAAATGACATGTGGGGACATATGACTGATCGTGATGCGTAAAGTCTAGACAAAAGATGTCATTGGCGTTGTAACGTTTAATTACGCGGTATAACGTCTGGTTGCATTGCCGACAGCAAGATTCATGCGGCTATGCACAATAAATTGACTAAGATGCCCACGAGACGAACTGGGCGCGGCAGTAGCCATAGCTACGCGCTAATTACATTATTCAATTTGGATAAATCGAATGGAAAGTCGCACCAATCGCGAAAGTCGCATTAATGAAAAAACCGGCTGACAGCGGGTTTCTAGTCGATGCCGACGAATGGCGAGGTCAGTGCCGCGCTTCCCCCGGCGCCGCGCCCTTGCCTTGCGCGGGCGGCGTTTCGTCTTCATCGCTGCTGCGTGCCCAGAAGAAGCGATCGGGCATGTACGCCCCCATGCCGGGCCGGAACGCATTGCGCACTGCCTGATACAGATACTCCTGGCTTTCGCGCACCGCTTCCGCGGGCTCCTGGCCGTTGGCGAGAAGCGCGGCGATCGCCGCGCCGAGCGTATCGGTCAGGCCCGTCAACCGATGCGGCGCGCGGTCCCACATGTCCTGACGCAACTGGCCGTCCTCGCTGAAGAGTGTGTTGACGAGCCGATGCGTGCCGGTTTCGGTCGACAGAATGTACTCGCAGCCCTGCGACAGCAGGTGCGAGATCGCCGCGTCGAGGCTCGGCGCCTCCGCGTCGCCGTCGGGCTGCGCGAGCGCGAGCAGCGTCGCCGAGTCGGCGACTAGCAGCGTGGTTTGCGGCGCGAGCAGATCGGCGATCGCTTCGCGCAGTTCGTCGGCGGCGAGCACGTGCTCGTCGTCGAGCGTGAAGTCCGGGGTGAGGATCAGCGGGACGTCGTCGTAGTCGGCGACAACTTCCGCGATCGCGCTGACCACTTCGGCGCGCGTGCACGCGCCGACCTTGAATGCGGCGATCGGCATGTCCTCGAGCAGCATGCGCGCCTGCGTCGCGACGATGTCCGGGTCGAGCCCGGTGACTTCGTCGCAGTTCGCCGAGTCGCGCACGGTATAGCCCGTGAGCACGGAAACGCCGTGGCAGCCCATGCTGGCAAGTGTCAACAGGTCCGCCTGCAGGCCGGAGCCGCCGGTGGGGTCGGAGAGACCGAAGGTGAGGACGATCGGAGGCGTGTCGCTGGGCATGAAAATGGATAAGGAAAGCAGGATTTCGGCGCGCAATGCGCAATTGGCTCAATTATGCGGCCTAAACCGAGGAGAGGGCGTTTTTTCGCGCGGCGGTGATCGCCAGAGGCTGGCTCGCGGCCCGCTGACGCGCGGCCGGCGGGGATCGCGTTGAGGTTGCCACGCTAGCGCCGCGAGCTTGCCGAGGGCGCCCTCTATCGCGCTGCCGGGTGTCCCCACCGCCATGCGGCATGACGCCGCGAGCGTCGTGCGGACGGCGCGCGGGCGCACCGCCGAAGCCCGGTCCACGCTACGATTGCGAGTTTTCGATTGCTAGGCATGGGGGCGGCAACACGGTACCATCATGGCTCCCGCTTCCACGGACTCAACGACGCGACAAAAGAATGGAATATCAAAGTTGGATGTGCCTGATTTGCGGCTGGATTTACGACGAAGAGGCCGGCTTGCCCGACGAAGGCATTGCGCCGGGCACGCGCTGGGAAGACGTACCCATCAACTGGACGTGTCCGGAGTGCGGAGCGCGCAAGGAAGACTTCGAAATGGTCCAGATCTGAAGTTCGGCAAGCCGCCGGCGTCAGCCGGTCGGTCGGTCGTTCGTTCGCGTCGCTTGATCATTGTTCCGGCGTCGCGGTTTGATGGGCTCGTGCGACACGCCGGAAGCTTCGGCCCCCAAACCGGGTCCCGAGATTCGGTCCGAACCTGAACCCTGAGCTTCGATCCCGAAAAGTCAGCGGCGTCATCCGCCGCGCAATTGCTGCAATCGCTTGATGCGTCCGGCACGCCCGGCGCCTGTCCGAGCGCGCCGGCGCGGAACATCGCCGGTCGCGTCGTGTCGCAACGGTAGTCTGTCATTGTCCTGTCGCCGGTTCGCGCGGTGGCCGCTCACTCAGCATGCGGCGCGAAGCGACGGCCCCCGTCAGCTTCGTGTCGCCTGCCCATGACTCTTCGATCCGCAGCACCCGTTTCCATCGATGCACTGCCGAACCCGCGCGGCGGCGCGGTCCGCTCTGCGGAACTCGCGCTCGCCGAGGCGTCGCTCGCGTTCGAGCAGCGCGACGAGAGCGGTGCCGCGCTGCTGCGCGCGTCGCATGCATTGCGCACGGCGGGCTGGCTCAGCGCGCAGCGTTTCACCGACGCCCTCGTGCGGCTCTCGCCGCTCGCGAGCGGCGAGCCAGCCGAAGCGGAAAGCGCGCGGCCAGTGTTCGGCGCGGCGCTGCGCGACTTCCGCGCGGCGCTCGAGCGTCACAATCTGCGCGAGCTCAGTTGCTCGCCGACGCTGTTCAACCACTACCGCGAGCTGTGTGCGCAACTCATCGAACCCACGCCCGGTTCCGCCGTTGCGTTCGAAGACCTCGCGCTGTGCGCGCGGCCAGTGCCGCCGGCTTCGCTGCACGCGCAATCGGCCGATCAGCTTGCCCATCTGCGGGCGCGCTACGAGCGCGCGTTGCTGCCGGTGCTGCGCTCGCAGGCCGACACAGGCAGCGCGGTGGCGCTTGCGGTCACGAACGCCGCGCTCGACGAGCTCGACGCCGTGTTCACCGAACTCGCCGGCCCCGATCCGTATGACTTCTGGCGGCTCGCGCGCGCCTGCGCGAAGGCGCTGCGCGCGCGCGGCCACGCAATCCGCGATATCGAGGCGCGGCGCTTCTACGCGCGCTGCAACCTGGCGCTCGCCGATCACGCGCGCGGCATCGAGCGCGCGCCGCGTTCGCTGGTGCGCGCGACGCTCGCGCTGCTGTGGCGCGACTACGCGCTGTTCGGCGCGGCCGCGCAAGACGCCGACCAGGTCGAGGTGCTGCACGATTATGGCTTGACCGTCGACTGGCACGTCGCCGGCACGCAGTCGTCGGAAGCGCTGTGGGAGGCGGGCGCGCTCGAGGCGCAGTCGCTGCCGCACACGCGCGATCTCGGCGTGCTGAGCGTCAACGCGAACGCGTACGAAGACTTCCTGCAGACCGCCGACGCGTCCATCGAGGCGCTGGCCGCCCATGCGCGCGCGGCCGATCAGCCGGAAAAAGCCGACCCGAGCGAAGCGCTGCAGGCGGGCGACGCCGCCTACCGGCTGGGCTCGGCCGCCTGCGCGCTCGGTCTCGGTCACGTGGCGCTGCTCGCCGACGCGCTCGGTCTCGCATGGCGGCGTCGTGCGCATGCGAGCGTCGCGACGCCGGCGGTGCGCGCGCACGTGATCGTCGGCGCGCCGCCGGCCGACACGCTCGAGCAGGCCGCCGAGGCCTTGCGTGCGTCGCTGCACAAGGTCGCCGCGGGCGTTGGGCCGGCCGGCGGCAGCTTCACGCAGGCGGCGCTCGCCGCGCTCACGCGTGCGATCGAGCAGGGCGGCGCATGAAGCGCAAGCCGGGTCGAACCAAACGCGCGACGTGGCGCGCGAATTGCGTCCGCAACGCTACGACCGACGCGCGCCGAACCCGCTTAGACCCATTGTGACAAGTCACAATCCCGCTACTTCGCGACGCGCGCCGAACGTGCCGTTCTACGCGGTGTTTCGGCGCCTGATCGCGGCATGGCGCAAGTCGCGCGCGTGATAGAGTGCAACTTGATCCGGCGTCGATGGCGCGTCGCATAGCGTGCAACCCAACGGGTTGCAATGCTCAAAGCAGCCCGCCATCGCGCATCGTCTTTGCTAAAATCCGAACTATGTCCAAGAGTACCGATCGCATCAATCTGACCAACCAGTTCCTGATCGCCATGCCGAACATGGCCGATCCGACGTTTTCAGGAACGGTGGTCTACCTTTGCGATCACAGTGAGCGCGGCGCGCTCGGCCTCGTGATCAACCGGCCGACCGATATCGACCTGCAGGCGCTCTTCAATCGCATCGATCTGAAGCTCGAGATCGAACCGCTTCTCCATGTCCCCGTGTATTTCGGCGGCCCGGTGCAGACCGAGCGCGGCTTCGTGCTGCACGATCCGAAAGGCGGCAGCGCATACACGTCGTCGATGTCGGTGCCGGGCGGGCTCGAAATGACCACGTCGAAAGACGTGCTCGAGGCCGTCGCGAGCGGCAACGGTCCGGAGCGTTTCCTGCTGACGCTCGGCCACGCCGGCTGGGGCGCGGGTCAGCTCGAAGACGAAATCTCCAAGAACGGCTGGCTCACGGTCGAGGCCGATCCGAAGATCGTTTTCGACGTGCCCGCTGAAGATCGTCTCGAAGCGGCGCTCGCGCTGCTCGGCGTGTCGTTGTCGATGCTGTCGGGCGAGGCCGGGCACGCATGAGGGGCCGCGCATGAATCTGCCGGCCGGACGTGAGGCGACGCTGCTTGCGTTCGACTACGGAGAGAAACGCATCGGCGTGGCAGTCGGCAATTTGCTGACGCGCCGCGCGCGGCCGCTCGTCGTCGTGCAGAACCGCAGCAGGGAGTACCGCTTCGAAGCGCTCGGCAAGCTGATCGCCGAATGGAAGCCCGATGCGCTGGTGGTCGGCCTGCCGATGCACCCCGACGGCACACCGCACGAGCGCACGCAACTCGCGAAGCGCTTCGGCAACCAGCTGAACGGCCGCTTCAATCTGCCGGTCACGTGGGTCGACGAGCGCTACTCGTCGGTCGAGGCCGAGGCGGAAATCCGCGCCGGCAATGCCCGCGCCGACATGCTCGACGCCGAAGCCGCGAGCATCATCCTCCAGCAATATCTAGACGGACTTTCCGACGATCATGAGTTCCATTGACGCCGAAGCGCTGTATCGCGCGTTGCTCGACCAGATTCGAGCGGCGTATGGCGACCAGCTCGCCGCCACGCAAGCCGGTGCCGACGCGGCGGTACTGGCGGGTATCCATAGCGGCGGCGCGTGGCTCGCCGAGCGGCTCGCGCGCGACCTGAAACTGCCGAGCTTCGGCGTGGTGAACGTCGCGCTGCATCGCGACGACTACGCGAAGAAAGGGCTGCACGCGCAAGCAAGCCCGACCTCGCTACCGTTCGAGGTCGATGGCCGCCGCATCGTGCTCGTCGACGACGTGCTGTACACCGGCCGCACGATTCGCGCGGCGCTCAACGAGCTGTATGACTATGGCCGGCCGGCATCGGTCGAACTCGCGGTGCTCGCCGATCGGGGCGGACGCGAGTTGCCGGTGGCGGCGCGCTTCGTCGGTGGCGTGGTCGACGTACCCGCCGACGCGACGCTCGTGCTGGCCCGTGAAGACGACGGCGCGGGCGGCCAGCGGTTTTCTTTTCACACTGAAGCACGCGTCGATTGAAACGCGCGTGAGCGGCGTGTCGACGCGACCTCGATCACGTTGAAGCCCGTATTTGAAGCAGGTACATCATGAACACCGCCACCCCGGCTCCGCAAGATTCCTCCGCTAGCGCATCCGAGCGCTTCCGCTACGGCTTCCTGAAGGGCAACCCGCAGCTCACGAAGAGCGGCGAGCTCAAACATCTGCTGTCGATCGAGGGGTTGCCGAAGGCCATCGTCAATCACATTCTCGAGACCGCCGACCAGTTCGTGAGCGTGACCGATCGCGAAGTGAAGAAGGTGCCGCTGTTGCGCGGCAAGTCGGTGTTCAACCTGTTCTTCGAAAACTCGACGCGCACGCGTACCACGTTCGAGATCGCGGCCACGCGGCTGTCGGCCGACGTGCTGAATCTGAACATCAACGCGTCGTCGACCAGCAAGGGCGAATCGCTGCTCGACACGATCAACAACCTGTCGGCGATGCACGCGGATCTGTTCGTCGTGCGTCATGCGTCGAGCGGCGCGCCGTTCCTGATCGCGCAGCACTGCGCGCCGCACGTGCACGTGATCAACGCCGGCGACGGCCGTCACGCGCACCCGACGCAGGGTCTGCTCGACATGTACACGATCCGCCACTACAAGAAGGACTTCACGAAGCTGCGCGTGGCGATCGTCGGCGACATCCTGCATTCGCGCGTCGCGCGCTCGGACATTCATGCGCTGACCACGCTCGGCGTGCCCGAAGTGCGCGCGATCGGTCCGCGCACGCTGCTGCCGGGCGGCCTCGAACAGATGGGCGTGCGCGTGTTCCACAACCTCGACGAAGGTCTCAAGGATGTCGACGTGATCATCATGCTGCGCCTGCAGAACGAACGCATGAGCGGCGCGCTGCTGCCGTCGTCGCAGGAGTACTTCAAGAGCTGGGGGCTCACGCCCGAGCGTCTCGCGCTCGCCGCCCCCGATGCGATCGTGATGCACCCCGGCCCGATGAACCGCGGCGTCGAGATCGACTCGCAGGTCGCGGACGGCCCGCAATCGGTGATCCTGAATCAGGTCACGTTCGGTATCGCGGTGCGCATGGCGGTGATGGGGATCGTCGCGGGCAATAACGACTAAGCAACGACTGATCGGGAAGCCGAACGATAGGCTGAACCACAGGTTTAACAAAGGCAGCGCATGAAGATTCATATTCAAGGCGGCACGCTGATCGATCCGGCAGCGGGCACCGAACAGCAGCAGGATATCTTTATCGAGGCGGGCAAGATCGCCGCCTTGGGCAACGCGCCGGCCGGCTTCCAGGCGGAGCGCACGCTCGACGCGCGCGGTCTGTCGATCGCGCCGGGTCTCGTCGACCTGTGCGCGCGTTTGCGCGAGCCGGGCTACGAGCACAAGGCGACGCTGGGCTCGGAAATGGCCGCGGCGCTCGCGGGCGGCGTGACGAGCCTCGTATGTCCGCCGGACACCGATCCGACGCTCGACGAACCGGGCCTCGTCGAAATGCTGAAGTTCCGCGCGCGCAATCAGAGCAAGGCGCACGTGTATCCGCTCGGCGCGCTGACGGTCGGTCTCAAGGGGCAGGTCATCACCGAGATGGTCCAGCTGACCGAGGCGGGCTGCGTCGGCTTCTCGCAGGCCGACACGCCGATCGTCGATACCCAGGTGCTGATGCGCGCGCTGCAATACGCGAAGACCTATGATTTCACCGTGTGGCTGCGTCCCGTCGATGCGTATCTGGGCAAGGGCGGCGTCGCCGCGAGCGGCGCGCTGGCGTCGCGGCTCGGGCTGTCGGGTGTCCCGGTGGCGGCCGAAACGATCGCGCTGCATACAATCTTTGAACTCGTGCGCGTAACCGGCGCGCGCGTGCATGTGTCGCATGTGTCGTCGGCGGCGGGCGTGGCGCTCGTGCGCGCGGCGAAGGGCGAGGGCCTGCCGGTGTCGTGCGACGTCACCGTGAACCACGTGCATCTGATCGACCTCGACATCGGTTACTTCGACGCGCAGTTCCGGCTCGATCCGCCGCTGCGCCAGCAGCGCGATCGCGAAGCGATCCGCGCGGGCCTCGTCGACGGTACGATCGATGCGATCTGCTCCGCGCACACGCCGGTCGACGACGACGAAAAGCTGCTGCCGTTCGCCGAAGCGACGCCGGGCGCAACCGGCCTCGAACTGTTCCTGTCGCTGACGGTGAAGTGGGCCGACGAAGCGGGCGTGCCGCTCGCGACCGCGCTCAATCGCATCACCGCGGCGCCGGCGCAGGTGCTCGGCCTCGAAGCGGCTGGCCGCATCGCGCTCGGCGCGGTGGCCGACCTCTGCGTGTTCGACCGTCACGCTCACTGGCGCGTCGAGCCGCGTGCGCTGAAGAGCCAGGGGCACAACACGCCGTTCCTCGGCTACGAGCTGCCGGCACAGGTGCGCGCGACCGTCGTGTCCGGTCAGCTCGCCTACGAACAGCGCTGAGCGGTATCGTTTCGGTCCAGTCAAGGAAAGCTCCGGCCATGAAGCTCGCGTTACGCAAGGTCCGTCTCATCACGCATCTGCTGCACGGCATGTGGACCGTCGCGACGCGCTTTCCGAACGCGAGCGCCGAGCGGCGTCACGCGCTCAATCGCGCGTGGTCGCTGAAGATGCTGCGGCTGTGCGGCATGCGCCTCGTCGTGCATAACGACGCGGTGCGGCTCGATCGTGGCGTGCTCGTCGTCGCCAATCACATCTCGTGGATCGACATCTACGTAATTAACGCGTGGCGGCCGACGCCGTTCGTCTCGAAGGCGGAGATCCGGCAATGGCCGGTGGTCGGATGGCTCGCACAGCAGCTCGATACGGTGTTCATCCAGCGCGAGAAACGCAGCGACGCGAAGCGCATCATGCACGAACTCGCCGCACGGCTCAGCGCGGGTGAACTGATGTGCGTGTTCCCCGAAGGCACGACGTCGAACGGGCTCGAGTTGCTGCCGTTTCACGCGAACATGTTCCAGGCCGCGGTGTCGGCCGGTGTGCCGGTGCAGCCGCTGTGCATCATGTACGAGGACGCGCAGGGCCGGCAGTCGACGGCACCCGCATATATCGACGACGTGTCGTTGTCCGACTCGCTCGACATGCTGTTGCGTGGCGGTCCGCTGACCGCCCACGTATATGTTGGCGCACCGCTCGCGCCGGACGCGGACCGGCGGGTGCTCGCGGCGCAGGCTCAGCAGGTGGTGGCGAACGCGTTGCGGGACATGCAGGCCGGCAACGCAGTGGCGGGGACGGTTGCGCAAGAGGGCGACGTTGTAGATGCTGCGTCGTCGAGCGACGCCGCTGAGACGGCGGAAACGCTGATCGAGCCCGTCGATCAGCCGCGCCGCTCGGTCTAGCGGCGGCGCTGCCGGGCAGCGTCGCCGTCTTCTGTTTGGTTGCCCCCGCGCGGCACGCCGCGCGAATCGCAATCGACTTGCGTCAACGTCCGCTCAGCCGGGTTTTTCGCGAGCCGTACCGCCGACAGCTTCTGCCCCCACACGCAACCCGAGTCGAGGCCGATCAGGTTGTCGCGCAACATCAGGCCGAGCGCGGCCCAATGACCGAACACGACGGTCACGTCGGCGGTCTTGCGCGACGGCACGTCGAACCACGGCATGCAGCCGCTCGGCGTGGATGCGAGCGTGCCGCTGCTGCTGAAATCCATCACGCCATCGGCGCTGCAAAAGCGCATGCGCGTCAACGCGCTGCACGTGACGCGCAGACGCTCGATACCCTTCAGGCCCGGCTTCCAGCGGTTCGGTTCATTGCCGTACAAGCCGGCAAGCGTCTCTTTCCAGTTCGGCGCACGCAGCGCGCGTTGCAACTCGTCGGCGAGTTCGAGCGTCAGCGTCGCATCCCATTGCGGCAGCACGCCCGCATGCACCATCAGCATGCCGTTGTCGAAATGCGCGAGCGGGCGGTGGCGTATCCACTCGAGCAGATCGGCGGCATCGGGCGCGGCGAGGATCTCTTCGATCGTGTCGCCTTTCTTCGACTTGCGAATCCCCGCCGACACCGACAGCAGATGCAGATCGTGATTGCCGAGCACCGGCACCGCGCGCTCGCCGAACGCGATCACGTCGCGCAAGGTGTCGAGCGAGTCGGGGCCGCGGTTGATCAGATCGCCGGCGAACCACAGAGGTGTGCCGTCCGGCGGCGCGGCTTTGGCCAGCAGTTGCCGAAACGGTGCGCGGCAGCCTTGCAGATCGCCGAAAGCAAGAGGGACGAGGGGAGCGGAGGTACTGGAAGCGTTAAGGGGTGTCATCGAGGAAATCAAGGCGATTCGATACGCGCGGTGCCGCACGACGCGTGCCACGCTGGGCAGAGCAGCAAGATAGCGTGACATAATAGCCCGTTTGGGGTTCGGGTATCGCGCGATCACGTTGCGGGACGCGGGTGGAACACCGCCGTAACACGGCACCGCGGCAACCACGCATGGACCGCGCGCGATTCCAATACAACAACAGGATGACTCTCTCGTGAACGAAGCCAGCATGTCGTCTTCCGCGGCGAAGCAATCATTTCGCACGCTCGTCACCGGTGCGAACGGTTTTACCGGCCGCTATCTGGTCGAGAAGCTGACCGGGCGCGGCCATACCGTGATCGAAGCGGTGTCCGGCCGCGACGAGCCCGACACGCCGACACGCGTCAAACTCGACATCACCTCACCGGAAGACTGCCGGCGCGTGCTCGAAACCGTGCGGCCCGATTTCATCGTGCATCTGGCCGCGATCAGCTTCGTGGGGCACAACGATCCGCTCGACTTTTATCGCGTCAACGTGATCGGCACGCAGAACCTGCTCGAAGCCTGTGTCGCGATCGGCCATGTGCCGCGCAAGCTGCTGATCGCAAGCAGCGCGAACGTGTACGGCAACGTCAGCAGCGCCGCGATCGACGAGAGCTTCCCGCTTATGCCGGTCAATCATTACGCGGCCAGCAAAGCGGCCATGGAAGCGCTGGTGCGCACATGGTTCGACCGCCTGCCGATCCTGATCGTGCGGCCGTTCAACTACACCGGCCGCGGCCAGGCGGTGAACTTCCTCGTGCCGAAGATCGTCAGCCACTTCGCGCGGCGTGCGGCATCGATCGAACTCGGCAATATCGACATCGCGCGCGACTTCTCTGACGTGCGTTATGTGGCGAGCGCGTACGAGGCGTTGCTCGGCTCCAATGTCGCCGCCGAAATCGTCAACGTCTGTACCGGCACGCCGTATTCGTTGCGTGAAATCCTCACGACCGCGAGCGAACTCACCGGTCACGACATCGAAGTCCAGGTCAATCCCGCCTTTGTCCGCCAAACGGACGTCAAGATGCTTGCCGGTTCGCCCGCCAAATTGCACTCGCTGGTGCCGGCGGTCGAGTCGATCCCTTTCATCGATACGCTGCGCTGGATGCTCGCGGCCTGAGCGCGCTCGCGCGAGCAACCGCCTGACGGTCTGCACCGAAGGGCCGCGTTTGCGGCCTTTCATGACGCTTTCGCCGTTCTTCTTCTTCTTCTTCGTTTCCCACTCTTTCCGCGCCGCGCCGCACAGTATGTGGCGCACATCATTACAGGCGCCAAAATGCGCGTAACCGCACCGAAAAGCCCCTTTCCACAGACCAACGGCAACGAATTCTGTCAAGCTGTTTCAAGTTGTTAGGGTTCTGGTTTTTGCACTGGGCGGCTTTATAATTGGGGATTCATAAAATTGGCGTCTGAGTGTCCACTCTCCGGGGAACGCGACGGACGACCAGAGAAACGGACACCACGCGGGGTGAACAGGTCGCAAGCTCTTCGCCGCCTGTCACTAACATCGACAAGGGAATTACATGATCCTGGTAACGGGCGGTGCCGGCTTTATCGGCGCTAATTTCGTGCTCGACTGGCTGAATGCGTCGGACGAAGCGGTGCTCAACGTAGACAAACTGACCTACGCCGGCAACCTGGGCACGCTGAAGTCGCTACAGGGCAATCCCAAACACATTTTCGCGCGCGTCGACATTTGCGATCGCGCCGCGCTCGATACGCTATTGGCCGAGCACAAGCCGCGCGCCGTGCTGCATTTCGCGGCCGAGAGCCATGTGGATCGCTCGATTCACGGTCCGGCCGATTTCGTGCAAACCAACGTCGTCGGCACCTTCACGCTGCTCGAAGCAACGCGCAGCTACTGGAACACGCTGGGCGTTGCGGAGCGCGCCGCGTTCCGCTTCCTGCACGTGTCGACCGACGAAGTGTTCGGCTCGCTGTCGGCAACCGATCCGCAGTTCTCCGAAACTACGCCTTATGCGCCGAATAGCCCCTATTCGGCGACCAAGGCCGGTTCGGATCACCTCGTGCGCGCCTACCACCACACGTACGGCCTGCCGGTGCTGACCACCAACTGCTCGAACAACTACGGCCCGTACCAGTTCCCCGAAAAGCTGATTCCGCTGATGATCGCCAACGCGCTCGGCGGCAAGCCGCTGCCCGTGTATGGCGACGGGCAGAACGTGCGCGACTGGCTGTACGTCGGCGACCACTGCAGCGCGATCCGTGAAGTGCTCGCGCGCGGCGCGCCGGGCGAGACGTACAACGTCGGCGGCTGGAACGAGAAGAAGAATCTCGAGGTCGTGCACACGCTGTGCGACCTGCTCGACCAGCAGCGCCCGAAGGCGGCCGGCTCGTATCGCGACCAGATCACCTATGTGAAAGATCGTCCGGGTCACGACCGCCGTTACGCGATCGACGCCCGCAAGCTCGAGCGCGAACTCGGCTGGAAGCCGGCGGAAACGTTCGAGACGGGGCTCGCCAAAACGGTCCAGTGGTATCTCGACAACCAGCAATGGGTCGACGAAGTCGCTTCGGGCGAATACCGGAAGTGGGTCGAGACCAACTACGCGCAGCGCGCGTAAAGGCACGGCAATGGCGCGCAAAGGCATTATTCTCGCGGGCGGCTCGGGCACCCGCCTGTATCCGATCACGCACGTCGTCTCCAAGCAGCTGCTGCCGGTGTACGACAAGCCGATGATCTACTACCCGCTGTCCACGCTGATGGTGGCGGGTATTCGCGACGTGCTGATCATCTCCACGCCGCAGGACACGCCGCGCTTCGAGGCGATGCTCGGTGACGGCAGCCAGTGGGGCATGAACATCCAGTACGCGGTGCAGCCGTCGCCGGATGGACTCGCGCAGGCCTTCATCATCGGCCGCGAGTTCGTGAACAATGATCCGTCGGCGTTGATTCTCGGCGACAACATCTTCTACGGCCACGATCTCGCGAAGCAACTCGAACGCGCCGACGATCAGACCGACGGCGCCACCGTGTTCGCGTATCACGTGCAGGACCCGGAACGCTACGGCGTGGTCGAATTCGACCAGCAGTTCCGCGCGTTGTCGATCGAGGAAAAGCCCGCCAGGCCGCGTTCGAACTACGCGGTCACGGGTCTGTACTTCTACGACAAGCAGGTCTGCGACATCGCCGCGGACATCAAGCCGTCGCCGCGCGGCGAGCTCGAGATCACCGACGTGAACTCGCGCTACCTCGCGAACGCGGCGCTCAACGTCGAGATCATGGGGCGCGGTTATGCGTGGCTCGACACCGGCACGCACGATTCGTTGATCGAAGCCGCGACCTTCATCGCAACGCTGCAAAAGCGCCAGGGTCTGGTGGTCGCGTGTCCGGAAGAGATCGCGTACCGGCGTCAGTGGATCGACGGCGAGCAGTTGCTCGCGCTCGCCAAACCGCTCGCGAAGAATGCCTACGGGCAATATCTGCAAAACATTCTCACGGATCACGTCGCATGGCCATCCAGGTAACCGCAACCGCGCTGCCCGAAGTCAAGCTCATCGAGCCGAAGGTGTTCGGCGATGCGCGCGGCTTCTTTTTCGAAAGCTTCAATGCGCTCGAATTCGCCGAGAAGGTCGAGCCGGGCGTCGAGTTCGTGCAGGACAATCATTCGCGTTCGGCGAGAGGCGTGCTGCGCGGTCTGCACTATCAGATCCAGCATGCGCAGGGCAAGCTCGTGCGCGCGGTCGAAGGCGAGGTGTTCGACGTCGCCGTCGACATCCGCAAGAGCTCGCCGAACTTCGGCAAGTGGGTCGGCGTGACGCTGTCGGTCGAGAACCATCGGCAGCTGTGGGTGCCGCCCGGTTTCGCGCACGGCTTCGTCGTGCTGTCGGAGTCCGCGCAGTTCCTCTACAAGACCACGGATTATTGGTTCCCCGAGCACGAGCGCAGCATCGTGTGGAACGATCCGGCGATCGGGATCGAATGGCCGGTCGACTTCGAGCCGCTGCTCGCGGCCAAGGATGCGGCGGGCAAGCGTCTCGCCGACGCCGAAGTCTACGCATAAGGGGATCGCATGAGCGCACACGACGCGAAACGGACGATTCTCGTCACCGGCGTAAATGGCCAGGTCGGCTATGAGCTCGCGCGCACGCTGCAAGGGCTCGGCAACGTGGTCGCGGTCGACCGCTCGCGGCTCGATCTGTCGAACCTCGATCAGATTCGCGCGGTGGTGCGCGACCTGCGTCCCGCGCTGATCGTCAATCCGGCCGCTTATACGGCGGTGGACAAGGCCGAAGAAGAACGCGACCTGGCAATGCGCATCAACGGCGAAGCACCGGGCGTGCTCGCCGAGGAAGCGAAAAAGCTCGGCGCCGCGCTGATCCACTATTCGACCGACTACGTGTTCAACGGCACGAAAGAAGGCGCGTACGTCGAAGACGATCCAACCGATCCGCAGAACGTCTACGGCCGCAGCAAGCTCGCGGGCGAGCAGGCAATCGCGGCGAGCGGCGTGAATCACCTCGTCTTGCGCACGAGCTGGGTGTACGGCACGCGCGGCAAGAACTTTCTGCTGACCATGTTGCGGCTCGGCGCCGATCGTCCGGAGCTGAAGGTGGTGGCCGACCAGTTCGGCGCGCCCACCTGGTGCAACACGATCGCGACGCTGACCGCGCATCTGTGCGCGCAGTCCCTCGCCGCCGAAGACGGCGCGAAGTGGTGGGACGAGCGTTCGGGCATCTATCACCTGTGCGCGGGCGACTCGACGTCGTGGCACGGTTTCGCGTCGGCGATCTTTGAACTCGCGGATTTGCCGAACAGGCCGAACACGCTGCCGATTCCGGCCGCGGATTACCCGACGCCCGCGAAGCGCCCAGCCAATTCCAGAATGTCGAACGACAAGCTGGCGCGCGTGTTCGGGCTCGCCGCGCCGCATTGGCGCGACGCGTTGAAGCTGTGTCTGACGGACGGTTTTCCAAAGTCGCCGGCGGCGCGCACCTGAGTCGCGGTTTCGACGCAGGGCTCGCGAGCGCCGGTGCGGCGAAGGAAACACTCGCATCGGACGTCCTGCCGCGCACGCCGCTCGCCATGATGCCGTCGTGGTCCGGGATCGATCGAAACGATTGTTGCCTGACAATGGTGCAAGGGGTGCGGCGGTAGAATGTCGCTCGACGCGAGGGCGTTCCAGGCGCGGATTTAACGTTCTATGCGCAGTAGATTGCAAACGTGTGCGTCAACCGCGCGCAAGCCAGTATGGCCACGTAAAAAATACGGTATCGAGAGGGAGCTGTGAGTTTGTTACCGATCATTCTGTGCGGCGGAGCGGGATCGCGGCTCTGGCCGGTCTCGCGGGAATCGCACCCGAAGCCGTTCATCCGTCTCGCGGACGGCGAAAGCCTGCTGCAGAAAGCGTTCCTGCGCGCGGTCGCGTTGCCCGGCGTGAAGGAAGTGCTCACGGTAACCAACCGTGAGCTGTTCTTCAAGACCGAAGACGATTTCCGCGAGGTGAACGGCAAGAACGTCGCGACCTCGTTCATTCTCGAACCGTTCGGCCGCAACACGGCCGCGGCGGTTGCCGCGGCGGCCTTGCACACGGCGAAGGCGCTTGGCGCAGACACCGTGATGCTGGTGCTTGCCGCGGATCACCTGATCGCGGATCAAACCGCGTTCGCCGCGGCGGTCGCGCGTGCGCAGACGCTTGCGCAGGCCGGCAACGTGGTCACCTTCGGCATGCATCCGGATACGCCCGAAACCGGCTACGGCTATATCGAAGCCGATGGCGAGCGGGTCGTGCGCTTCGTCGAGAAGCCGTCACTGGAGAAGGCCCGCGAGTATCTGGCGTCGGGCAAGTTCGTGTGGAACTCGGGCATGTTCTGCTTCACCGCGGGCACGATCCTGAAGGAAATGCGCGAGCATTGTCCCGACATTCTCGATGCCGCGGCCGAATGCATGGACAAGTCGCCGTCCGCCGAAGGCAAGAGCGGCGCGCAGGTGCGTCTCGAGCCGGGCTGCTTCGGCGCGGTGCCGGAGTTGTCGTTCGACTACGCGGTAATGGAGAAGTGCGAGCACGCGGCGGTCGTGTGCTGCAACCTCGGCTGGACCGACGTCGGCTCGTGGACCGCGCTGTCCGACCTGTCGCCGGCCGATGCGAGCGGCAACCGCGTCGAAGGCGAGGCGCTGCTCGTCGACGTGAAGAACTCGTATCTGCGCAGCGACGGGCGCCTGATCGGCGCGGTCGGCATCGACAACCTGATCGTGATCGACACGCCCGATGCGCTGCTCGTCGCGCACCGGGATCGCGCGCAGGACGTGAAGCAGATTTTCGCGGAGCTGAAGTCGCGCGGCCATGAGACGTACAAGGTGCATCGCACCGTGCATCGGCCGTGGGGCACGTACTCGGTGCTCGAAGAGGGGCCGCGCTTCAAGATCAAGCGCATCGAGGTGAAGCCGGGCGCGAGCCTGAGCCTGCAGATGCATCATCACCGCAACGAGCATTGGGTCGTGGTGAGCGGCATGGCGAAGGTCGTCAACGGCGAAAAAGAGTTCTTCGTGTCGACCAACGAGTCGACCTATATCCCGGCGGGTCACAAACATCGCCTCGAAAATCCGGGCGTCGTCGAGCTCGTGATGATCGAAGTGCAAAGCGGCGAATATCTGGGCGAAGACGATATCGTTCGCTTCGAAGACATTTACGGACGTACTTGAGATGGATATCAGTTTTACCAACGACTCGGAAGACCTGACACGTCACAACGAGCGCGACGACCTGCTGGTCGGCATGAAAGCGGTGCGGGTCTGGGGCACGCTCGGCTGGCACGACATCCGGCAGCGTTATCGCCGCTCGGTGCTCGGGCCGTTCTGGTTCACGCTCAGCACGGTCATCATGGTGGTCGTGCTCGGCGCGTTGTACTCGACGCTGCTGCACCAGGAACTCTCCGACTATCTACCGTATCTGGCGGTGGGTCTCGTCGTGTGGGCGTATCTGGCGTCGGTCGCCAACGAGGGCTGCATGGCCTTCATCGGCTCGGCCTATCTGATCAAGCAGATAAGGTTGCCGCTCACCGTGCACGTATGCCGCATCGCGTGGCGCAACTTCGTGATCCTGCTGCATAGCCTGCCCGTCGTCGTCGTGCTGCTGCTCGTGTTCGGTCACTGGCCGGGCTGGGAAATCGTGCTGGTGCCGTTCGCGCTCGTGATCCTGCTGCTGCACGGCGTGTGGCTCGGCGTCACGCTCGGCGTGCTGTGCGCACGCTTTCGCGACATTCCGCCGATCGTCACGAACCTGATCCAGGTCGTGTTCTTCTTCACGCCGGTCATGTGGTCGCCGGAAATCCTGAAGGACCGCGCGTGGGTCGCCGAATACAACCCGCTCTATCACCTGATCGAAACGGTGCGCGCGCCGCTCACCGGCCGCCCGACCCACTGGGAGTCGTGGGCGTGGTCGATTGGCCTCCTGATCGTCGGTTTTGCGTTCGCGCAGATCCTGATGAAGCGTTTCCGTAATCGCGTTCCTTACTGGCTTTGATATTGTGAGTTCTACATCGATTGTCGCTCGTAACATCTCCGTCGAATTTCCGATTTACGAGAACTCGCATCGCTCGCTGAAAAAGGCGGTGCTCAATTTGACGACGGGCGGCCGGATCGGCCAGGACGCGGGTCGCCATGCGATCGTCCGCGCGATCGACGACCTGAGCTTCACCTTCAGCGAAGGCGAGCGCATCGGCCTGATCGGCCACAACGGCTCGGGCAAGACGACGCTGTTGCGCGCGCTGTCGGGCGTCTATGCGCCGGTGCGCGGCGAGCTGAAGGTGCGGGGCAAGATCGCGTCGCTGCTCGACGTGTCGATGGGCCTCGACCCCGACGCGACCGGCTTCGAAAACATCTATCTGCGCGGCATTCTCGACGGGCTGAAGCCCGCGCGCATCCGCAGCAAGATCGACGAGATCGCCGACTTCAGCGAGCTTGGCGATTACCTGAATCTGCCGGTGCGCACCTATTCGAGCGGGATGATGCTGCGCCTCGCGTTCGCGATCTCGACGAGCGTCGAAGCCGACATCCTGATCATGGACGAATGGCTGAGCGTCGGCGACGCCGAGTTCAGCGTGAAGGCGGCCGAGCGTCTGGAAGGTCTCGTCGGCAAGGCGGCGCTGCTGGTGGTGGCGTCGCACGACCCGTCGCTGGTCGCGCGCGTGTGCAGCCGCAAGATCTCGATGGAGCACGGCAAGATGGTCGCCGACGAACCCGTGCTGCCGTCGGAAAAATCCGACGAGCCGCTCATCAGCCACACCGCGCAGTTGCCGCACTGAGCGCGCCGACGCGCGACCGGCGCGGCGCAAGCTGCACATGCGGCAGGCAAATCCATCGGCTCATCGGCTAAACCGCGCCCCGGCGCAAGCCAGTCCCGTAGTTCAGCAACACCCTCGTGACCAATCCCGAGGCGTAACAAGGTTCGAATTTGATGCGAGCTAATCACCCGTTTCTGCGCTACTCCGAATCCCTGCTCGTGCGTCAGCCGTTTCGCACGCTGAAGGGTTTCGCGGGCGGCTATATCGCGTATCCGATTGCGGAGAACGCCGAAAAGCGCAACGTGCGCCCGAAAATCCGCGAGCTGCGCGAGCACTATTCGCGGCCGATGCCGCATCGCCGCCGCATCGCGCTCGAACGGCTCGTCGCCACGCTCGAATTCGCCAGCGCGAAGGTGCCTTACTATCGCGACCTGTTCCAGGCGAAGCAGTTGGATCCCGCCAAGGTCAGGAACGACCCGCGCTACCTCGAAGAACTGCCGTATCTGACCAAGGACATCATCCGCGAGCAGGGTCCGCGTCTCCTGTCGGGACCGCTCGAGGCCGGCAAGCACCACGCGTGCAAGACCGGTGGCTCGACCGGCCTCTCCACGACGATTTACTACGACCAGGAAGGCGCCGATTATTCGTCGGCGGTCACCAACTATTGCCGCGAGCGGATCGGCAAGCTGCGCCATCGCTCGGAGTTGCACTTCGCGTGCCGTTTCCCGGATCAGGTCGTGCCCGAGTGGCCGTCGCGCGAAGACTTCAAATGCTTCGCGATGAATCGCAGCAATGTCTTCTTCGACCGCATCGACGATCACGGCCTCGAGGAGATGTGGCGCACGCTGAAGCGCCGCCGCCCGTATCTCGCGCACTCGCATCCGTCAACGATGTACGCGCTCGCCTGCTATGTCGAGCGCAAGTACGGCGGCGGCAACGCGTTCCAGGTGTTCGAGTCGAGCGGCGAGCTGCTCGAGCCGCATGCGCGCGAGATGATCGCGAAGGCGTTGCGCTGCCGCGTGATCGACCGCTACGGCCTCGCCGAGCTCGGTGTGATGGCCTATGAGCTCGACGGTCACGAAGGCGGCTTCCAGATCCTCGAATCGGAAGGCTGGCCGGAAAGCCGCGTCGCGCCGGACAACCCCGACGGCGCGCACGAGCTCGTGTTCACCGGGTTCCGCAACCGGCTGATGCCGTTGATCCGCTACACGACCGGCGACCTCGCGCGCGTGCAGGAGACGGAGAAGGGCTTCTTCCTGACCGACGTGGTCGGCCGGATTCACGACGTCGTGCCGATCAACGGCGTCGCGCATCCGACGCACCACATCCAGGACATGCTCGATCACCGCGTCGGCGGCATCCAGGAATTCCAGATCGATCTGCGCACGACGCCGCCCACTTTGCGCATCGTGCTCGAACCGCACGCGAACGCGGAGGACACCACCGCGAAGCTGCGCCACTTCTGGCAGGACGCGTTCACGATCGCCTACGTCGGTCACGACGATTTCGTGCGCGTGGGCAGTCGCGCCAAATTCCGTCACGTGGTGAGCGCATGATCGGCGTCGCGTTTCCCGACGCCCGCGCCGACGCCGGCCAATTCGTGCTGGCGGCGCTGCGGCGCTCGGTCAGCGCGACCCAGGCCCAGGCGATCGCGCGCAACATGCTGCGCGAGAGCGCGCCCGACGTCGTGGCCGCGGTCGACGCGCCCGATGCGTGGAGCGCCGACCTGATCGCGTTCGTGCAGGCGCGGCCGCGCAAGCTGATCGTGTTCGGCCATATGCCGATCGCGCTCGCGGACTATCTGCGTTATCGGCCCGCGGCGTTGCCCGCCGACCTCTCGCAAGCGAGCCGCAGCGCAACGGCGCCTTCGGGCGAGTCGCGCGAAAGCGCGGCGGCGGTGCGCTACGGCGCGCTCGCGCAGACACTCGGCGGCGCGCCTTGGCATCGCCCGTTCGAGCGCTTCGATTTCACCGACGAATGGAACAACCTCGGCTACGGCGCGATTCGCGCCGACGGCTCGATCTGGGCGCTCGCGCAGGCGCCCGAAGTTCCGGCCGAAGCGGAGTTGGCCGCGGTCGTCGTGAACGGCGAGCGACAGTTCGCGTACGCGGCGCTGTGGGATGCGGGCGCATCGGCCGTGCTGTGGTTCAACCGGCCGGTCGGCCCGTGCGATTCGTTCGAATGGCGCCTCGTCGAGCAGTTTCTGTCGGGCTACCGGGCCGATGCGCTGCCATGTCAGCCGGTGCTGAGCGAACTCCCGTGGGGTTACGACGCGGCGATCACGTCGCGGCTCGATTGCGACGAGGACGTCGAATCGGCGCGCCCGTTGTGGCACGCGTACCGGCGTCTCGGCGTGCCGTTCACGCTCGCCGTGCATACGCAGAACCTGCAACGCGGCGGCCAGCACGACATCCTGCGCGAACTGCTTGCCGACCGGCAGCAGGGCGCGGTGCTGTCGCACACGGCGACGCACTCGCCGAACTGGGGCGGCAGCTACGACACCGCGATCGCGGAAGGCGTGCAATCGGCCGAACTGCTCGAACGCGCGACCGGCGTGCCGGTGCGCTACGCGGTGTCGCCGTTTCACCAGTCGCCGCCGTACGCGATGCGCGGCCTGATCGACGCGGGCTACGCGGGCTGCATCGGCGGCATCATCCGCAACGATCCGGAGTTTCTGAGCGCACGCGGCGGCGCGTTGGCCGGTTTGCCGGCGGGCTTCGTCGGTCACAGCCAACAGTGCATGCTGCACGGCGACTGCATGCTGAAAGAGGGCGATCCGCTCGCGATCTTCAAGCAGGCCTTCGACACCGCGTACGCGACCAACACGCTGTTCGGCTATCTCGACCATCCGTTCTCCGAGCGCTACGCGTACGGCTGGACCGACGAGGCGGCGCGCATCGACGCGCACGAGCAGTTGATCGCCTACATGCGCGGCAAGGCCCAACGGCCGCTGTTCCTGCACGAGGAAGCCGCGCTCGATTTCCTGCGCTTGCGCTCGCTCGCGCAGATGGTCGAACACGACGGCGTCTTTCGCGTCGTCACGCCCTTCGCCGACACGACGCCGCTCGCGCTCGGCGTCGAGTTCCGGGGCGCTCATACCAAAGTCGAGGCGGGGAAAGCACTGCAATGAAAGTCATGGTGGTAATGGGCACGCGGCCCGAGGTCATCAAGCTCGCACCGCTCGTGCGAGCGCTGCGCAGCGAGTTCGACACGATCGTCTGCGCGAGCGGGCAGCACAGGGACATGGCCGCACAGGCGCTCGAATTCTTCGGCATCGAACCGGACATCACGCTCGAAACGATGCACCCGGGTCAATCGCTGAACGCGCTCGCGTCGCGCCTGATCGCCGCGCTCGATCGCGCGCTCGACGAAACACGTCCCGATTGGGTGATCGTGCAGGGCGACACGACGACCGCGTTCTGCGCGGGCTTCGCGGCGTTCCAGCGCGGCGTCCGCGTCGGTCACGTCGAGGCGGGGCTGCGCACCGGCGATCTGGCGAGTCCGTTTCCCGAGGAAGCGAACCGCAGCCTGCTCGGCCGCATCGCGACGCTGCATTTCGCGCCGACCTCGCGCGCGCGCGACAGCCTGCTCAGCGAAGGCGTCGCGCCAGAGAAGATCGTCGTGACCGGCAACACGGTCGTCGATGCGATCGACGAAGTGCGCGCGAGCTGGAGCGTCACGCCGCCGGCGAGTCCGCTGCCCGCATGGCATGCCGCGCAGCAGCAGCACGTGCTCGTCACGTGCCATCGGCGCGAGAATTTCGGCGACGTGCTGCAGGACATCTGCCGCGTGCTGCGCGACCTGTGTCAGCGCTATAGCGATTACCGCTGGGTGTTCCCCGTGCATCTGAATCCGGCCGTGCGCGGGCCCGTGCATCGCGAGCTCGATGGCATCCCGAACCTCGCGCTGATCGAGCCGGTCGACTATCCGACGAGCCTTTATCTGATCAGCGGCAGCGCCGTCGTGGTCAGCGATTCGGGCGGCATCCAGGAAGAAGCGCCAACCTTCGGCGTGCCGGTCGTCGTGATGCGCAATCACACCGAGCGCCGCGAAGGCGTCGACGCCGGTTTCGCGACGCTCGCGGGCCAGAGCGCGGCGAGCATCGAAAGCGCGGTGATCGGCTGGCTCGACGATCCCGCGCGGCGCGCGGCGCTGCGCGATCGCGCGAATCCGTACGGCGACGGACTGGCCTCACGACGCATCGTCGACAGCCTGCGCGGCCGACCGGTCGAGGTGTTCGTTGGCTGACGGCAAGAACCCCGTGCTTGCCCCGCAAGACTGCGTGCTGTTTTCGAGCGCCGACTGGGACGAGCCGTACTGGACCAACAAGCAGCACACGGCGAGCATCCTCGCCGCGCGCGGCTGGCGGATTCTGTATGTGGAAAGCGTTGGCTTCCGCTCGCCGAAAGTGGCCAGCGGCCGCGACTGGTCGCGCCTGTGGCGACGTCTGTGGCGCGGCGTGCAGTCGCTCGTGCTCGGCCCGCCGCGCCGCGCCGACAACATCTGGGTGCTGTCGCCGCTGATGGTGCCGGCCGGGCATCATCTGCCGTTCGTGCGCTCGCTGAATCAGGCGATGCTGCGTTTTTCGGTGAACCGCTTCGCGAGGTCGCATCGCTACGTCAAGCCGGTCGTGTGGACGTACCACCCGTACATGCTCGATGCGATCGCGACGCTGCCGCGCGGGACCCTGGTCTACCACTGCGTCGACGATATCGCGGCGATTCCGGGCGTCGACGTCGACGCGTTCCGCAATGCCCAGCAGGACCTGCTCGGGCGCTGCGAGGCGGTATTCACGACTGCGCAGTCGCTGAAGGACGTGTGCCTGCCGTTTAACCCCAATACGCATTTCTTCGGCAACGTCGTCGATGAAGCGCACTTCGGCGCAGCGCGCGCGGACGGCCCGCTGCCCGCCGAGCTCGCCGCGATCGACGAGCCGCGGCTCGTGTATCACGGCGTGCTGTCGGACTTCAAGGTCGATCTGCCGTTGCTGCTGCAAACCGCGCAGGCGCGGCCGCAGTGGCAATGGGTGATCATCGGCGAGGAGCGCGAAGGGCAGCGCAGCGACCTGCTCGCGCAGCTCAAGCGTCTGCCGAACGTGCATCTGCTCGGCTACCGGCCGTATCGCGTGCTGCCGCAGTATTTGCGCGGCATGCGGGTCGGTGTGTTGCCGACGCTGATCAACGAATACACGCACTCGATGTTTCCGATGAAGTTCTACGAATATCTCGCGGCCGGTCTGCCGGTCGTATCGACGCCGCTCGATTTCGCGAAGGAACCGCGCGCGGGGCTCGAAGTGGGCAGCGATGCCGACGCGTTCATCGCGGCGATCGACAAGCAGCTTGCACGCGGCAAGCTGAGCGTGGAGGAAGCCCGCGCTGCGGTTGGCGAGAACACGTGGGAAGCGCGGCTGGACAAGATGCTGGCGATCACCTTCCACTTCCCGCAGGCGGGCGGCGGCAGCGCGCGGCCACACGGCGCTGAGGTGCGCGCGTGAGGGTCGTTCATGTGTACCGCACGTACTTCCCGGACCCGCCCGGCGGCCTGCAGGAAGCGATCCGCCAGATTGCGCTAGCGACGCGCGAGCGCGGCGTCGAACCGCGCATTCTGACGCTGTCGCCGAGCCCGACGCCGACCGTCGTCGAACGCCCGGAAGGGCAGGTGATCCGCGAGAAATCGTGGGCGGCGCCGGCATCGTGCGATCTCGGCGGGCCCTGCTCGGTGATCAGGTATCGCGAGCTGGCCGACTGGGCCGACGTCGTGCATTTCCACTTTCCGTGGCCGTTCGCCGACGTATTGCATCTGCTCGGACGCACCAGCAAACCGACGGTGATGACTTACCACTCCGACATCGTGCGGCAGAAGCTGCTCGGCGCCGTCTATGGGCCGCTGATGCGGCGCACGCTGCGCAGCATGTCCGCGGTGGTCGCGACGTCGGCGGCCTATGCGCGGACCAGTGAGACGCTTGCCGCGTGCGTGTCGAAGGAGCGTCTGAAGACGATTCCGCTCGGCATCATCGACTATCGCGACGAGCCGCAGCCGCTCGATACGCAGCGCAAGCTCGAGAGCCGGCTCGGCCTGGCGCCGGGCGAGCCGTATTTTCTGGCGCTCGGCGTGTTGCGCTACTACAAGGGACTGCATACGCTCGTCGAGGCCGCCTGGCATGTGCAGGCGAAAATCGTCATCGCTGGCTCGGGGCCGGAGCGCGAGCGGCTCGCCGCCTTGGCGCGGCAGCATGGCGCGACCAACGTCGTGTTTGCCGGGCAGGTCACGCATGAGGAAAAGGTTGCGCTGCTCGAGGGCTGTCGCGCGATGGTGCTGCCCTCGCATTTGCGCTCCGAAGCGTTCGGGATGGTGCTGGTCGAAGCCGCGATGTTCGGCAAACCGATGGTGTGCTGTGAGGTGGGGTCCGGGACGTCGTTCGTCAACGAGGATGGGGTGACGGGGTTTGTCGTGCCGCCCGAGGCGCCCGAACCGCTGATCGCCGCGATTAACCGGCTGGCGCTGGATGAAGCACTGGCGCGCGGCATGGGAGGGGCGGCGCGGCAGCGATATGAGCGGCTATTTTCTGGGCCAGCGTTGGGAAACGCATATAAATCGCTGTATGAACACGTATTGTCTTCCTGAGTCGTTATTTTCTTTCTCTCTATATCGCCGAAAAGCTTGCGAAAGGGTTTAATTCACCTTGGTTTGCGCAAATTCGGCCTATATGCGAGATGTTGGTATTATCTGCGCGGTCGAGCCCGGTACACTGATTATTCTGCTTCGTTACAAATATTGCGGGCTCAGGGTTGTTAACTCAGGGTTGTTAAATCAGTCGGCGATAAGTTGACAAATAAATTGGCAGCGGGTTGTAGGGGAGGGCGCGAGATGGTAGCGTGATGCCGCTTTACGCGGTCCGGATATTGATCCTCGTGGTTCGACTTGACCCGCTGCCGCGCCAGAACGAATTTCTACGGCATCGCATGTGCCTTCCACACTCTTTTCTGCCCTGCGGCGGTTCACTGAATGAGCAGCAAACCACTCGTCGTCGATCTTGATGGAACTCTCATTCGCTCGGACGTCCTGATTGAATGCGGATTTGCTTTCACCCGATCCGCTCCCCATCGGTTCTACGAGCCGCTTCTGTGGCTCCTGCGCGGGGGCAAAGCCGGCCTCAAAGCCCGCTTGGCCGAAGCGACCGATATCGACGTCACCGTCCTACCCTACGACGCCACGGTCATCGAGTGGCTGAAGGAAGAACGGGCCGCCGGGCGTTCGCTCGTGCTGGCGACCGCTAGCCATGAACGCTACGCGAAGGCGATTGCCGATCATCTTGGGCTATTCGACAAAACCTTCGCCACGCATAGCGACATCAATCTGTCCGCGCATCGCAAGCGCGACAGGCTCGTGGCCGAGTTCGGCGAGAAAGGCTTCGACTACGCGGGCAATTCGCACGACGATGTCGCAGTCTGGGCCGCGGCCGAGCGTGCTTATGTGATCAATCCGTCGAGTGGCGTAGAGCGCGCGGCCCGCAAGCAGGGCAACGTCGAGCGCGTCATCGACCAACGCTCCGCGTGGCCGGGAACGTGGGCGAAGTCGTTGCGACTGCATCAGTGGCTGAAGAATCTGCTGATTTTCGTTCCGCTGCTCGCGGCGCATCAACTGTCGGATGCCGCGCTGGTCATTGCCGCGCTCCTCGCTTTTTTTGCCTTCGGTGTCTGTGCGTCGAGCGTCTACCTGTTGAACGATCTGCTCGATCTCGAGGACGACCGGCATCATCCGACCAAGCGCAAACGCCCGCTTGCTTCGGGCGCGTTGCCGCTGGTTTCGGGCGCGGCGCTCTGTCCCGTTCTGCTGGTCGTGGGCGGCGCGATCGCCTGGTTCTGCCTGCCTCATAAGTTCGCGCTGGTTTTGCTTGGATATTACGTACTCACGCTGGCCTATTCGTTCTATCTGAAGCGGCGAGTCATGATGGACGTGGTGGTGCTGGCCTTGCTCTATACGACACGGATCATCGCCGGAAGCGCCGCGATCGATGCGCGGCTCACGTTCTGGCTGCTCGCGTTTTCGATGTTTATTTTTCTCAGTCTCGCGCTCGTCAAGCGGTATGCGGAACTGCACGCGTTGAAGGAGCGCGGCCTCGTGAAGTCACGCGGCCGCGGCTATGTCGCGAGCGATCTGCCGTTGATTTCGTCACTAGGCGCGGCCTCGGGCTATCTGTCCGTGCTGGTTCTCGCGCTTTATATTCAGGACGGCAATACGGCGAGCCTCTATCGGCATCCACAGTACATCTGGGTGGCCTGTCCTCTGCTGCTTTACTGGGTGAGCCGCACGTGGATCATCGCGCATCGCGGCTCCATGCATGACGACCCGATCATATTCGCGGCAAAAGACCGGAGCAGCTGGCTGATCATGGCCCTATGCGGTGCCGTGTTCTGGATGGCGATCTAGCCATGTCGAAAGTCCAGTCCTGGGGGCGCTATCCGTACGCGCTGCAAGAGGCCCATCCGATCGCCTGGCGTGATATGGCCGCGGCGGTATGGCGAAGTGTCGGCGGCACGCAGCGCACGACCCTTGCCTTCGGCAATGGGCGCAGTTACGGCGACAGTTGCCTCGCGTCTTCGGGGCACGTGGTCCAGACGCTGCCGCTGGACCGGATGATTCTGGCCGACTGGCAAAACGGCGTATTGCGCGCTGAACCGGGCATGACGCTCGAGCAGATTCTCGACGTGGCGATTCCGCGTGGATGGATGTTGCCCGTGACGCCGGGGACGAAGTACGCGACGTTGGGCGGCGCGATCGCCAACGACGTGCACGGCAAGAATCACCATGTACGCGGCACGTTTGGCCGGCACGTGCGGCGTTTCTCCTTGCTGCGAAGCGACGGCACGCAGTTCGAATGTACGCCGGACCTCCACCCCGAGTACTTCACCGCGACGATCGGCGGCCTTGGTATGACGGGGCTGATCGCGTGGGCTGAAATCCAGCTGATGCCGATCAGGTCGAGCATGCTCGACGTGACCAGTATCCGCTTTGCCAACCTCGACGAGTTCTTCGCGCTGTCCGAACGGCTCGACGAACTGCATGAGTACAGCGTGGCGTGGGTGGACTGTCAGAGCCGCGATGCCGCGTTGGGCAGAGGCATTTTCATGGTCGGCGATCACGCCTCCGAGGGGGGGCTCGACGTCGAACGCCGCAAGACGCGTACGGTGCCGTTCACGTCGCCGATCCCCGTTTTCAACCGCCTGACCCTGCGCGCCTTCAACGAGTTGTACTACAGGCGGCAACGCGCGGACGCGCTTCGCTCGACGGTGAGTTACGACTCGTACTTCTATCCGCTCGACAGCCTGCTTGAATGGAATCGCATCTATGGCCGCTCGGGCTTCCAGCAGTATCAATGCGTGATCCCGGCAGCCGTTGCGCGCGAGGCAACGCGGGCCATTCTCGACGCGATTGCCCGCAGCGGCACGGGGTCGATACTTGCCGTGCTGAAGCGCTGCGGCGCCATCAAATCGCCGGGCTTGCTGTCTTTTCCGCTCGAAGGCACCTCGCTCGCGCTCGACTTCCCGCAGCGCGAGGAATCGAATCGCAAGCTTTTCGACCGGCTGGATGCGATCGTGCGCGAGAGCGGCGGCCGTTTGTATCCCGCCAAGGACGCGCATATGTCGGGCGAAGATTTTCGCGCTGCCTATCCGCAGTGGGAACAGGTCGAAGCGCTGCGTGATCCGGCTTTGCTGTCACGCTTTTGGGAACGAACCACTCGAGTATGAAAAACATCGTTATCGTAGGCGCCACTTCGGCGATCGCCATTGCCTGTGCACGGCAATGGGCTAAACAGGGCGCGCGGTTCTTTCTCGTCGCGCGCAACATGGAGCGCCTCCAGCAGGTTGCCGACGACCTCAAGGCACGTGGTGCGCAAGACGTGCTGTGTCAGCAGTTGGACATCGATCAGCTCGGTGAACATGCCGCCATGATGCAGCGTTGTTCGGCCGAGTTCGGCGCGCTCGACATCGTGCTGGTGGCGCCGGGTACGCTGCCTGACCAGCAGGACTGTCAGAACGATGCCGACGTCGCGGTCCGCGAGTTCAATACCAATGCCGTATCGATCATCGCGTTGCTGACGCGTTTTGCCACTGTGATCGAGCAGCAGCGGCGCGGCACGATCGCGGTCATTTCGTCGGTGGCCGGCGATCGCGGTCGCCAGTCGAACTATCTGTACGGCAGTGCAAAAGCAGCGCTCTCCGCGTTTTGCGAGGGCCTGAGGGCGCGCCTGTTCAAGGCGGGCGCGCATGTGCTGACGATCAAGCCTGGCTTTGTCGCGACGCCAATGACAGCGGGTCTTCCCTTGCCGGGACCGCTTGTTGCTACCGCGGACAAGGTCGCGGGCGACATCGTGCGCGCGGTGGAAAAGGGTAGGGATGTCATTTATACCCCGTGGTTCTGGTGGGGCATCATGCTGATCATTCGCTCTATTCCTGGCCGCGTGTTCAAGCGGCTCTCGTTGTGATGCATTGCATGCATCGCGACGGGTCTGCCGTGCTCGACGGCAACCGTCGCCGCCCAGCGAGCGCATGGCGCGGCGAATGTTCGTTCGACCTTCCTGACCTGGTGTGCCTTTCGTGAACTCCTCGGCAACTCCCATGAGCGCGTCGCGCCTCGTGATTTTTTACGCGATATTCGCGGCAGTTTCGATCGCCGCGAATATCGGTCTGCAGAAGCTCTCGCTGATCACCTATTCGGGAGCGTTCAGCGTGCCGCTGTCGGTGGTCGTCGGAACGGGTGGCGGGCTGGTGGTGAAGTTCTTACTCGACAAGCTCTGGATCTTTCGATACCAGCATCGCGATCTGTCGCACGGCATACAGAGTTTTCTGCTGTACACGGTGATGGGGCTCGCAACTACGGCGATTTTCTGGGGCTTCGAATTCGGCGCGGACGCGATCTATCATTCCGAGCCTGCCCGCTTTACGGGCGGCGTGATTGGCCTCGTGATTGGTTATATAGTCAAATATCGGCTCGACAAGAAGTTCGTTTTTGCCTGATTCGGGCAATGCGTTGATTTTTGTAGTTGCGCTGCCGCACGCGCGTAATCGGAAAATATTGGCCAATGAACATGCAACGATTTAGACAGTACCTTTCGGAGAACGCGCTTCTACTGGTGGTCACCATTGCCGTGGGTGGTTATCTCGCGTGGCAGACGCGCAACTTTCAGCTCGATGATTCGCTGATCTATCTGCGATATTTGCGCAATCTGTTTGACGGGCAAGGGCTCACCTACAACGCGGGCGATCGCTTCAACGGGCTCACGTCGCCGTTGTATTCCTACTTGCTGATCGTGGCGAACGTCGTGGCCGGTAATTTGCAATATACGACGATCTTTTTGTCTTTCGTGTTCCTGTGCGCGGCCGGGATCACCGGAGCGCATCTGCTGGCGAGCGGAAAATACGAACAGACGCTGTGCGCGCTGATCGTTGTTTCCTTCAATTATTTTTACAACACCTTTGGGATGGAGACTTCGCTGTTTCTGTTCCTCTCCGCGCTCGCGTTGGTACTCTATCGCAGGGAGCAATTTTTTGGTCTGGGTGTGGTGCTGGGCCTGCTGTTCATCACGCGCAGTGAAGGTGTGTTCCTTGGCCTCGTCGTGGTCGTCGATTACTTCATCAGGAACAGAAAACTGCCTCATGGTAAGTATTTGGTCGCGCCGGTCATTTTGCTCGCGGCCAATTTCATATTTAACTACTACTACTACGGCGCGTTTCTTCCGGCTACCGGCAATGCGAAGCTCGGACAGGGCAAGTCGGGGTACTGGGGCGAGGGCCTGATTTTTCTTCACGTGCAGTATATGAAGGACGCTTTCTTCGGGGGTGACTTCCGGCTGCTCGCGTTCATGCTGCCGATCGGTCTCGTCGGTGTGCTGTCGAGTCTCGGCAAGAGGATCGCGTGGCTCGTCATTCTCTATCTCGTGCTGCTGGGTTCGTTTTATGTGTCTCTGCATATTCCGAATTACCACTGGTACTACGCACCATTCTTCTTCTTCGGCTTGTTGTTCGTTGGTGTCGGCGCGTGGAGAGTGCTCAGCTTCACGTACGCGCGGTCCCGGGAGAGCTCTGTTTTCCTCTCGCTGTTCCTTGCGTTTTTTCTCGTCACGAGCGGCTTCGTTTATCACAGCTTTGGTATCTCGAACGTGCAGCGCGGCCCGATGGACGCATACAAGAATATTGGTGAATGGATAAAAACCAACACACCAGCCAAGGCGGTCGTTGCAAGCGTCGAGATCGGAACCGTGGGCTGGTACTCCGACCGGTACATCATCGACATTCTCGGTCTGACCAATCGCTATAACGCGGACTACATTGCTCGCAAGGATCTTTACTCGTGGCTCACGAAGTACAGCCCGGATTACATTCTCGTGCATGAGCCGCTCTGGACTTTCGAGGCAAGCGCGAATTGCCTGCTCGCGAGCCAGGCCTATGCTCCTGTGGACACATTCAATTTCGCTGGTTACCGCCTGCTACGGCGCAGTGACGCTGCGGGGACGCAGCAGCAGATTCAAACATGCGCGAAAGGGCCGCGGACCTGATGAGCCCTGCAACACTCGTTGCGAATTCATGCCTGCCGGCTTGAGGCAATAACAGCCGACTCGATGTTCGAGTCGGCTGTGGGCTTCTGCTCATCTTTTTGTCCAAAAACCTCTGCTGGTCCCGCAGACGGGCGAGACGCTGCTGAACGTTACGAATATACAATGGATACTGCTTCCGGCGCTCATCGCAACGTGGAACATTACGGCGAACGACTAGGGGCATACGCTAAAGGTCGCGCCGAACTGGGCGGTACAGATTCCTGCTAGCCCGCCCGGCCATTAGGTCATCGAGCGTTTCCCCGTCTCGATCGTTACCTCGCTTCAATGGCGACCGGGGCAGGGGCAGCCTGAGCCTCGGGGGCCGGCCGCAAGGCCCGCCCCTCCCGCCACCCATATTGAAGGTAATGCTGACCCGCGTTCACGCCCGCCGCCGCCACGTCCGTATTGACGGCGAGATATTCCTGCTCGTTGAAACCCGGCGGCAATTCGACCGCTACGTCCGGGTCCAGTTCGCTGGGCTGTCCGCTCACGCGCGGCGTGCTCTTACGGGCGTTCGGTCCGGCGCATAGCTCCCTGAGTTTGCGATGTGTGCGCCAGAACGGCACGGCCGGCGTCGCGTCGCTGGCCTCGCGCTCCATTCGCCGCCAGCTGTCGGCAATATATTTGCGATCGCGCGAGCGCCTCATCACGACAGAAAACTCGATATCGTTGTGCAGCGTGTCGTTGAAATCTTCACAAGCGAAATCGATCAGCTCCATTTCGCAAAGATCGGCGATCAGTTTTGCAAACGAGCGCGGCGTGAAAACCCAGCAGTGAACGTCGTGATAGGTGCCGTTTTCGAAGGCGTCGCGTGCGAGATGTAGCGCGCCTTGCCATGTGTGATGCCGCTTGACCGAGTGCGGGTCGATCCGCCTTTGCCACGCTTCGTGGGCCGAGACATCCGTGGCGGACAGGCAATGATCGAGCAGCGAGTAGGGCTGCGGTACCCGCGCACGGGCGATATAGCTGGCCAGTACTTCGGGCAGGCGGCTTTCGCGGCGGAAATAGTCGAAGGTGAAGCGCCGGTCGGGAACCACGAGACGCACTTCGCCGGTCGGTTTGAGGACCGCGGCCAGCTCTCTGAGCCACGTCACCGGATCGGGAACATGCTCGACGACATGAGAGGCCACTACGTAGTCGACATAGCGACCCTTGATCGCTTCGTGCAGCGTATTGCGCCCCCATACCGCATCGACATCGACGATCTCATTGACGTCGAGATTAGGATCGTTTCTGTACTTCTCTCGCAGGTGCGGCGTGTCCGTATGGTCGACGTAAATGATCTCGCCGCCGTCGCTGCGTCGCACGAGAGGCCAGCAAAGCGGGCCTATTTCCACGCCGACGCTTTCCTTGACGTTCAGGCCTTTCAGCAAACGGCAACGCCGCTTATCTCGAAATTCATCGATGCTTGGAGCATTGTCTTCCTTCGCCATGTTGCCTCCTCGTATTGGACGGCACAGCTTCCAGTTATGACCGATGTTCACTGCATTGCGCGAGACCGCTTACACCATCAGGTATGCATCTGCACCTTGATGGAGTCCGAACTTTTGTCGCTGGCCAGACGAAAGGCCTCGTCGACGTCGTCGAGGCTCAGGTCGTGCGTGATCATGGCGCGCAACGTATCGCCCTTGCGCGCCAGCAGATCGATCGCGAGCGCGAAGTCGTGCTGACCGTCGATATAGCCGTAGCAGTTCGGCAGATGAATCGTCAGTTCCTTGATGTGCGGTTTGATGATTTCGATGTTCCTGAAGCCGTGATCGAAGGCACCGAGCACGCACACGTGGCCGAGCGGGCGCACGAACTGACAGGCGAAGTCGAACGTGTCGGCCGTTCCGCCGACCGCTTCGATCGCGTAGTGCGCGCCCAATCCGCCGGTTGCCTGTTCGACCATGGCGAGCGCTTCGGCGCGATCGGCCGGCAGGATCGCGGTGGCGCCCATCGCCAGCGCCGCGCGCGCCTGAGCCGCGTGTCTTGCGACCACGTAGACATTTTCACTGCCGGCGTCCAGCGCCGCGGCGAGTGCCGCGAGGCCGATCGTGCCCGCGCCGATCACGACGCCGACCGAGCCGCGCGCAATCGGCATCTTGCGGCACCCGTGGATGCCGACCGCCACCGGCTCGACGATGGCGCCGAGCTGATCGTCGACGGCATCGGGCAGCGGGAACACGCCCGATTCCTTGGTGCGCACGTATTCGGCAAAGCCGCCGCCGAACGGAAATTCGCGCGCGCGGCAGTGAATCGGCGTGCCGAGCTTGCAATACTCGCATTTGCCGCACGCGGTGCCCATCACCATGTCGATCGTCACGCGCTGGCCGACGCGCACGCTCGTCACGCCCTCGCCGATCTCGACCACGGTCCCGCTCAGTTCGTGGCCGTTCGGAAAGCTTTGATGAACGTCGACGTTCCGGTAAGCGTGCAGATCGCTGCCGCAGATACCGACGCTCGCCACCTTGACGATTACGGTGCCGGGTAGCAACTCAGGTACCGGGATGCGGCCGACCTTCATCGCGCGCACCCCGTCTTGCAAGCCGGCTCGCATGGACGCGCCTTCGGTGCGATGCTCGAGCGCGTTCGTCGAAGTCATCTATCAATCTCCGCAAAATGTGAGACGTTTGCGCCGCGGCGCCTAACGTGTCTTTCGAATCCAGAAGCTCGCGCCGGGATTGCGCATGAAGAGCGGCATCCGCGCGTTCATCAGGTCCGCATGGAAGTGTCCCATGAACGTATTCATCAGGACAACTTCGAACGCGCTGTTGTACTGGAGAAAGGCGCGCAGCAGATAGGCTTCGTTCCACGCGCGGCCTTCGTAGATCCACTGCGGCGGGTATTCGAGCGGCAGGAACACGTCGTGAAAGTGTATGTGCACGCCGGGCGCGAGGATCGGCAGTATCTCGAAGACGATGCGGTTCACGTCGCTGCCGATCTTGCTCACGTGCGACGAATCGACGAACAGTATGTCGTTCGCTTCGAGCTCCGCGAATACGGACAGGTCGACGTCCTGCGCGAGCGACTTGACGATCTTCGAGGTGACCTTGTCTTTCTCGGTCAGCAACGACAGCAAGCGTTCATTGTTCGGTTCGACGAAGGTGCACTGGATCTGGCCGTCGAAGAACAGGTCGTTGGTATCGAGCGAAACGGCGGACGAGAAACCCGAGCCGATCTCGACGATGCGGCGCGGCCGCAGGTGGCGAATCATGCAGTACAGCGACGTCGCGTCGCCATACGAGAACATCACGTTCTCGAAGTAGAAGCGCAGGCCGTCTTTCTTGTGCGGCTCGAACGGCATTTCGCCGTAGTACTTGTCGGCGAACTCGCCGACGAGCCGCACCTGCGCCTCTTCGTTGAACTCGATGCCGGGCAGCGTGCGCGAGACGTTACCGAACAGCCGTGCTTCGTCCTGTTTGATGTCGGGGATCGACGGGATCGGCGAATAGTAGTGGCCTGGAGGCACGTCGCCGAGATTCGAAAAGTGCGGAATATTGACCTGAAGCGCGTCGCGATACTTGTCCCGTTCAGCGATCAGTTCTGCAATCTCGGGATGCTGCGCGGCAAGTGAATCGAGAAGCTCGGGCGATGCCGACATCTTGTTTCTCCGCTTGAAAGAATTTGCGAAAAGCCATGACAGAACAGCGAATTCATACCGATATGCCGACTGGCTGGCGAGCCGGCCCTCCCGGCCGGCCGGCCAGTCTATCGTACCCCCAGTATTCTGCACGTCCAACATTTCCTGATGTTCCGACATGAGTCCGCATTTACCGTTACTTACAAATTATTACTTACAAATTATTCGTCATAGTAATCGGCACAGCCGCGACGCCACGGGTCATGTGCCGTCCGTTTTCCGTGGATACCGCGCGTGAGTCGCGAGTGCGCGGCAGAAGAGGGCGGCGCGGTCATCATTTCGTAAGCCACGTAAGCCGACGAAAGCATGCAGCAGGGTGCTCGGCGCGTCGCTCGTGGGCGATCGTCTGCGTTACGATTTGGCGTAAAATCGAGCCCCTGCCGATAATAGTCCGCGCCTGTTTCACAGGTCGCGCGAACGCGTGAATTCCGCACCGTCCGGCGGACGGCAGCAGCGCCCACGATACGGGACGATTCGGGACGGAGCCCGCAATATGCATTTTAAAATTCTCCTGACCACTCACAGTACCGCGTTCATGACGAGCGGTGGTGGTGAGTCGGAACTCGTGCAGGTCGCCGAACTGCTCAACGATTCGGACGTACAGGCCGACATTTACGGCATTCGCAGCCGGCCGCTACGCTTTTACGACGCGGTGATGCACTTCTCCGTCCATGCGGACGGCGAAGCGATCGTTCGCGAAACGGTGAATCAGGGCAAGAAGCTGTTCCTGTGGCCGAACGTCTGGTGGTTGAGCGCGCCCGACCCGGCGGAAATCAGCCGCATCGAGGCGTTCGTGCAGCGCGCCGAGCGGCTACTGTTCAAGTCCTCCGCCGAACTCGCGCACTTCAACAGGTACATCACGGTCGATCCAGGTAAAGGCGTGGTGGTGGGCTCCGGCATATCCGACCGGTTCCTGCTGCCGGCCGACAAGGATTTGCTCCCCACGGTCTGCGACGTCTCGGACTACGTGCTGTGCCTCGGCTTGATCGAGCCGATCAAGAATCAGCTCGAACTGATCCGCGCACTGAACCAGCTCGACATGAACGGCCTGATGGTCGGCGGTTTCAGGGACGAGGAGTATTACCGGCAGTGCGTTCGCGAAGCGCGTCGGGGCATTCATTTCCTGCCGTTCATCCAGCCCTGCAGCGCGCTGTTGCGCTCCGCGCTCGCCAGCGCGATGGTAGTGGCGGAGCCGAGCCTCGATCCGCCCGGGCGCTCGTGCCTCGAAGGCGCGTTCGTGAAGCAGCCGCTCGTCATGGTTGATGGGGATTGGCAGCGCGAGCACTTCGACGACAATGTCTGGTACGCGGCTTCCACCCGCGCGCCGGACATCGTTCCCGCCATTCAGGCTGCCCTGACCGACCCGGACAGGGACGAAAAGATTGAAAGTAACTACGAACGCGTCTATGCACGGCACTCGTCGAGCACGGTAGCAGCAGACCTAATCAGACACCTGATCGATGCCGGCCTCACAAATTACTAAGATTCCCCGACTGCTCGTCGTTCAGCGGCGCTCCATGACCGATGGGCGAATGAATTCGCGCACCATCGGCGCGCGCTTCGCGCCTTTGCTTTCGTACATGCAGCGCCATCGGTTGATCGAGTGGGAGCAGATCTCGGAGGCGGACGTTGGCGTCAGCCATCTGCATCGCTTCGACGTCGTGCTGTTCAACAAGCACGTGTCGAATCTGTCGCTGAAGATCATGCGGATGGCCAACGAACTCGGTCTTCATACGATTTACGATCTCGACGACTGGCTGCTCGATCTGCCGTCGTGGAGCGTGCTCGAAATGAACGAGGACGTGCTCTACAACGTGCTCGCGATGATTCGCGAAGCGAGCGCGGCCACGGCGTCGAACTCGCTGTTGCAGGAGCGCATGCGCAAAGTGCGGCGCTCGGACGACGTGCTGATCATCCCGAACGGTTTCGACGATCAGGCGTTCGACCTGTCGCCGGAACTGTGGACCGAAACCCAGCCGCCGAAGATCGTCTTCTCCAATCTCGACGGCATCAAGCTCGTGAGCTTTCGCAAGGAGTTTTTCGGCACCTTGCGCAGTTTTCTCGCGCGCCACGAAAACGTGTCGATCGACTTCTGGGGCGATCCGTTTCCGGAGCTCAACACGATTGCCCGCATGACGCATCGCGGCAGCCGCGGCAACCTCGAATACAAGAAGGCCATTCGCGACGAAGGCTACACGTTCGCGATCGTGCCGCTCGGCGCCGAAGAGGATCCGGAGACGCTGTTTTTCAACTCGTGCAAGTCGCCGATCAAATACGCGGACTACGGCAGCCTCGGCATCCCGAGCATCTATTCGGATTGCCCGACCTACCGCGAGAACGTCAAACATCGTGAGACGGGATACATTGCGTCGAACACGGCCGAGAGCTGGGCACGAGCGCTGGAGGACATGCTGGGTGACCCGCAGCTTCGCCAGTCGATCCGCCGCAATGCCTACGCCGACGTGTTCGACCGTTTCAGCGTGCGACGCATTTCGTCGATGTTCGTGAAAGCCTTGCCCGACCCCAAGCCTTAAAGCAGCTAACACCTATGGATCTTCTTCTGATTCGCCACGGCCAATCGCACGCCAACGTGGCTGGCCTGTTGAACTCGACCGAACAGGACGAGTTGACCGAGCATGGCCTGCAGCAGGCCGCGAAGCTACGCACGCTGATGGAAAGTCACGGTTTCGCGCCCGACCGCGTTTTTTCGAGCCCGTGGCGGCGCGCATTGCAGACCACTGAAGTGCTGTTCAAGGACAACTGCGACTGGACCGTCGACGCGCGTCTCGGCGAAACCAATGCGGGGCGGTTCGCGATTTGGAAGGCCGAAGATTTTCGTGTGGCGTTTCCCGACTGGGGCAAACATCTGTCGGACCGTTACGAGGGCGGCGAGTCGCATCTCGAACTGGCCGCGCGTTCGGTGAACTGGCTCGAGGAGGAGGTGCTGCGGCACGCTGAGCAGCCTGGCCTGATCGCCGCCGTGTGTCACGCGGGACCGATCTCGGTGATCTCGCAATACCTGCTGAACGTGCCGTTGTCCCGCTTTCCCAACGTGCTGGTGCCGAATGCATCGCTCACGCTGTTCCGGCGCAACGTGCACACCGGAAACTATTATCTGCAGATCGCAGGGCTGTCATGAGTGCATCGATCAAGATCTTCGAGCCGCTTTACGCGCCGGGACAGGTCCTGTCCGAACAGGCTTTTCATCCGCTCGAACTGCGCGATAACGCGCACGCCGCGTGGCGCGAGTTTTATATTCTCGTCGACATGTACCGCAAGGGCATGCATCGGCAGCAGCAGATCACCGGTCTTTTTTCGCCGAAGTTCGCGCTGAAGGCGCGCATGGACGGCAGCCGGTTTCTGGAGTTCGTGCAGGCCAATGCCTACGCCGACGTCTGGATGATCAATCCGTTTCCGCAACTCGCGTATTTCTCGTACACCGCATGGATGCAGGGCGAGCATGCGCATCCGGGACTCGTCGAGCGCAGCCAGCAACTGCTCGACGCCTGCGGCATCGCGTGGAATCTGCGTGAGGCGCCCCGTCAGTCGCCGCACACGCTGTGCTATTGCAATTTCTGGGTCGGTTCGCAGTCGTTCTGGGAAAGCTACGTCGGCAAGGTGCTTGAGCCGATTGCCACGTTCCTCGAAACGCAGAGCGGCACCGAGGCCGCGCGCGGGGTGCTGGAGCCCACGATCCACTCGGACGACGCACCGTTCCTGCCATTCGTTGCCGAGCGTCTGTTCAGCACGTATCTGTCGCTGCATCCCGAACTGAAGGTGGCGGCCTATCCGATCGAAGGCGATCGGGTGCTGGACTATTGCGTCAGCGATTTCGAAAAAGACATCGTGCGCTACATGCAAAAACCGATCGACGCGGCGGATCGCGCGCCGGTCTTTCCGCCCGAGCAGATTGCATTGATGGACTTGCTGTGCACGCTATCGCAGAAGTACGTGCGCGCGCATTTCTCGTTCACGCCGCATCCGCATACGGGGCAACCGATCGACTTCGACAGGACCGGCAAGCCGCCAGCGAACGAGTGAGGCGGCGCGCTCGGGTTGGATCGCGCCGATGTGCGCCGGGATGGGTTGGTGAGCGGCGGCGCTGACTATCTATCTCTTTTCAGCGAAACGGCCGCCGTACCCCCGCGCGCATGCGTCGACGCGGCCGCCATGCCGACCCCGGCGCCGACGAAGATCTTGCGCCATACCTCGTCGCTGGCACGTTGCAGCACACCGTCGGCGTGTTTGACGAAGGCCGTGTCGATCGGACAGCGGCCGTGGGTATGGCCGAGGCGCTGCGTGATCACGGGTATCCAGGCGGCGAGTTCGGCATGGGCGTCGAACACGCAGTCGGGCGGGCAAATCTCCTGAGCGGCCGTGCCGCCACGCACGAATACGGGCTTGCCGTAATGCATCGCTTCGAGCACCGGCACGCAGAAGCCCTCGTGGCGGCTCATCGCGAGCAACGCGTGGGTGGATTCGTAGCACTCGAACAGATCGGCGTCGTCGAGCATGCCCTTGAAGTCGACCTGCTCGAGCACGCCGAGACGCCGCGCGTGATTGATCAGAAATTTCAGGTAATCGTAGTTCGGCGTGCTGCCGACGATGCTCAGCGTCGCGCCGAAATCACGCTGCTTCAGCAGCGACAGAATCTCGATGCCGTCCTCGATGCGTTTATGCGGCACCACCCGGCCCACCATCAGCAGGTTCGGCTCAGGGCGCTTGCGGCCCTTGCGCGGTCCTTCGCGCCGGAACACGTACATGTCGGGAAAGATCGGCGGCACGACCTTGATGGCGTCCGCCGCGACGATGCCGGCGACGCTCGCCGCCGTGCTGCGCGAATTCGCGACGACGGTGTCGAAGTGCGCGAGCAGCGGCAGTTGCGCGAGTGCCTTCTCGCACAACTGTGCGGTGCGCGGTTCGAGCGCGCGCAGCAACTGCGGGTCCGTCACGCCGTGGATGTAGCAGATCTTCCTGCAATCGAGCGCGAGTATCCGCTCGAGGTACGGATCGTAGATCGAGTAACTCAGCAGAACCACATCGTCGCGAGTGACCTCTTCGAATAATGCGTCAAGCGGGCGCACTCCATTCGTTCCCTCCTCGAAACCGCTTGCATACAGCTCGGCCCTCATGCCGAGACGTTCAGCCATGCGTACGAAACCGATGCAGTGGTTACCCACCGCATCGCCCGAGAAAATGTCCGGAGCACATACCCGCAGCGTCATATCGTCTTCGCCTCCGCAATGTCGTTCAACCGTCGCGCATACGCGCGTGCGACTGCCTCAACTGAGTAGTCGCGCTCCATGCGCGCCTTCCCCGCCAGTGCGATGCGCTCACGGAGTGGCGCATCGTCGATCATGCGTTTGAGCTGTTCCGCCGCGATCGATACCTCCGGATCGCACCAGTACTGACCTTCGGCGAACAGGTAGTCGCCGGGGCGCAGCGGCACGAGTTCGCCATCCACGAGGAACGCGGTGTCGGGTTCGCAAAAGTCGACGTTGCCCGAGAAGTTCGTGACCACGACCGGCTGCCCCAACGCCATCGCCTCCGCGATCACGCGGCCGAAGCCTTCGCTACGGTGCAGCGAAATGTAGGCGTCGCAGCAGGCCATGAAGTCGGTCGAGTCCTGGCGGCTCAGGCGCTCGGACACGATGTGAATGCGGCTATCGCCCGCGACAAGGTCGAGCACGGCGCGCCACACCGGGTCGTCGTCGCGCACGTTCATCGCCTTGATGACGAGCCCGACGCCCGGGGAGCTGTCGCCGAACGCCTGCTTGAACGCCTGCACGCCGGCGACCGGATTCTTGCGGCTCAGCCACGAGTTGCCGTCGAACATCAGGTAGAACAGGAACTCGTTGGCCGGCAGGCCAAAGCGCTCGCGCTTCGGCTCGAGCGGCGCGGGGACCTCGACCGCCATCGGCATCTGGTAGACCGGCGTGTTGCCGAGCCGGCTGTAGACGCTCTGCACGAAGCGGCTCTGCGCCCAGATTTCGTCGACCATCTGATGCACGTTGCCGAACGCGTTCGGCCAGTGGGGCAGTTCCCATGGCCATGCGCCGATCTTGTGCGTGGGCGCGTCGATCAGGCTGCGGCCGCCTTCCAGCGCGAGCCGCACCATTTCGGGCGCCGGCAGGCAGATCAGGCTGATGTTGTACTTGAGCTCGTCGCTGATCAGATGATCGACCGAGTGTTCGAGGCGCGCGGGTCCCGCCATCGGCGCATTGAGCAGCGTGACCGGCGTCGACGACAGTTGCAGTACGCGGGCGGCCATGCGCGCGTCTTCGCCGAGGCCGAGCACGCCTTGCGGGAAGCCGATTATGTTGACGCCGAAGTCGTAGCCGATGCCTTCGACGCGCGCGTGATAGCGCGCGGGCTCGTGCGCGTCGTCATCGGCTTCGTCGTCGGCGCTGTCGGTCCAGCGCACCTTCAGCGAGCCGACCAGCGGATATTCGGTCGACGCCCATTCGTTCCACCAGCGCACGAGCTGGTCGCGGCCATCCGCGGTGTTCAGGTCGTACACTTCGCGCAGATCCGGGCGGTCATTCGCGATCATCGTCAGGAAGCGCGGCAGCAAGGTGTCGTCCGCCGGCTGCTCGTCGTCGATTCTCGCGAGCTCTTCGGCCAGATGAGTCGGCGTCCATTTGACCGCGTAGTACTCGTCGTGCCCGTGCTTGTCCCACCAGGAGATGAAGCCGAGCCGTTCGCTGAAGCTGTTCAGGTTGAACGATGCCTGCAGGTCGGGCCGCTCGTTCCAGATCAGCAGCAGAAAGCGCGGCAGCAGCGGCAGCGCGCCTTGCTCGCCGGCTTGCGCGCCGAACAGGCTGTCGGGCAACGGCGGGATGGCCCAGTGAAGCGCCGGATACTGGTGCTGCCCGTGTTCGATCCACCACGACAGGCACTTCAGACGCCCGGTGAAGGTGTCGAGCGAGCAGAGCTCCTGCAGATCCTGGCGCTCGTCATGCAACAGCCGCAGGAAGCGCGGCACCGGCAGCCAGTCGGCGTGCGTGCCCCATTCGGGCTCGAACATCAATGCGGGTGTGGTGGGCGGCACCCATTCGCCCTCGCGTTCTTCGGCGAGATGCGTCGGCGACCATTCGATCGCGTAGTACTCGCTGTGCCCGTGCTTTTCCCACCACGAAATGAACGCGAGCCGCTCGCGGAAGCTGCTCAGGTTGAACGACGCCTGCAGGTCGGGCCGCTCGTTCCAGATCAGCGGCAGAAAGCGCGGCAGCAGCGGCAGCGCGCCTTGCTCGCCGGCTTCCATCCTGAACAGGGTGTCGGGCAACGGCGGGATGCCCCAGTGAATCGCCGGATACTGGTGCTGCCCGTGCTCGATCCACCACGACAGGCACTTCAGGCGCCCGGTGAAGCTGTCGAGCGAGCAGAGCTCCTGCAGGTCCCGGCGCTCACCGTGCAGCAGCCGCAGGAAGCGCGGCACCGGTAGCCAGTCGGCGTGCGAGCCAAATTCGGGCTCGAACATCACGGCGGAGGGCGTGGGCGGCACCCATTTGATCGCGTGGTACTGATGCTGGCCGTGTTCGATCCACCACGACAGACAGCTGAGCCGCCCGCGGAAGGACTGCAGCGTGAAGGTCGCCTGCAGGTCCGGCCGGTCCTTGTAGATCTCGCACAGGAAGCGCGGCACGTAAGGGCCACCGTCCGCGGGAAGCGCTTCGGGCTCGAGCATGAAGCCGCCGATCGGCGGCTGCGACCACTTGATGCGCGGATACTCGCGCTGGCCGTGGTCTTCCCACCAGCTGAGCGCGTTGAGCCGCGAGGTGAAGCTGTTCAGATTGAACGCGCTGCGCAGATCGGGCCGCTCGGTCGTGATCAGCGCGAGGAAGCGCGGAAACGGCATCGCGCTGGAGTCGGGCGCCTCGATCGGTTCCAGCAGCCCGGGCCACGCGATCGGCGGACGCCACGTCACGCGCGGGCAGGTGACCTGACCGTACTGCTCCCACCAGTCGAGGCAGTTCAGATAGCCGGTCAGCGTGTTCAGGTTGAATGCCTGGGACAGATCGCCGCGATTGCGCACGACCGTCGTCATCAGCTTCGGCAATTGCAGGCCGGCTTCTTCGAGCACGGTGACGGGCTCGTGCAGCGTCTCGCTCAGATGCTTCGCATCGAGCACGCTCGGTTTGGTCGAGCAGAGCCAGTACGTGACGGCGTCCGGATGCCGCTCGATCAGCGTGTCGTTGTCGAGCTGACGCAAATATTCGAGGTCTTCCTGCCGCAGCACCCAGTTGAAGTCCGGATACGTTTCGCGCGCCGACATTTCCCACCAGAAATACAGCGTGACGCGGTCATCCAGCACTTTGGAATTGAAGCGCGCGAGATCGGCTCTGAACTTCATCAGAAAGTAGATCGCGCTCGGCAGGCAGAACAGTTCCCCTGGCGATGGATGGCGGTACTCCGCCAGCCATCCGGTCTTGTTTTTTTTGGGTCCCAGATTAATCAAGATTTGCAATCCTTGAAGGCCAAGCAAAGGAAAAATCGTCGGCAGTCAGTGTCAGATTGGGTGAATAGCAGGGATCGTTCATCAACAGATGCTCCCAGCGCTGTCTGACCAACTCAGATTCCTGGTTGAAGCGGCTGATTTTTTCCGGTGTGTCTTCGGCGCCGCGGGTTGCCGATTCGTGATGATAAAGCTCCGCGTAGGGCGTCCACACATTGCGGTAGCCCGCTTGCCGCACACGCAGGCAAAAATCGATGTCGTTGTAAGCGACGTGTAACTGTTCGTCGAGGCCGCCGACTTCCTTGTAGATCGACTGGCGGATCAGCAGGCACGCGGCGGTCACCGCGCACATCACGTTGCGCAGGCGTGCGCGCGCGAAGTAGCCGGGGTGCGAATTGGGGAAGTGCTTGTGCGCATGGCTCCCAATCCCGCCGACGCCGAGCACCACGCCGCCATGCTGGATCGTGTCGTCCGGATACAGCAGTTTCGCGCCGACCGCGCCGACCTTAGCCTGCAGCGCGACCGACACCATTTCCTCGAGCCAGTCGGCGTTGATCACTTCGATGTCGTTGTTCATCAGACAGACGAAGTCCGCCGTGCTCGCGAGCGCGACGCGGTTGTTCAGCGCCGAGTAGTTGAACGGCGAATCGTCGCGCACGACCTTGATGCGCTCGTCCTCTTGCAGGCGCGCGAACAGGTCGTGCGTTTCCTGCTTGAGCGAGCCGTTGTCGATGATCGTGATGCGGAAGTTCGGGTAGCTCGATTTCTGCCGCACCGATTCCACGCATTGCTCGACGAGTCCGGCGGAATCGCGCGTCGGAATGATGATCTCCACCGACGGCAGCACCTCGGGCAAGTCGTACACGACCTTATTGAAGGCGTCCGTGCCCGGCGCGTGCTCGGTGTGGGCGTTGATGCCGTTGCGCGCGAGGTGTTCGTCGAGCGCGCGCATCGCCGCGATATGCGCGTACGGCTTGGCTTCATGGCCGGCCGCCGTGCTCTCGGGGATCATGCGCCAGTGGTACAGCGCGCGCGGCACGTGATACACCGTGTGATGACCCGCGCGGTCGATCACGCGCAGCGCGAGGTCGTAGTCCTGCGAGCCTTCGAAGCCGGTTCTGAAGCCGCCGACCTCCTTCATGACCGAAGTCTTGTAGACGCCGAAATGCGAGATCATGTTCTGGCTCAGGAACAGATCGTAGTTGAAGTCGCATTTGAAGTACGGGTCCGAGCGGACCCCGTCGATCGAGATCTTGTCTTCGTCGCTGTAGATCACCGTCGCGTCCGGATGCGCGTTGATCAGCTCGGCGACGCAGTAGAGCGCGAGCGGATGCAATTCGTCGTCGTGGTCGAGCAGGCCGACGAATTCGCCGACGGCAAGCTCGAGCGCCGTGTTGCTGGAGTTGCTGATGTGGCCGTTCGTCGTGCGGTACGCGACCTTGATGCGCGGATCTTTGGCGGCGTAGCTGTCGAGCACCTGCTTGACCTCGGGGTTCGTCGAGCAGTCGTCGGCGATGCAGAATTCCCAATTCTCGTAGACCTGGTCGACGACCGAATCGATCGCCATGCGCAGCCACCTGGCCGGCGTGTTGTAGGTCGGCATCACGATGCTGATCAGCGGTTGCAGCGCCCACGCCTTCGAGCGCGCGCGCAGTTCCGGGTAATGCGACGCGGGCGGCTCGTGCCGCTCGATCCATTCCTGATACGTGTGACCCACGGTTGGCGCCGGCGCGGGCTGAGCGCCGCCGCCCCACGACGCCATCCGGCGCGCGCGTTCGAGCAGTTCCGTCGGGCAGTCGGCGTCGGCCACCAGTTCGACGTTGAAGCCGGTGATCGAAAACAGTCCCGCGCGCGCGATCGGATCGAGGCGCAACGGACCGACGAGCGGCGGAAACGCGACGACCTGATCCACCTTGCCGTCAGCGTCGACCACGAGGCCGATCGTCGCGTGCTCCGACATGCCCGCGCCCGCGTCGAAATAGATCATGCATGGCGAGGCCGGCATGTCTTCTTTCGCGAGCTCGAACGAAATACGCGCGGCGCGACCCGACAGCTCTTCCCATCCCGTCAGCTCGAACTGCGGATCGCCGTTCGTCGCGTTCCAGGCGAACCCGGAATTCGAGGACGCCTCGACGTTATTCAAGGGACGAAGTTCGAAGTTCTTCATGAGGTTCGTCACGGGTTTTGTCATTTCGTCAGCAGGGAATCGTAGAGGTCTTTCAAGGGCGACAGGACGGCCTGCCAGGTCAGATCGCGCGTCGGAGCAGCGGCAGCGCCGCGCGGTTGCGCGAGCGCCGAGCGAATCGATCCGGTGATGCTGTCGACGTCGAACGGATCCAGGTAGGCAACGTGCTGCGCGAAATATTCTTGGGTAGAGCCAACTTTTGTCACCGCGATGCGCGCGCCGGCGGCATGCGCTTCGAGCGCGGCGAGCCCCGGCGTTTCGAGCGTGCTCGGCAGCACGAACGCTTCGCAGGCCGCGTAGGCGGAGCGCAGCAGCGGCGAATCGTGGGGCAGCGTGCCGGCGTAGACGACCTGGCCGCCACCCTCGTCGAAGCATGCCTTCGCATACTCGGGATCGCGCTGATGGCCGATCAGGACAAGCTTCAGGTCGGGGAACGACTTCATCGCCCGGATCAGCGCGAGCTGGTTCTTGCGCGGCTCGATGTTGCCGACGTTCAGGATGAAGCGGCCCTCGATGCCGGATTCACGGCGGAACGGCTCCGCCGCGACCGGCTCGTAAAAGCTCTGTTCGACGCCGTTCAACACGCTCGCGAACTTCTCGCGCGGCAGATCGAAGATGCGAGCGAGCGTGTCGCATTCGATCTCGGAGTTTGCGACCACGCGGTCCGCGAGAGAAAACTGATGGCGGATCTCGCCGATCGGATAGAGATGCCTGGTTTCCTCCGTCACCCACAAACTCGACGACACGACGAGCGGCAAGCCGAGTTGCTTGACGAAGTTGCAGAAGTGCACCGAGCCACCGACGCACGAGAAGAAATGCACCACGTCGTGTTCTAGAAAACGCGGCTTCCACGGATCGAACAGCGTAACGTCGACGCCATGCGCGGGCAGATGCTTGTGATACGCAAGCAATTGGATTTCTCCGCCGCCGGGGGTATGGAAAGCCATCGGGTAGGTGGCGAACAGCACTTTCATAGGTGGGACTCTAGTCGCTCAAACAGTTCTTTTCTTCAGACCAGCACGTCGCGGCACGCCGCTGCGCGTAACGCGCGAACATGGCAGCAAGACCGGCAGGTTTCGGGGCATTCATGTGGATGCTCGCCGCGCGCTTGCGCGGCCTTCAGGCGCGGACTTGCCGGTGCGCGGGCCGGGGCCTGATCGCACGGCCAGCGAGCAGGCCGGCGTGTGCGGTTGTCGAGCAAGTCGGATCGATACCACGAATTCCACATGCGCGAATATGTTTGAGTTGTTACGAAGTGTACGAACGACGCGCCAGCAGGCGCAGGTCCGTTTTATTATCACGGCCCGAATACAATACGTTCCCAGCCAGACTTCCTGAGAAAGCACCGCCGATGCCAGATTGTATCGTGTCTGATCCGCCTTTCCCGCCGTTTGCGGCCGCGTCGAGTCCTGACGGCGATCGTCTGTTTGCGTGGGTCGCGCGGCATGGCGTGGGCGTAATCGTACGCCGCGAAGTGCATGACGGAGCATTGCGATGAGTCTGCAGATCCTCGTCACCGGCGCCAACGGTTTCGTCGGCCAGGCGGTGTCGCGCGCGTTGCTGCGGCGGGGCGATCGCGTGACTGGCGTGGTGCGCCGGCCGCAGACGGCCGCCGAGGGCGTGCGCGAATGGCTGCTCGATACCGAAGACTTTGCGGGCATCGACCAGCGCTGGCCGGTCGCGCTCACTTGCGATGCGGTGATCCATCTGGCGTCGCGCGTGCACGTGATGCGGGAGACCCTGACCGAGCCGCTCGCCGCCTATCGCGCGACCAATGTCGAGGGCAGCTTGCGCGTCGCGGCCGCGGCGCGGCGCGCGGGCGCGAGACGCTTCGTGTTCGTCAGCAGCATCAAGGCGATGGGCGAGGCGAGCAGCGGCCGGCCGATCGTTGAAACGGATCAGCCCGCGCCGTCCGATGCGTATGGCATCTCGAAACTGGAAGCCGAGCGCGCGCTGTTCGACTACGGCCGCTCGACGGGTCTCGAAGTCGTCGTGGTGCGGCCGCCGCTGGTCTACGGGCCGCGCGTGCGCGCGAACTTCCTGCAGCTGATGAACGCGGTCGCGAGAGGCATTCCGTTGCCGCTCGGCGCGCTCAGCGCGCTGCGCAGCCTCGTGTTCGTCGATAACCTCGCGGACGCGCTCGTGCATTGCGCGAACGATCCGCGCGCGGCCGGCGAAACCTTCCATGTGACTGACGGCCGCGACCTCAGCGTGCCGGAACTCGCGCGTCTGCTGGCCACGCAGCTTCACGTGCCCGCGCGGCTCGTGCCGGTGCCGGCCAGCCTGCTGCGTCTCGCGGGTCGCCTGACCGGCCGCTCGGCGCAGATCGATCGATTGATCGGCGAGCTGCGCGTCGACAGTTCGCATATCCGCGAATGTCTGAACTGGTCTGCGCCGCATACGGTCGAGCATGGGCTGCTCGAAACCGCGGCGTGGTATCGCTCAACGCATTGACCACGGGTTGAACCCGCCTTGACTCCGACCTGACCCGCTAACGCTATCGATGCCGCTCGCTGCACACTCCGCCTCTTCCGTCGTCTCTCTACTGCCGTGGGGCGTCGCCGCGCTCGCCGCCTGCGCGGCGATCCTGTGGACGCTGCTGCGCACCGGCCTCGCGTGGCGGCTCGCCACCGACATTCCCAACGACCGCTCGCTGCACACGCGCCCGACGCCGCGCGTCGGCGGCTGGGGCATCGTGCCGGTCGCGGTGCTGCTGATCGCGCTGGCGGCGCCGTCGCTGTGGCTGCCCGCGCTTGCCGCGGCACTGCTCGCGGCGCTATCGCAGCTCGACGATCGACGTGGCCTGCCCGCACGCGTGCGCTTCGGCGGTCATGCGGCGGCGGTGGCGGCACTGATCGCCGTCTATCCGGCCGACGTGCCGTGGTGGGCGCTCGCGGGCATGGCGGTTCTACTCGTGTGGCTCGTCAATCTCTACAACTTCATGGACGGCTCGGACGGCCTCGCGGGCGGCATGGCGCTGTTCGGCTTCGGCGGCTATGCGGTGGCCGCCTCGCTGTCGTCGCAGGCGGACCCGGCGCTCGCGACGGCGAGCCTGATCGTCACAGGCGCGGCCGCGGGCTTTCTGCTGTTCAACTTTCACCCGGCGCGCATTTTTCTCGGTGACGCCGGCTCGATCCCGCTCGGCTTTCTGGCCGGCGCGCTCGGCTATTGGGGGTGGCGCGAGGGTGTATGGCCGGTGTGGTTTCCGGCACTGTGCTTCGCGCCGTTCATCGGCGATGCGTCGGTCACGCTGCTCAAGCGCCTGCTGCGCGGTGAAAAATTTTGGCAGGCGCATCGTGAACACTACTATCAAAGACTGGTGCAGTCGGGTTTGGGGCACGCATCGACCGCGTGGATTTGGTATTTGTTCATGGCGGCGGGCATAATACTTGCTGTTTGGGCGCTACAATTGGCTCTTCTGTATCAATGGCTGGTTGTCGTCGCATGGGCTGCCGTGCTGGTCGTCGCGGGGCTGTGTATTGATCGCCGCTGGCGGCGCCATGTGTCCCGTTCCGGGCCAATCTGAGGTTCTGCGCAATGAAAAGCTTCAAAGCCAGATGGCTTTCGTTCAGTGCGTTTGCGTTCGACCTGTGCGCGGTGGCAATGGCCTGGCTGCTGGCCTATGTGATCCGGTTCAACGGACCGGTGCCCGCGCCGTTCTGGTCGAGCGGGCTGCATGCGCTCGTGTGGGTGCTGCTGATCTACGCGGTGATGTTCCGCGGCTACGGCCTCTATCGCGGCATGTGGGTGTTCGCGAGCCTGCCCGATCTCGTGCGGATCGCGAAAGCGATCGGCGTCGGCGCGCTCGTCGTCGTGATCGGCTCGGCGCTGTTGCAGCCGGCGCCGGTCGTGCCGCGCTCGGTGCTGATCGTGTCGCCGATGCTGCTGTTCCTGACGATGGGCGGCTCACGCGCGCTGTATCGCGCGGCCAAGGAGTTCTATCGCTACGGCGGACTGGTCGGCCAGGGCAAGCCGGTGCTCGTGCTCGGCGCGGGCAATGCCGGCGCGAATCTCGTGCGCGAGCTGAAGCGCTCGGGCCAATGGCGCCTCGTCGGTCTGCTCGACGACGATCCGATCAAGCAGGGCCGTGAAATCTACGGCTATCGCGTGGTTGGTGCGATCAGCGATCTGCAGAAAATCTGCACGGAGCTGAAGGTCGAGCATGTGATCATCGCGGTGCCGTCGGCGTCGGTGGAGGCGCATCGGCGCATCGCCACGCTGTGCGTGCGCGCCGGCGTACGCGCGATGACGCTGCCCGCGCTCACGCCGCTCACGCAAGGTCAGGCGTTCCTGTCGCGCGTGCGGCAGATCGATCTCGAAGACCTGCTCGGCCGTGACCCGGTGACGATCGACACCGAGCACGTCGCCGCGCTGCTGAAAAACCGCGTCGTGATGGTGACGGGCGCGGGCGGCTCGATCGGCTCGGAGCTATGCCGGCAGATCCTGCGCTTCGGTCCGGTGCAACTGGTCGCGTTCGACATCTCCGAGTTCTCGATCTATCGGCTGAACGAAGAGCTGCGCGACAAATATCCGGAAGTGTCGGTGGTGCCGATCGTCGGCGACGTGAAGGACTCGCTGCTGCTCGATCAGGTGATGGCGCGCTACTGTCCGCACATCGTGTTTCATGCGGCGGCCTACAAGCATGTGCCGTTGATGGAAGAGGTCAACACGTGGCAGGCGGTGCGCAACAACGTGCTTGGCACGTACCGCGTCGCGCGCGCGGCGATCCGCCACGACGTCGCGCATTTCGTGCTGATCTCGACCGACAAGGCGGTCAATCCGACCAACGTGATGGGCGCGAGCAAGCGGCTCGCGGAGATGGCGTGCTCGGCGCTGCAGCAGCAGGGCGCGCGGCGCACGCAGTTCGAGACGGTGCGCTTCGGCAACGTGCTCGGCAGCGCGGGCAGCGTGATTCCGAAGTTCCAGGAGCAGATCGCGCGCGGCGGGCCGGTGACCGTCACGCATCCGGAAATCACGCGTTTCTTCATGACGATTCCGGAGGCGTCGCAACTCGTGTTGCAGGCGTCGAGCATGGGGCGCGGCGGCGAGATTTTCATTCTCGACATGGGCAAGCCGGTGCGAATCGCCGATCTCGCGCACGATCTGATCCGCCTGTACGGTTTCACCGAAGAGCAGATTCGCGTCGTGTTCACGGGTTTGCGTCCGGGCGAGAAGCTTTACGAAGAACTGCTCGCGGACGACGAAACCACCACGCGCACACCGCACCCGAAGCTGCGCATCGCGCAGGCGCGCGAGGTGCCGGACAGCCTGATCGACAATCTGCTGCCGTGGCTGATGCAGCATCGCGTGCCGGCCGACGACGAAGTGCGGCGCGATCTGCGGCGCTGGGTGCCGGAGTATCTGCCGGCGACGGCGACGACGCTGCGTAGTGTGGCGCCGGCGACGCGGGTGTCGTAGGCGTTCCGCCGCCGCGAGTCATCGGAGTAGTCGAAGCATTGAATCAGTACCCGCGAAGGCAGGTCATTTGACCCGTTGAAATTGGCCGTCGGATGTTTATCGATAAGAGCCCCTACAGACATGCTGGGGCTTTTTTATTTTTGCCCAGGAGAGTTGACGACCATCGCGCACGCCCCGGCTTTTCGGAGTCGTCTGAAGCCTGCGCTCGGCACATACACCTAGCATTGAACCGTCACCGCCCGGTATGTCATTCCCGCTGAGGTGGCGGCTCTGTTGGCTCTTTTTCTGTGATGCAAAGGTATTGCGCGCCCCTGTGGCGCTTTTTTTTGTCCAGGCGCAAGAGGCGGCAAATCCGGAATCGACCTGTAGCGCGCCAGCGGCCCGCGCGCTTACGGTCAAGGTTCACCAACGGGAGGAACCTATGCAGGACGCAATGACCTGCAGCCAGCGCAATCACGAGGCGTGAAACATGGCTTACTTCGGCAAATTCCTCGTGGACAACGCGCCGCTGTCACCGCTCACCATTAATGGCATCGGCACATTCGACGCCTATTCCGGCAACGGCCAATACCGCAATCGGGGCGGCTGCACAATGGTTCCCAATAACGGGCCGATCCCCGCTGGCAAGTACTGGATCGTCCCGCGCCCTACTGGCGGCGTGCGCTCTGCGGTAGAAACGTGGTTAAAAGATGAGTTCAATTACTACTCGTCGCACCCGACCGATCACAGTGAATGGTTTGCACTGTATCGTGATGATGGGCTAATCGACGATTACACATGGATCAACGGCGTGCGGCGTGGAAACTTCAGGTTGCATCCGGCAGGTGGTCGGGGTGTTTCGCTTGGCTGCATTACCCTGCCGAGCCGTACGGATTTCCTGAGAATCCGCAACTCACTCCTGCACGCCATGACGATCCCTGCCGGCAATTCGGGGCTCCGCGCCTACGGAACAATTGAGGTCAGCACATATGGCAACACCTGTCCGAAGGGTGCTTAAAGTCCTGCTGTTTATAGGTCTGTACCTTCTGTCATTCCGATTTGTCCGGCCGTACGACGATGGGTGGACCGAGTCCGAGATGCGTGCATGGATACACGCTTCGGAGGTGCTAGGTATCGGCGATCCCGAAAACCTGTATATCGGCCTGTGGATGACTATCGAACTGATCGTGGCGGTGCTGGCGTATGTGGCGATCATGAAGCTATGGCGGTGGTACCGCACGAAGTAGACGAAAGCCCCGGGGAGGGGGCTTTTCTATTTTTGCTCAGGAGAGTTGACGACCATCGCGCACGCCCAGGCGAAGGAGGCGGCAAATCGGGAATCGACCTGTAGCGCGCCAGGGGCACGCGCGCTTACGGTCAAGGTTCCCCGACGGGAGGAACCTGTGCAGGACGCAATGACCTACAGCCAGCGTAATCAGGAGGTGTGACATATGGCCTACACCGGCAAATTCCTCGTGAATAACGAGCCACTATCACCGCTCACCATTTCTGGCATCGGCACCTTTGACGCTTATTCTGGCGACCGGCAATACCGCAATCGGGGCGGCTGCACGGCTGTGCCTAGCAAGGGGCCGATTCCCGCCGGCAAATACTGGATCGTAGACCGTCCGACTGGTGGCATCCGTTCACAGGCTTACGCATTGGGAAAAGACGCGTTGAATGCCGTTTTCGGCCATCCGTCGAATCACGGTGACTGGTTCGCCCTGTATCGGGATGATGGACTAGTCGATGATTTCACTTGGGTCAATGGTGTCAAGCGTGGGCAGTTCCGGTTGCATCCAGCAGGCGGGCACGGCGCATCACTTGGTTGCATTACCTTGCCGAGCCATAGCGATTTCATGAGAATCCGCAATGCGCTGCTGCGCACCATGACGATCCCTGCCGGCATTTCGGGGCTTCGGGCCTACGGAACAATTGAGGTCATCACATATGGCAACACTTGCCCGTAGACTGTTCAAGGTCACGTTGTTTCTGGCGCTGTTTGTTCTCTCTGTTCTTTATGTCCGGCCGTATCCGTACGAGTGGACAGAAAGCGAGTCGAATGCATATTGGGCGGCTTCCGATTGGCTCGGTGTGCGTGACCCTGATGACCTGTATTACATGGTGTGGGGGACTATCGAACTGATCGTGGCGGCGCTGGCGTATGTGGCGATCCTGAAGCTATGGCGGTGGTATCGCACGAGGTAGACGAAAGCCCCGGCGACGGGGCTTTTGTTTATCCCGTGCATTGATGAATTTGGAGGAATCTCGTGAAGAGAGGATTTATTGCTACATTTCGAGCCGAGTGAGCCGATTTTCAGCCTTTGTCGTTTCTGCTTACCGCTTCCCCTTCCTCACCACCATCCACCGCGGCGACTTGAACCTCACGATGCTCACGTAAAGCCACACATAAGTCGCCGCGAACACCACGACGAAGCAGAACAGATGCAGCGTGTGCCGCCAGAACAGCGTCGCCGGCACGACCGCAATCAGGCACAGCAGCCACAGATACGGCGACGTCAGCGAGTTGCGGCGCGTCAGCTCGCGCGCGGTGCGCGCGCCGACCGCCCAGCGCATCAGCCGCTTGTAGACCAGCATATGCAGATGCACGCCATCCGGGATGCCCGGCGACATGCCGCGAATGAACTTCTTGCGGTAGATCGAGAAGCAGGTCTCGAAGATCGGGTACATGAAAAGCAGCACCGGATACCACGCGGATACGTCGCGATTGCGCATCACGAGCAGGATCGACAGCTCGGCGAGCATGAAGCCGATGAAGTAAGCACCGCCGTCGCCGAGAAAAATCAGCCCGGCCGGGAAGTTCCAGATGAAGAAGCCGAGCACCGCGCCCATCATCATGAACGACGCGGACAGCACGACCGGGTCGTGCACCTGGAACGCCACATACGCGAGCGACGCGAACATCATGAACGCGACCATCGACGCGAGGCCGTTGAAGCCGTCGATGATATTGATCGCATTGGCGAGCGCCGCGACCGCGAGCACCGTGACCACGAACGAGATCGCCGCATAGGACAGCAGAAAGTCGAGCGGCGGCACGCTGATGCGCGTGACCGCGATGTCGAGAAAGAACCAGGCGAGCGCGGCGGCCGCCATCGTGCAGATCAGGCGCGCGAGCGGCGACACACGCTTGGTCAGATCCTCGACGAGCCCCGAGCCGAACGCCGGCATGCCGCACGCGATCAACCCGAGAATGCTGCCCGATACGGCCGGATACGCGCGATGCAATTGCACCGCGGAGACGATCAGCCCGACCAGAATCCCAGTCCCGCCGATGCGCGGCACCGGCCGCACGTGGAATTTCTGGACGCCGGCCAGATCGGTGTCGGTCGAGAACTTTTCATGCAGATGCGCATAGCGCACGATCAACAGCGTGATCAGCAGAGAGACGAGAAAGCCGAGCGCAAAACTAAGCATGAAAGTGGGCCAGAGCGAAGACGCGGAATTATACAAACGAAACGTGCGTCGGCCGGCGCGCGGCACGGGCGCGAAGCTTTCATCCAGGCCGGCAAAAAATCCCAGATAGCGAGACCGAAGCGGCCCGCACAGGCCCGTGAGCGCTCGCTCCTCATGGATTCCCCCTATGCGGCGCGCGCGCGCCGCAACCGTAAACCTGGATGCGACGAAGTGTAAGTCGCGCGCAACAAAGGCGTTCCGGAGACCCAATGCTTAATAACATCACAATTCGTGGCGGACTGACGCTCGTGATCAGCGTATTCGTCGCCTTCCTTCTGACGGTGATCGCTGTCGGCTACGGCGCGCTGAAGCTCGCCAACGACAGCCTCGACGACACCCAGCGCAGTGCGGTCGCGCTGTCGCATCTGAAGGCGAGTTCCGAGAAGCTTCTGCAGGTGCAGCTCGAATTGGGCACCTATCAGACGTTGTTCAGCGTCGGCAAGCAGACCGACGATCTGCTGCCGGCCGCGCACAAGGTGCTGCTTGAATCGAACAACGACTTCCGCAACTACATGGCCGGCCCGTTCGCGAGCGACGCAGAGCGCAAGCTCGCGCAGAGCGTCGGCGACGCGCGCGCGGCGCTCGTCGACAAGGCGATCGAACCGGAATTCAAGGCATTGACCGACTTCGACTTCAACACCTTCCGCAACATCCAGGGCGACACGGCGAACAGCCTGTACGCGTCCTACTCGAAAGCGATCGACGCGCTCGAAAAAGCGCAGATGGACAATCAGCATCAGCAGGCCGCGACCGGCGCGCGACGCTTCCAGCTCGCGACAGTGCTGTTCGGCGCGATCGCGGTGATCGCGCTCGTGATCGCGGTGGGCGCTCGGGTCGCGTTGTCGTCGGCGCTCATCAAGCCGGTCAACGCGACGGTCAAGCACTTCGAGCGCATCGCGGCCGGCGACCTGAGTGTCGCGATCAAGGTGAAATCGCGCAACGAGATGGGCCAGCTGCTCGGCGCGCTGACGCGGATGCGCGACGGCCTCGTGGAAACGGTCGGCAAGGTGCGCGGCAGCACGAGCGCGATCACGCAGGGCGCGAACGAAATCGCGTCGGGCAATGCCGATCTGTCGGCGCGCACCGAGCAGCAGGCGGCCGCGCTGCAGCAGACCGCGGCGAGCATGGAGCAGCTGTCGGCGACCGTGAAACAGAACGCCGACAACGCCAGGCAGGCGAACCGCCTCGCGCACGGCGCGCTCGATACGGTCACGCGCGGCGGCAAGGTGGTGTCGCGCGTGACCGAGACGATGGACGGCATCAGCGAGTCGTCGCGCAAGGTCACGGAGATCATCGGCATGATCGAGGGGATCGCGTTTCAGACCAACATTCTCGCGTTGAACGCGGCCGTCGAAGCGGCGCGCGCGGGCGAGCAGGGACGCGGCTTCGCGGTGGTCGCCTCGGAAGTGCGCAGCCTCGCGCAGCGCTCGGGCGCGGCGGCCAAGGAGATCAAGGAGCTGATCGGCGAGTCGGCGGCGAAGGTCGAGGAGGGTGCCTCGCTGGTGTCGGATGCGCAGAAGACGATTCAGGAAGCGCTGAAGGCCGTCGAGCGCGTGACCGGCGTGATGAGCGAGATCGAGGCGTCGGCGCTCGAACAGAGCGACGGCATCGAGCAGGTCAACAAGGCGGTGTCGCAGATCGACGAGGTCACGCAGCACAACGCGGCGCTCGTCGAGCAGGCGGCGGCCGCGGCGAAGTCGCTGGAAGAGCATGCGATGGCGTTGCGTGATGCGGTCGCGGTGTTCCAGCTGGAAGGGGCAACGGCGTAACGCGTTCAGCAGCCGCGGCGCTCACCGTTCTGACGAGGTGAGCGCCAAAGCAAACGGCGGCGGCATCCGCGCTACGCGAATGCCGCCGCCATTTTTTTAACGGGATGCGCTGGTGCCGAAGCGCTTTATGCAAACCCCTGCGGATTCGTCGACTGCCAGCGCCAGTGGTCCGCGCACATGCGCTCGATGCCGAACTGCGCGCGCCAGCCGATGATTTTCTCGGCCGCGCTCGGGTCCGCGAAACACTGCGCGACGTCGCCCGGGCGGCGCGCGACGATCTCGTACGGCACCGGCCGCCCCGACGCCTTCTCGAACGAGCGCACCACGTCGAGCACGCTATAGCCCTGGCCCGTGCCGAGATTGACGACGAAGCTCGCATCGCGCTCGACGAGCGCATCGAGCGCGGCGAGATGCCCGCGCGCGAGATCGACCACGTGGATGTAGTCGCGCACGCCGGTGCCGTCGGGCGTCTCGTAGTCGCCGCCGAACACGCGCAGCTTGTCGAGCTTGCCGACCGCGACCTGTGCGACGTACGGCATCAGGTTGTTCGGAATGCCGGCCGGATCTTCGCCGATCAGGCCACTTTCATGCGCGCCGACCGGATTGAAGTAGCGCAGCGTCGCGATGCGCCACGATGGGTCCGACACTTCGAGATCGCGCAGGATCTGCTCGGCGATCAGCTTCGATTGACCATACGGATTGGTCGCCGACAGCGGGAACGATTCGTCGATAGGCGAGCTCTTCGGCACGCCGTACACCGTTGCCGACGAACTGAACACGAACTGCTTGACGTTGCGATCGCGCATCACGCCGAGCAGCGTCAGCAGGCTGCCGACGTTGTTCGCGTAGTACTCGATCGGCTTCGCGACCGACTCGCCGACCGCTTTCAGCGCCGCGAAATGGATCGCGCCGGTGATCGGATGCGCATCGAAAATCCGCTGCAGCGCGGCCGCGTCGCGCGCGTCGTCGTCATAGAAGCTCACCGCACGGCCGGTTATTTTCTCGATGCGCCGCAACGATTCGCGCTTGCTGTTCACGAGGTTGTCGATCACCACGACGTCGTAGCCGCCGTTCAGCAGTTCGACGCAGGTGTGCGAGCCGATGAAGCCCGCGCCGCCCGTTACCAGAATCGTGCCCTTCGTGGTCATGCTGTTGCTCCCATTAAAGTAAAACACCCGTGATTTTTTGCACCAGGTCTTTGTACGTTTCGACGACCATGCGTTCGTCGAATTCGGTTGCGACTTTCTGCCGGCCGCGTTCCGCCATCGTGCGCCGCTCCGCGCCGCTCATGTCGAGCATGCGCGCGAGACTCGCGGCGAGGCTCTGCGCATTGCGCGCTTCGCACAACAAGCCGTTGACGCCGTCGGCCACCACCTCGCGGCAGCCGGGCACGTCGGTCGCGACGATCGGCCGGCCCATCGCCGACGCTTCCATCAGCGTGCGCGGCACGCCTTCGCGATACGACGGCAGCACCACGCAATCGGCATCGGCGATGAACGGCCGCACGTCGTGCGCCTCGCCCAGATATTCGATCACGCCTTCCTGTTCCCACGCGGCGACTTCGTCGCGCGTGATCGCGCTCGGATTGTCGACGCCGACCGGCCCGAGCAGCTGAAAGCGCGCGTGGCGGTAGCGCGCGCGCAATTGCCGCGCGGCCTCGACGTATTCGCCGACACCTTTGTCCCACAGCAGCCGCCCGATCAGCACGAAGCGAAACTGCGCGCGCTCGCGCAGCGGCGTGAACGCGAACTGATCGAGATCGACGCCCTCGCCGTGCAACAGCCGCGCGCGCTCCGGATGCACGAGCAGCTTGCCGTCGATGAACGCGGCCTGATCGTCGCGATTCAGGAACCACACTTCACGCGGAAAGCGGAACGCAAAACGATACAGCCTTTTGGCGATCTGCGCGGCGCGGCTGTGCTGGATGAACACGTAGCCGAGCCCGGTGGTGACCGCCACCGACTGCACGCCAGCCAGCTTCGCCGCGATCGAGCCGTAGATGTTCGGCTTGATCGTGTAGTGAAACACGACATGCGGACGGATGGTCCTGTACTGCCGATACAGCGCGACGAGCGTGCGCAGATCTTCGCCCGGACTCGTGCCTTTCGACGCCATCGGCAGCTCGATGCAACGGCAGCCCATCGCGGCGAGCAACTCGAACGTGCGGTCGCGCGGCGCGAGCACCGTCACGTCGACGCCGCGCCCGATCAGCGTGCGGATCAGCCCTTGCCGATATGTATAGATTGCCCAGGCCGTGTTGCAAACGAGTGTAATGCGTAGCGCGGGCGTCGACTTGAAAGAGGGCTTCATGCGAAGAAATGCCGGGCGTTGAATGAAGTGTGGACCATTGATACGAAGACAGCACCCTACGATGCGGCGCGAACCTCAGCGAATGAAGCGACAGCGACAGCGGCAACGACAGCGACAGCGACAGCGACAGCGACAGCGCTCACACGCGGCGCGACTCAACGGTTCGCGCGCGGCGTGAGCAGCGCGCGCTTGACCCGCTGCAACGTGCGATAAGGCAGCATCAGATGCAACAGATTCTTCGCGAGGCCCAACCAGTCGTACGGGTTGGCCACGTTGAAGTAGCGCAACTGCAAACGCAGCGTCGAACCGATCTGCCGGCGCCGTTTCGTCGCGCTGATGCCGCCTTCGTTCAGCTCATAGAAAAGGCCGGGTTCCGGCAGATTCGCGCAGTCATAGCGTTCCATCAGACGTACGAACAGATCGAGGTCCTCCGCCGAACGATACGCGGCGCGGTAGTTGCCGACTGTGCGGACGGCATCGATACGCAGCATCATCGACGGATGCGCGAGGCACGAGCGGAAAAAGCGCTGGCGCCGGATCACGTTCGGCTCGGCCGGCGGCGTCAGCATGAAAAGCGGCTCGCCCGCGCGCGTGACGACCTGGGTCCACATGCCGAGGCCCGCCACGTTCGGATGCGCTTGCATGAACGCGCGCTGCTTCGCGAGCCGCCGCGGCACCGCGCGATCGCCCGCGTCGATGCGCGCCGCATAGCGAAAGCCGCGCTGCGCGAGCGCGTCGATGCCGGTTCGCAGCGCACGCTCGATGCCGCCGTTCTGCGCCATGCGCAGCACTTCGATCTTCAGGTTCGGCAGCGTGGGCGCGACGATCGGCGGCGTGCTGCCGTCATCGACGATCAGTACGTGCACCAGCGCACTTTCTTCGAACGACGCGAGCGTAGAATCGACGTCCGCCTGGCCGTTATAGGCGGGTATCAGCACCGCGACGTCGTCGAGCGTGGTTTGCGCGGAGGCGGATGAATTCGTCATGGGCGCAATTTGAAACGGATGTAATAAAGATTGACCGAGGCGGCCGCCAGATAGCCGGCCGCGAGGCCGACGAGCGCGCCATACGCGCCGAGCCGCGGGATCGCCAGCAGATTGACCGCGAACGCGACGGCGAGCGCGAGCAGCCACTTGGCGAGCAACACGAACCTGGCCTGATATTTGAGCACGACCAGATTGCCGATCGCCTCGACGCCGGCCGGCACCGACAGCCACACGGCCCAGCGGAAGATTTCGATCGCGCCTTCGAAGTCCGGCCCGAACACACGGCGGATGATGAAGCCCGCGAGCAGATCGAGCACGAACGCGCCGCACACCATCAGCACGGCGGTCAGCGCGGTGAGCCGCCACATGTTGCGGCGCAGTTGCGCGATGCCTTGCACGCGGTAGACGAATGCGGGCGCAATGGTTTGCGCGAGCATCAGCGCGAGCGTGATCCAGTTTTCATTCAACTGCTGGGCGGCCGAGTAGCGACCGAGGTCGGCGAACGAAATCGCGCGCTCGAGCATCAGCCGGTCCAGTTTCAGAAATAGATACATACAGATGAGCCCGAGCCAGAACACGGTGCCCGCGCTCGCGAAGTGCCTGAAGAGCGAACGTTCGACATGCCAGCCCAGCTTGCCGCCATGCCGGCGCATGAAGTAGAGCAACAGCACCGCGCCGATCGCCGCCGATTCGAGCGCCCACAGCCAGCCGAAACGCGCGGGCGCGGCCGTCGCGCGCACCAGCAGATAGACGAGAGCCGCCTTGATCACCGCGGTGCTCATGCTGGTCAGCAATTGCGGCTTGCTGTAGGTCATGCTTTGCAGCCACGCGTTGATCACGCCGACGAACGGCTCGCGAAACAGCATCGTCACCGCGAGGCCGGCGAGCATCGCACCGACGAGCGGTTCGAAGAAGTGCAGCGCAATGCCGAGCCACGTGAGCAGCAGCGCAACGGCCGAGACGGAGAAGCGCAACGCGAACGCGCTGCCGAGGACGGTGCCGAGTTGTTCGGGCGGCCGGTTGACGATGGTCGGTACGAGGATTTCCGCGCCGCAGACCCAGGTGATCGGCGACAGCACCAGCAGCAGCGTATTCGCGTACTGCCATTTGCCGAACGTTTCGGGCCCGAAGTAACGCGCGAGCATGCCGCTGATCACGATTGCGACGCCGATCTGCGTGAGCCGCTCGAGACCCAGCCAGACGATGTTCGTCAACGCTCGGGTGACGTCGGGATTGGCGAAGCGCTTGACCGTCAGCATCCGTTGGCCGCTCGCCGCTGCGCGTCGGTCAAGCCGCCTCGCACGGCCATGCATGCGGCGCTATGCGCATTCGCCCGCCCGGCCGGCAGCCACGGCAACTTTACAAATGGAGGGCGTCTAGGCATTAGAATGGCGGTATTCAGGCTGGTCAGAAAAACGCAATTATAAGTTGGAACCGGACCGCTTCCGGCAAGGGCGCATCGAGGCGCGGTAGCAGGTGTTTTTAAGGTGAGTATTACCGTGGTTTTTAACGCGAATTTTTACCGCGTTTTTACCGGCGATTGTTACCGGTCGAGATCGGTGCGCAGGTCAAAATTTTCCATTGCACGCAAGTGAGCCAACATGATCTCCAAATCCATTTTCAAGGCGTATGACATTCGTGGCGTCATTGGCAAGACGCTCGACGCCGACGCCGCGCGTTCCATCGGTCGCGCATTCGGCAGCGAAGTGCGCGCGCAGGGCGGCGACGCGGTCGTGGTCGCGCGCGACGGACGCCTGTCGGGCCCCGAGCTGATCGGGGCGCTGTCCGACGGCCTGCGTGCGGCCGGCGTCGATGTCGTGAACGTGGGCATGGTGCCCACGCCGGTCGGCTATTTCGCGGCGAGCGTACCGTTGCAACTGGCGGGCGGCGAGCGCCGCGTCGACTCGTGCATCGTCGTGACGGGTAGCCATAATCCGCCGGACTACAACGGCTTCAAGATGGTGCTGCGCGGCGCGGCCATTTACGGCGAGCAGATTCTCGCGCTGCATCAGCGCATCGTCGACGAGAACTTCGCCGACGGCAGCGGCAGCTACGCCGAGTACGACATCGCCGACGCGTATCTCGAGCGCATCGCGAGCGACGTGAAGCTCGCGCGTCCGATCAAGATCGTCGTCGATACCGGCAACGGCGTGGCCGGTGGGCTCGCGCCGAAGCTGTTCAGGAAGCTCGGCTGCGAACTCGTCGAACTGTTCACCGAAGTCGACGGCAACTTCCCGAATCACCACCCGGACCCGGCGCACCCGGAGAACCTCGAAGACGTGATTCGCGCGCTGAAGGAAACGGATGCGGAAATCGGCTTCGCGTTCGACGGCGACGGCGACCGCCTCGGCGTCGTCACCAAAGACGGCCAGATCATCTACCCGGACCGTCAGCTGATGCTGTTCGCCGAAGATGTGCTGTCGCGCAACAAGGGCGCGCAGATCATTTACGACGTGAAGTGCACGCGCAATCTCGCGAAGTGGGTCAAGGACAAGGGCGGCGAGCCGCTGATGTGGAAGACCGGCCACTCGCTCGTGAAGGCGAAGCTGCGCGAAACCGGCGCGCCGCTGGCTGGCGAAATGAGCGGCCACGTGTTCTTCAAGGACCGCTGGTATGGTTTCGACGACGGCCTGTACACGGGAGCGCGTCTGCTCGAGATCCTCACGCGTGTCGCCGACCCGAGCAAGCTGCTGAACTCGCTGCCGAACTCGCACTCCACGCCCGAGCTGCAGCTGAAACTCGAGGAAGGCGAGAACTTCGAGCTGATCGCGCGTATGCAGCAGAACGCGAAGTTCACCGGCGCGGACAACGTCGTGAAGATCGACGGTCTGCGCGTCGAGTATCCGGACGGCTTCGGCCTCGCGCGTTCGTCGAACACGACGCCGGTCGTGGTGATGCGTTTCGAGGCCGACAACGACGCGGCGCTCAAACGCATCCAGGACGACTTCCGCCGCGTGATTCTCGCGGAGAAGGCCGATGCGAAACTGCCGTTCTGACGGCTGATGCGGCGCTGCGCTTCGAAGTTCGTTAAGACGGCTCGAAGCGTCGCCCCTACCGAACGCGGCGCGGGTTGCCTTACCGCGCCGCGTTTTTCATGTCTTTCATGGACGGCGCGCTAGAATTGCGGTCCTTTCAACGCATCTTCGAGCCGGATAGCCGGTTTTCCCACTCTTGAGCGCGCAAAAGATACTGATCGTGAGGGTGTCGTCGCTGGGCGACGTCGTTCACAACATGCCCGTGATCGCCGACATCCGGCGCCGCCATCCCGACGCGCAGATCGACTGGCTCGTCGAGGAAAGCTTCGTCGGGCTCGTGGAACTCGTGAGCGGCGTGCGGCGCGCGATTCCGGTGTCGCTGCGGCGCTGGCGCAAGCGCATCCTGTCCGTCGACAACTGGCGCGAGATCGGCGCGTTTCGCCGCGCGCTCGCCGCCGAGCACTACGATCTGGTGATCGACTGCCAGGGCCTCATCAAGACCGCGTGGGTCGCGAACATGGCGCGCGGACCGCTCGTCGGCCTCGGCAACCGTACCGAAGGCGCCGGCTACGAATGGCCGGTGCGCTTTTTCTACGGGCGGCGCGTGCCGATCGCGCCGCGCACGCACGTGGTCGAACGCACGCGTCAACTGGTGGCCGCGGCGCTGAACGATCCGCCGCCGCAACCCACCGACGACATCGACTTCGGTCTCGACACGGGCCGTGCCGCGCTCGCGCTGTCGCAGGCGAATCTGAATCTGCCGGTGCCGTACGTGGTGTTCGTGCACGCGACTTCGCGCGCCGACAAGCAGTGGCCCGATGCCGCGTGGATCGAACTCGGGCAGGCGCTGGTGCGGCGCGGCGCGTCGATCGTGCTGCCGTGGGGCAGCGACGCCGAGCGCGCGACCAGCGAGCGGCTCGCGAAGGAGTTCGGCGCGGCCGCGATCGTGCCGCCGAAGCTGTCGCTGCCGGCGGTGGTGGGGCTGATCGATGGCGCGGCCGCGACGGTCGGGGTTGACACAGGTCTGGTCCATATCGCGGCGGCGCTGAAGCGGCCCACGGTCGAGTTGTACAATTTCTCGACCGCGTGGCGCACCGGCGGCTACTGGTCGCCGAACGTCGTCAATCTCGGCGCGGCGGGGCAGCCGCCTACGCTGCAGCAGGTGAAGTCGGTGCTTGCCGGCTTCGGGCTGTTGTAACCCGGGCCGGCCGGCATCAGCACCTGCTGCATCCTGTCGGTGCGCTTCGCCTTGCGCACCCTCCGTTCCAAAGGGCGACCATGAACGAAACCCAGATCATCGAAGTAGCGAACGCCGACTGGCACGGCTGCAACCTGTCCGTGCCTCGAGAGACGCTGCTCGCCGGCGTCGAGCGCGGCAAGGTGCTGTACTTCCCGAACCTGCGCTTCGCGATCGACGGTGGCGAGCAGGCGCTGCTCGACCCGGCGCTCGCCGATCCGAACCGCAAGAACATCAGCCTCGAACCGAACGGCGGCGCGCTGCATGGCGTGGCCGGCGATGCGGTCACGCAATCGGCGGTGCGCGCGTTGATCGCGCGTTATCAGGCGAATGCGCGCACGCTCGTCGACGGGCTCTTTCCCGAGTACAGCGGCAAGCTGCGGGTCGCGCCGACGAGCCTGCGGCTGCATCAGGTCGAGACTCGCGAAACCTCGTGGCGCAAGGACGATAGCCGTCTGCACGTCGACGCGTTTCCGTCGCGGCCGAATTACGGCGAGCGCATCCTGCGCGTGTTCACCAACGTCAATCCGCATGGCGTGCCGCGCGTATGGCGCGTCGGCGAGCCGTTCGAGGATATGGCGCAGCGCTTCCTGCCGCGTATCAAGCCGCAGATGCCCGGCTCCGCGTGGCTGCTGAATCTGCTGCACGTGACCAAATCGCTGCGCAGCGAATACGATCATCTGATGCTCAGTCTGCACGACGGCATGAAGGCCGACCTCGACTATCAGAAGACGAGCCCGCAACAGACCATGCCGTTTCCACCGGGCAGCGTGTGGGTATGCTTCTCCGACCAGACCTCGCATGCGGTGATGTCCGGCCAGTTCATGCTGGAGCAGACTTTCTTCCTGCCAGTGAAGGCGATGGCGCAGCCGGAATGCGCGCCGCTCGGCATTCTCGAGCGCCTGAAGGGCAGGGCGCTGGTTTGAGCGCGGCGGTCGATTCGAGGGCCGGGCAGATGCCGGCCCGCATCGCGCGCGTGAGCGCGCTGCGCTTTCCGAATCACGCGGGGCGCCGATGCTAAGGGCGATCTATCGCGCGCTCTGGTGGCTCATCGCGCCGCTTGCGGTGCTGCGTCTGTTGATCCGTTCGCGTAAGGAGCGCGGTTATCGCGAGCATATCGGCGAGCGCTTCGGTTACTCGCGCGGGCGCTTGTTGGAGGACAGCGCGCCGTTGATCTGGGTGCATGCGGTGTCGGTCGGCGAGACGCGCGCCGCGCAACCGCTGATCGATGCGCTGATGAAGGCGCGCCCCGACGCGCACATTCTGCTTACGCACATGACGCCGAGCGGCCGCGCGACCGGCATCGAGATTTTCGGCGACCGCGTGTTGCGCAGTTATCTACCGTACGACATGCCGCATGCGGTACGGCGCTTCTTGCGCGGGTGGCGGCCGTCGCTCGGTCTCGTGATGGAAACCGAGGTGTGGCCGACCCTGATCGACGAGTGCCGTCGCGCCGACGTGCCGCTCGTGCTGACCAACGCGCGGATGTCGGCGCGTTCGTTCAAGCGCGCGGCGAAATTCGGCGGTGCGACGAAAGACGTGTTCGGCGGCTTCGCGCGCGTGCTCGCGCAGAGTCCGTCCGATGCCGAGCGGTTGACCTCGCTCGGCGCGCGCAATGTCGCGGTGCTCGGCAATCTGAAGTTCGACATGAGCACGCCGCCCGAACTCGCGGCACGCGGCCACGCGTGGCGCGCGGCGATCGGCACGCGGCCCGTGTGGGTCGCGGCGAGCACGCGCGAGGGCGAAGAAGCGCTCGTGCTCGAGGCGTTCGCGGCGCTCGGCATCGACGATGCGCTGCTGCTTCTGGTGCCGCGTCATCCGCAGCGCTTCAATGAAGTCGCGGCGCTCGTCGAGAAAGCGGGGTTGCGGCTCGAACGCCGATCGAGTTGGGCGCCCGATGCGAAGGTCGCGTCGGCGGCGCGCACCGCTGACGATGGCGTGGCGCCGCTGCCTCGCGACGTGAACGTGCTGCTCGGCGATTCGATGGGCGAGTTGGGCGCTTACTACGCCGCGTCGGATCTTGCGTTTATCGGCGGCAGTCTGTTGCCGCTTGGCGGACAGAACCTGATCGAAGCGTGCGCGGTCGGCGTGCCGGTGCTGATCGGGCCGCACGTTTTCAACTTCACGCAAGCCACCGCCGATGCGGTCGCGGCCGGTGCCGCCGTGCAGGTGCAGGACCCGGCCGATCTGGCGCGCGCGCTGCGCGAGCTGTTCGGCGACAAGTCGCGGCGGCTCGCGATGGGCGGTGCGGCTGCCGCGTTTGCGGCGAGGCATCGCGGGGCGACGGCGAGGACGGTGGATGTGTTGGCGGCGTTGTTGCCGGAGTAGAGGTGAGCGGGTGTCGTGCAATGCGGCGTGTTGCGTTTTGCTCGATGCGCAACGATTCCGCTGGACGCTCTCTCTGGCGATGCGATCAAACGACGCCACGAATCTCTCAAACGCCTTGCCATGACTGTTCAGTCGAAAAGCTCGGCAGGAAATGGCTCTCCGGTGCGCTAGGTCACCTCCGGAAAGTCCTGAGGATGCTGCGGCTTCTTTATGTCTTTTTCTCACGGTGTTGTTTAGCCACAGCGTTGCGGCCAATGCTGACGTGTTGCATCTCCAGAGATACACGATCGCTGTAACGATCGATGCGAAGGTCGGTACATCGATGCCGCGCCATGGTCCGGACAATCAGATACATCGCATGGAAAAACGTGCGAGCAGCGCTGTGATGCCGCCGATGTAGAGTCTGACGCGCGGCGAAAGCGTGCTGACGGTGGGCAGGCCTTCGACCGGCTGCCGTTCGACGTGTTGCGCTTCTGCCGGGAACAGGTCGAGGTGAGCCGGTGGGGCCTTGGCGAACCGCTGTTCCTGTGGCCGCAAGGATACGGCTGGGTGATACCCGAATTGCGGGTCTTGCTTGCGCATCTACATTTCGAGAGCGAACAGCCGCGCGACTGAATTCCCGTAGCGCGCGACCGGACGCGCCGCAGCTTGCGGCAAAAGCGTTTGACAGTTGTTCGCTTAAATTCAGATGTCGGCTAATTGACGCTGCTTGTCTGTGTGTCATCGTGGTGCGGCCCTATTCATCCAGGAGCGCACCGAATCCATGACGAGCAATCCCGCACCGAATGCACCACCGACACCACAGCCACATGTAGCGCGTCTCAAGCAACCGGCATTCGCCTTTCCCTTCCTCCGCAAGCCGCAAGGCAATACCACGGCATCAGCACAGTTCACTGATGAGCAGGACGTTTTCCGGCTGCTCGCGGCAAGCGAGCCGTCCGGCTCGTATCTCGTTAGCCGCAAGGGTATGTGGCATGGTGGGATTCACGTCACTGAGGGCGGCGCAGGTCAGGCGCTGGACCTTGACGCGGGACTACGCTGCATCGCAGATGGCGTGCTGGTCGCCTACCGCGCCGACAGCGATTATCCGGTCAGCGAACTGGCACTGGGCGGCAGCAACATGCCGTTTCAGGCGCCCTACAGTACGGGCTTTGCTCTCGTGCGCCACGAGATGGAGTTTCCGCGCGGCACGAAGCTGACGTTCTACAGCCTGTACATGCACCTGATGTCCAAGGCCGACTATGACAGCAACTTCCCTAAGCGGCAGAAACCGGCGTACTGGTCGCGGCAGTGGCAGCTAACGCAGTACGCACAGGACAAGCCCCTGCCGGGTCGCAGCGGCCAGATTGCCGACCCGTCGCAGGTAGGTTTGCACGTGCGCAAGACGCCTAACGGCTCCGTTCTCGGCATCCTTCCGCAGGGTGCGAGCGTCAGCATAGGCAAAATGCAAACGGTGCACGGCGCAGCGTGGGGCCAGGTAACCGGCCTGAACGGTGCGACGCTGCACGCGCCCGTAGCGGGTGACTATGTCGCGCCCGCCGTGGCTATCAACGGAAACAGGTTCGTTAGGCCCGTACCTTAAACCCGACCAAGAATTGGCTTCGGGGGATGATTTGGTGCCAACTATTCTCTTCGAACGACATCTGTTTCATCGCGCAACCCACGGTAAATACGATCAAAGCCATCCTCACATTTCCAATCCCCTACAAGGCGGTTACGGGAGAAAAACGGTTCAATACGAAAAATTATTGGAAGCATATGCGCTCGACTCAAATGCGGCACTGCTTTCTTCATCTTGGGGACGATTTCAGATATTAGGAAGCAATTTCAAGGCGACGGGCTTCCATAATGTGCAAGACTATGTTGCGTCGGTGAGTGAGTCTGAGCTTAATCAACTTCAGGCGTTTGTTTTTTTATCAAGGCAGATCCGGTCTTGAAAAAGGCTCTGTCCAGTAAAGACTGGCATGGGTTCGCAGTGAGATACAACGGTCCAGCGCAAGAGGGCTACGATGAAACTATCGCAAGAAATTATAGGGAGCCAGGTGAGCGATGAAATCAATAAAGTATGTAATCTACGCGATGACGCTGTTTGGCGGCGCTTTTTGCGAGTTGGCTATAGCTGCGCCCTCGCTATGCAAGTCACCGGAATCGGTGGTTTTTTCCTGCTTGACTATGGCTTCAAAAACTATCGCGTTGTGCATGGATAAGCGAACTCAAACGATAACTTATCGATTTGGGAAGCCTGGAGAAATAGAGATGTCCTATTCTGCAAAACAAGGAGATGAGGGGGAATTTTATTATAATCACTATTTTCGACAGAATGTTGATTACACGCGGATTCATTTCATAAGGGCGGGGTACGAATACTCGGTATTCCGGAATTATGACGCTACCGAATCTCAAGTTTCCAACTATGGTGTGGCGGTATCTAAGAATGGGGGCGATGAGCGGCAGATTAAATGTCAATCGCAAGTGATTGATAACATGTCAAGAATCCTTAAGCATTTGAGGTGCGATGAGAGTAGCGCACTTGGCTGCTCTTGAGTTTCATTGGCTTTGTTGCGATTAGGGCCGATGCTAAATCACTCCTCCATACACATGCGCTGCCTCGCGCTTCAGTGGGACAACACGCGCCGCGCGCGTGCACGGCACGCGTTACGATTGGCAAAGGCGTTTCGAGGTGGGGTTGCGATGCGTGCCGCCCATTCTCCGCAACCGAAGTGGGGTGGCGTGCTGCAAGCGAGAGCCAGATGCGAGCGGTGTTTGATCGAATTCGCCTACAGAGCACCTACATGGCCGTAGCAAGCAAAAAGCAAAAAGCTCAGCTGGTTAAAGTCCTAGGCATTCCCCGAATGCGATGTGTTCACGTCAATCCGAATGGGCTGTCGATGAATTTCCTGCGGGGTACCCATTCGCAACGTATTGCGGAAGCAGTCGAGGCAGTTGATGCTAAAAAATCGACAGTTTGATTTCGCAATAAGATCTTTGCTGCTCATCGCTTTGATTTTCGTCGCGTCTACTGTTGCGAGGGCGGAATCGGTGCACGGAAGATTCTTCAATGGACAGACATATATCGGAGAGTATCTCATCGCCGAAAGCAGTGACGCGGATGGAATGCGGGTTAGTCCCGTGGCGATAAAATTGAAGGTCGAGAAAGAAAAGAATCTTTTGCAGTATACGTACGTTGCGAATGATCTTCCTTCAGTAAAAGCAAGTGGTATGGGATTCCTGTCCATTGTCGTAAATTCAGGTGGGATGGAGGGGAGTGTCACGTATAATTATGTGATTCCTGGTCATGGAGTGCTGACATCAATTGGCACCGTTCAAACGCATCTCCATCTTGGAAAAATCGAAAGCATAGATGCACGATCAAACAAAAATTTTTCAATAGATGAGGTTAATTTTTTTGTGAGGCAGATTGGTGCGTTTAATCCATCAGCGTTGTCAGAGCCATCAAATGCATATTCTGCGGCGATGCTGCTGCTACTTGGCCAGGGAAAATTTCTGACGCCAGAGGACGAATTGAGGTTGTCGGCTCTTTGCGGGAACAAAGAAATATCCGATGATCCGGTCTTGTTGCAGGCAATGAAGAGAGTGATTGGTTGTGATGCTCAAGCCTATGGCAGTATTCAGGCGCCAAATGAGAGGGCGGTAGTTAGTAATAGGGTATTCTTTTTTAACTCCCCAAAATCACTAAGCATTGAAAAATCTTACTTGATTAAGGGGATATGGATCAATTTCGAATGTCAAGACTAGGACCACGATCCGCCGCACACAATTTTCGCGACAACAGACATTCCCAAACCCACCCTCACACCTTCAACAACCCCTTCTTTTCAATAAACTTCACCACATCATCAAGACCCTCGAGCGCCTTCAGATTGCACATCACAAACGGCCGCTCGCCGCGCATCTTCTTCGCGTCCGATGCCATCACATCGAGGTTCGCGCCCACCAGCGGCGCGAGATCCGTCTTGTTGATCACGAGCAGGTCCGACTTCGTGATCCCAGGTCCGCCCTTGCGCGGAATCTTCTCGCCGCCCGCGACGTCGATCACGTAGATCGTCAGGTCCGACAGCTCCGGGCTGAAGGTCGCCGCGAGGTTGTCGCCGCCCGATTCGATGAACACGATGTCCGCATCCGGAAAACGCGTGAGCATGCGGTCGACCGCTTCGAGGTTGATCGATGCGTCCTCGCGGATCGCGGTGTGCGGGCAGCCGCCCGTCTCGACGCCCATGATGCGCTCGGCCGGCAGCGCGCCCGCGACGGTCAGCAGACGCTGATCCTCTTTCGTGTAGATGTCGTTCGTGATCGCGACGAGGTCGTACTGGTCGCGCATCGCCTTGCACAGCATTTCGAGCAGCGTGGTCTTGCCCGAGCCAACCGGGCCGCCGACGCCCACGCGCAGCGGCGGCAGCTTCTTCGTGCGGATCTGGCTCGCGGTATGGGAAACGGAATGATGAGATGCGTTCATGATGGATCGTGGGAATCGTGCTACGAGCGGAAGAGCCGCGAATACTGCGACTCGTGGCGCGCCGACAGAATGCCGAGCTGCGGCGCGAACGTGTTGAGGTCGTCACGCGAGGTCGCCAGCGCGCGCGCGACGGCCGCGACGATCGGCTCACGCAGCGCGACGATGATGCGTTGCCCCGCGAGCTGGCCGAGCGGCACCGCCTTCAACGCGGCGGCGGCCTGGTTCTCGACCCAGCTGAACGCATAGGCGGCGAGCGCGGCATCGACCGGAGCATTGTGCGCGTGAGCGGCGAATGCGAACGCGCTCGGCTGCGCGAGTGGCGTCAGCGACGCGAGCGTTTCGCGCCTCGCCACGTCGCCCCATTCGAGCGACACGCACAGCTGTCGCAGCGACCAGCCCATCTGCTCCGTTTCGCGGCGCAGTTCGGCGGACTCGCGACTCGCGAGGAATTCGGCGTTGGCGTCGGCGAGTTCCACTGCGTCGTGCGTGCGCCAGCGTTCGATCTGCTGCGCGAGGAACGGCAACTCGCCGCGCGCGAGCACGTCGGTCAGGCCGCGTTCGATCCATATGCGCGCGGAGTCGGCATCGGTGATGAGCTGCGCTTCAATCGCCGCTTCGAGACCCTGCGAATAGCTGAACGCGCCAATCGGCAGTGCTGGCGACGCGAGATGCAGCAGCGCGGTGAATTCAGCGATGCGCATGACGATGCGGGTGGTGTCCATGTCCGCACGATTCGTCGTGCACGTGGTCATGGTCGTGATCGTGCGAGTGCGAAGAGCCCTCATGGGCATGAGCATGCTCATGCCCATGATGCTCACCAAACACCTGCTGCGCGATCGCATAGTCCTCGGCGAACGTCTCGTCGTGCCCATGCTTATGTCCACCGCCATACGCCCCGGCTTCAGGCTGAAACGGCAGCGACACCTGCTCGACCGTCGCGCCGATGCGCTTGAGCATGTCGGCGAGCACCGGATCGTATTCGAGTTTCAGATAATCGGCGCCCACTTCGACCGGCGTATGACGATTACCGAGGTGATAGGCGGCGCGCGTCAACGTCAACGCGTCGGATGCGCGTACGACAAGCACGGCTTCATCAGCCGCAACGACACGCACGAGCCCGCCATCATCGGCGACGAGCACGTCGCCATCGCGCAGCACGGTGCCGCGCGGCAACAGCAATGCGATTTCCTCGCCGTCATCGAGCGTCGCGGCGAGACGGCTCTTGCGACGTTCATCGAACGCGAGCGTCAAGGTCGGCGCACGCTTGACGAGTACCGGCGCGAGCTTCAGATGCGGCGCGAGAAGTTTGTTCAGTGTACGCATGATCAGAACAGGAAATAGCGTTGCGCCATCGGCAGCACGGTGGCCGGATCGCAGGTCAGCAACTGGCCGTCGGCGATCACCTGATAGGTTTCCGGATCGACGCTGATGTTCGGGCGCCACGCGTTGTGAATCATGTCGGCCTTCGTCACGTTGCGGCAGTTCTTCACCGCGACGATGCGCTTGTGCAAACCATAGCGTTCGGCCACATTCGCATCGGCGGCGAGTTGCGACACGAAGGTCAGCGACGTGCGGCCCAGCGCTCCGCCGCGCGCCGCGAACATCTCGCGATAGTGCACGGGCTGCGGCGTCGGAATCGACGCATTCGGATCGCCCATCTGCGCCATCGCGATCATGCCGCCCTTCAGGATCAGCGACGGCTTGATGCCAAAGAACGCCGGCTCCCAGAACACGAGGTCGGCCCACTTGCCCGGTTCGATCGAACCGACTTCATGCGCGATACCGTGCGTGATCGCCGGATTGATCGTGTACTTCGCGACATAGCGTTTCGCGCGGAAATTGTCGTGACGCGCGTTGTCCTCGGGCAGCGCGCCGCGTTGCACCTTCATCTTGTGCGCGGTCTGCCACGTGCGGATGATCACTTCGCCGACGCGGCCCATCGCCTGCGAATCCGAAGAAAGCATCGACAGCGCGCCGAGATCGTGCAGGATGTCCTCGGCGGCGATCGTCTCGCGGCGAATCCGCGATTCGGCGAACGCGATGTCTTCGGCAATCGACGGATCGAGGTGATGGCACACCATCAGCATGTCGAGATGCTCGTCGAGCGTGTTGACCGTGTAGGGCCGCGTCGGATTCGTCGACGACGGCAGCACGTTCGCTTCGCCGCACACCTTGATGATGTCCGGGGCGTGGCCGCCGCCCGCGCCTTCGGTGTGATACGTGTGGATCGTGCGGCCCTTGAACGCGGCGACGGTCGCTTCGACGAAGCCCGCTTCGTTTAGCGTATCCGTGTGGATCGCGACCTGCGTGTCGGTATCGTCGGCGACGTCAAGGCAGTTGTCGATCGCCGCGGGCGTCGTGCCCCAGTCCTCGTGCAGCTTCAAACCGATCGCGCCCGCGGCGATCTGTTCGGTGAGCGGTGCCGGCTGGCTCACGTTGCCCTTGCCGAGAAAGCCGAGGTTCATCGGATAGCCGTCGGCCGCTTGCAGCATGCGTTCGAGATGCCATGGCCCCGGTGTGCAGGTGGTCGCATTCGTGCCGGTCGCGGGGCCGGTGCCGCCGCCGAGCATCGTCGTCACGCCGCTCGCGAGCGCTTCCTCGATCTGCTGCGGGCTGATGAAGTGGATGTGCGTATCGATGCCGCCCGCGGTCACGATCAGCCCTTCGCCCGCGATCACTTCGGTGGCCGCGCCAATCGCGATCGTCACATTCGGCTGGATGTCGGGATTGCCGGCCTTGCCGATCGCCGCGATGCGGCCGTCCTTGATGCCGATGTCGGCCTTCACGACGCCCCAGTGATCGAGGATCACCGCATTCGTCACGACGGTATCGACGACCTCGGCATGCACGCGCTGCGACTGGCCCATGCCGTCGCGAATCACCTTGCCGCCGCCGAACTTGACCTCTTCGCCGTAGGTCGTGAAGTCGCGCTCGATCTCGATCAGCAGTTCGGTGTCGGCGAGGCGCACGCGGTCGCCGGTGGTGGGGCCGAACATCTCCGCGTACGCGCGGCGGCCAATGCGTAGTGTCATGGTGTGGGTCCGGAATGAGCTACAAGCGAGCGACAGGCAAGGCAAGGCGCAGCAGGGCGGTCGAAACGCCAGGGCGCGGGCAGCGCATCACAGCTTGCCCATCACCTTGCCGTTGAAGCCGTAGACGATGCGCTCGCCGGCCAGCGCGACGAGTTCGACCGTGCGCTCCTGACCGGGCTCGAAGCGCACCGCGGTGCCCGCCGCGATATTCAGGCGAAAGCCGCGCGCCGCTTCGCGATCGAACGACAGCGCGTCGTTCACCTCGTAGAAATGATAATGCGAGCCGATCTGCACGGGACGGTCGCCGGTATTCGACACGACCACCGTGACCGTCGCGCGGCCCGCGTTCAGTTCGTGCTCGCCGTCGTCGATGAGGAGTTCGCCGGGAATCATGGGGCCTGCCTTGACGAAGAGGAGTTCAGGGAATCGGGTGATGGACGGTGACGAGCTTGGTGCCGTCGGGAAACGTCGCTTCGACCTGGATGTCGGGGATCATCTCGGGCACGCCCTCCATCACGTCGGCGCGCGTGAGCAGCGTGGTGCCATAGTGCATCACCTCGGCGACGCTCTTGCCGTCGCGCGCGGCCTCCATCAGCGCGGCGGTGATGAAGGCGACCGCCTCCGGATAGTTCAGCTTGAGGCCGCGCGCGCGGCGCCGTTCGGCGAGCAGCGCGGCGGTGAAGATCAGCAGCTTGTCCTTCTCGCGAGGTGTCAGCTTCATCGGGTGTGGGTCTCGGCGTTTGATGTGTCGTGGCGGCGTCGTGGTCGCGTCGCGGTGACGGGGGCCTGGCGTCGCGCGATCAGCCGGTCACGGTATCAAGTCCGGCTAACGGCGCGCTTACAACTACGTTTGCGACCGCGCATGCCACCGCGTTTGCGAAGTTACAGATCGGCGGGCAGCGGTGCGCCGAACCACTTCTTCGACATCGCACCGAGCGTGCCGTCGTGTTTGGCCTGGGCGATCGCGGCATCGACCTTCTGTTGCAGGCGCGGCTCGTTCTTGTTCATGCCGACGAAGCACGGCGAGTTCTTGATCACGAACTTCGGCTCCGGACGGCGCGGCGGATTCTTCGCGAGGATCGCGGCCGCGACGATGTTGCCGGCCGCGATCAACTGCACCTGGCCGGACAGGAACGCGGCGATCGTCGCGTTGTTGTCCTCGAAGCGCTTGATCGTCGCGTTCGGCGCCATCTGCGTGAGACCGATTTCCTCGAGCGCGCCGCGCGTCGCGCCGACGGTCTTGCCGGTGAGATCGGCGGGACCGCTCACCTTGATGTCGGCGGGACCGAACACGCCTTGGTAGTACGGCGCGTACGCGCTCGAAAAGTCGATCACCTTCTCGCGCTCGGGCGTTTTGCCGAGCGACGAGATCACGAGGTCGACCTTGCCCGTTTGCAGATACGGAATGCGGTTCGCGCTGTTGACCGGCACGAGTTCGAGCTTCACGTTCATCGCTTTGGCGAGCAGCGCGGCCGTGTCGATGTCATAGCCCTGCGGCTTCATGTCGGGGCCGACCGAGCCGAACGGCGGATAGTCCTCGGGCACGGCGACCTTCAGCACGCCGGCCTTGGCGATGTTGTCGAGCGTGTCGGCGTGCGCGGGGCCCGCATGAAACGCGAGATCGGCGACGATGGGCAGGGCGAGCAATGCGGCCAGCAAGGCGCGGCGCGCGGAGCGGGAGAGAGTGCGGGTCATGGGCGTGAGCAGTGGTGGTGTCGTGGGTGTTGGGTCGTCGCTGGCTTCATCGTGGCCGGCCGCGAAGTGGCGAGTGCCATGCAAGCTGTGTGCCATCCCTCTACCGCGTGGCGCGGCGGCGTGCTACGCCAGTTCGCGCACATGGTTGGGGCGTGCGCGTGCGCCGCCTTGGTGCGCAAAGAGCGTGATGAAGACGAACGCGGGAAGCGCGCTGTCAGGTCGACCAGATCCGCAACGGCACCGCCGCGACACCATGCACGACCGGCCGCAATTGCAGCCAACAGCGCGTGAGCGCGTGCTGCAGCGTTTCCATCGAGCGCGACACCGCACGCACGAGCAGCACGCCGTTCGTCACGCACGAGGCGGCCGCTCGCAACGTGTCGTCGAACGGCAGTTGCGCGCTCAGCGATTCGGCGAGCGCGTCGTCGCAAGCGGCGCCTACGGCCCACAGCGTGCCGTAGGCCGGAAAGCCGGCGAGCCCCTGCGGCGCGTCGCGCAGCGGATCGTCGGCGGTGAGGCTCGCGCGTTCGAACCACAGCAGCTCGCCATTCGCGCCGACGATGCGCGACACCGCGCGCAAGCTACCCGCCGACCAGCGTTCGCCGGCCGCCTGACGTCCGAGCTGGGTCGCGTCCCAGCCGATTGCGCTCGCGCCGTCGGCGAGCGTCAGCGAAAAATCGAGGTGCGCGTTCGCGTGATCGAACACGATGTTGTTCTGCGGCAGCCAGTCGAGCTTCGCGTGCTCACCGACACGCAGCGCGATGCGCTGCCGCGCCGCGCGGCCGTTCGACTTGTACCACTTGGTTGCGCCCGGCGTCGTCAGCACCGCATGCGTTTGCGCGGCGAGCGTGATGTCGATGTCGAGCTGATCGCCACCCGCGACGCCGCCGGGCGGATGCACGATCACCGCGTGACAGATCGACGGGCCTTCCGGATAGAGCGGCCGTTGCACGCGCAGCGGTCCGTCGTGCAGCCGGTGCGCGAGCGTCGTGCGAGCGTCGCCGACGACGAAGCCGAGTTCGAGTCGCGCGCGCCACGGCGTGTGCGCGGCGGCGAGCGTGGCGTGGTTTTCGTGAAGCGACATGCGGATGGATGGGTGAATCGGCGTGCGACGAGGATAGCACGCGTGTCGAAGCGCGGAAGCCGTGGCAGCGGCTATGACGCGGTACTTTCGGGCGAGGCTTCGGTCACCGACAGCACCTTGATGCCCTCCCACTGCGGATGCAACAGTCGCAGCAACGCAAGGATCGCGCGGGGGGTGTTTTCCTGGACGGTCAACGAGTCGCTGCCTGGCTGGATTGCTTTCTTGCCATGTTGGCAATACTGATATTCGACGTGAACCGTCACGGACATGCTTTTCTCCCTCCATATCGATGTTGTGTCGCCGACCCGGGCCGTATCGCGGCGGCGTCTAGCGTACAAGTGTCGGCTCGGCGTGATCGTCCACGCCCCGTTCCGCGCGATCGATGAATCCGCAGTCGAGCAATAGCTGACAGAAAGCTTCCGGCGAACACGACGGACCGGTCGTCCCGGCCATTCTCGCGAGAACGTCGGGGAACGACGCGAGCACGTGCCAGCTGTCGTAATACGCGTGCAGCTGCGGCGCGAGTTCGTTGCCGAGCTTCTCCCAGCGCACCGACAGCATGCCGACCGTACCGCCGCTGTCCACTTCGAATAGACCAAAAGTGACCGCCGACACGACGTTCATCACCCTGCAATAGGAGGCTGGGTTTCTGTAAAACTCGCGTCTGACCTGCTTGTTGTCGTCCATGGTGTCCACCTCGTCGAACCGTTGCGGCGTTGCCTAGCCTGTGTAACGGTTGCGCGGCGGATTACTTGAGCTCGCTTACACGGCAATCAACCCCCTTACCCCATCCGCATCCATGTTCGCCCCCTCGCCGCCCGCGACGATCTCGCCGCGACTCATCACCCAGTAACGATCGGCGATCGCTTTGGCGAAGTCGTAGTACTGCTCGACCAGCAGCACCGTCATGCCCATGTCCTCGACGAGCTGCCGCAGCGTGCGGCCGATGTCCTGAATGATCGACGGCTGGATGCCCTCGGTCGGCTCATCGAGGATCAGCAGTTGCGGCTCGCTCATCAGCGCGCGGCCGATCGCGAGCTGTTGCTGCTGACCGCCGGAGAGATCGCCGCCGCGCCGGTTGCGCATATCCTTCAGTACCGGGAAAAGCTCGTAGATGCGCTCGGGGATTGTCTTCGGCGCCTTTCTGCTCGCGGCGCCCACCAGCAGATTTTCCTCGACGGTGAGGCGCGGAAAGATATCGCGGCCCTGCGGCACGTAGGCGAGCCCCTGAGCGACGCGGGCATGGGTCGGCAGTTTCATCAACTGTTCGCCGCGCCATGCGATCGCGCCGCTTTTCGCGGGCACGACGCCCATCAGGCAGCGCAGCAGCGTGGTCTTGCCGACGCCGTTGCGCCCGAGCAGCACCGTCAGCTTGCCGTCGGGCACCGTGAGTTTCACGTCGCGCAGAATATGGCTGCCGCCGTAGTATTGGTTCAGTCGGTCTACTTCGAGCATTGTTCAGTCGTCCTGTCGGGTTGACGATGCGGTGCCGCTTCCAGCAGCAATCAGCGGCCTAGATAAGACTCGATCACCGTCTCGTCGCGCTTGACTTCGTCGAGCGTGCCGTGCGCGAGCACGCGGCCTTCGGCCATCACCGTCACCTTGCCTGTGTCGCCCGCGAGCGCCGCGACGAACTCCATGTCGTGCTCGACGACCATCATCGAGCAGGTGCCGCGCAGGTGGTTGAGCAATTCGGCGAGTTGCATCGTTTCGTCATCGGTCATGCCGGCCGCCGGTTCGTCGAGCAGCAGCAGCGCCGGTCGCTGCATCAGCAGCATGCCGATTTCGAGGCGCTGCTTCTGGCCGTGCGATAGCTCGCCGGCGAGCCTTCGCGCTTCGCTTTCCAGCCCGATCAGCGCGAGCGTTTCCTCAATGCGGGCCTGCGCGTCGCCATCGAGCCGCGCGCGCAGCGACGCCCACCAGCCCTTGTCGGTCTTCATCGCGAGTTCGAGGTTTTCCCACACCGGATGCTGCTCGAACACGGTCGGCTTCTGGAACTTGCGGCCGATGCCGGCGCGCGCGATCGCCGGTTCGTTCATGCGCGTGAGATCGATCGACTGGCCGAGAAACACCTTGCCGTGATCGGGCGCGGTCTTGCCCGTGATCACGTCCATCATCGTCGTCTTGCCCGCGCCGTTCGGGCCGATGATGCAGCGCAGTTCGCCCGCGTCGATCGCGAGCGACAGCGCGTTCAGCGCGCGAAAGCCGTCGAAGCTGACCGTCACGTCTTCGAGGTAGAGGATCGTGCCGTGCGATACGTCGATCTCGCCGGGCACGACCGCGTGTCCCATGCTCGCGACGCCGCTCAGCGAGCGTTCCGGTGGTGCTTCGGGTAAAGCCAGATCGGGAACCATCGGGTTTTCGTTCATCAGCGGTTCCTTTTACGCGTCAGCAGATCGGCGAGCCCCATGATGCCGTTCGGCAGCAGCAGCGGCACCAGCACGAAGATCAGGCCGAGAAAGAACAGCCAGTATTCGGGGAAGTTCGCCGTGAAGAAGCTCTTCGCACCGTTCACGGCGAACGCGCCGATGATGGGGCCGATCAGCGTGCCGCGTCCGCCGACCGCCACCCAGATCGCCATTTCGATCGAGTTGCCCGGCGACATCTCGCCCGGATTGATGATGCCGACCTGCGGCACGTACAATGCGCCCGCGATGCCGCACAGCACCGCCGACACGGTCCACACGAACAGCTTGTACGCGAGCGGGCTGTAGCCGAGGAACATCAGCCGCGTTTCGCCGTCGCGCACCGCGGTCACCACGCGGCCGAGCTTCGACGTGACGATCGCGCGCGCGCCGATGAACGCGGCGATCAGCACCGCGAACGTAATGAGCAGCAAGGCGGCGCGCGTGCCCTGATGCGTGATCGGAAAACCACCGATGCGCTTGAAGTCGGTAAAGCCGTTATTGCCGCCGAAGCCCGTCTCGTTGCGAAAGAACAGCAGCATCGCGGCGAAGGTCATGGCCTGCGTGATGATCGACAGATAGACACCCTTCACGCGCGAGCGGAACGTGAAGAAGCCGAACACCCACGCGACCACGGCGGGTACCAGCACGACGAGCAAGAGCGCGTAGCCGAGATGTTGCGTGCCCTGCCAGTACCACGGCAACTGGTGCCAGTCGAGAAACACCATGAAGTCGGGCAGATCGCTGCCGTACTTGCCATCGTGGCCGATCGCGCGCATCAGGTACATGCCGATCGCGTAGCCGCCGAGCGCGAAGAACAAAGCGTGACCCAAACTCAGGATGCCGCAGTAGCCCCACACCAGATCGAGTGCGAGCGCGGCGATCGCATAGCACATGAACTTGCCGGTCAGCGTCATCGCATACGCGGACAGATGCAAGGCGCTCGTCTCCGGAATCACCAGCGCGGCGAACGGCACGCCGAGGCCGAACACGATGATCAGCGCGATCAACGCGAGCCACGCGCGACGCGACAACAGCGCGGGCCGCGGTGGCAGGCCGAGCGCGAAGCCGGTGTTGGACTCGCGCGGGCCGCCAGCGCCAGCGGCACCGGCGCGCGACGACGAAGCGGAAGCGGGGTCTGCCGATGATGTAGCCGATGTCATCTCATGCCTCCGCGCTACGGCCCTTCAAGGCGAACATGCCCTGCGGACGCTTCTGGATGAACAGCACGATCAGCACGAGCACCGCGATCTTCGCGAGCACCGCGCCCCAGAACGGTTCGATCGCCTTGCTGACGAGTCCCAGCCCGAAGCCGCCGAGCACGGTGCCCGCGAGCTGGCCGACGCCGCCGAGCACGACCGCCATGAACGAATCGATGATGTAGCTCTGGCCGAGGTCCGGCCCGACATTGCCGATCTGCGACAGCGCACAGCCGCCGAGCCCCGCGATACCCGCGCCGAACGCGAACGCATACGAATCGACGCGCGCGGTCTTCACGCCGACGCACGCGGCCATGCGACGGTTCTGCGTGACCGCGCGCACGAACAGACCCAGCCGCGTGCGCGTGAGCACGGCCCACGCGATCGCGACGACGATCAGCGAGAACGCGAGAATCGCGAGCCGGTTGTACGGCAGGATCAGATTCGGCAGCACGGTGACGCCGCCGCTCATCCACGACGGATTGACGACCTGGACGTTCTGCGCGCCGAACAGCATGCGGGTGGCCTGAATCAGGATCAGGCTCACGCCGAAGGTGGTCAGCAGCGTTTCGAGCGGGCGGCCGTACAGGTGCTTCAGCACGAGCCGTTCGAGCACGATGCCGACCAACGCCGCCGCGACGAACGCGGCCGGTATCGCAAGCAGCGGATACCAGTCGAACGCGTTAGGCGCAAAACGCTGAACGAGGTTCTGCACGACATAGGTCGCGTACGCGCCGATCATCAGGAATTCGCCGTGCGCCATGTTGATCACGCCGATCAGGCCATATGTGATGGCGAGGCCGAGCGCGGCGAGCAGCAGCACGCTGCCGAGCGACAGCCCCGCGAACAGCGTGCCCGCGATCTGGCTGCGGCGCTGGAGCGCATCGAGCTCATCGATGCCGCTCTGCGCGGCCGCGCGCACGCGTTCGTCGGCTTCGGCAAACGTGCCGTCGGCTTTCTTCGCGACCAGCGGGCGCAGCAGTTCGTTCATTTCGAGGTCGTGGCGTGCGGCGACCAGTTGCACCGCTTCGAGGCGCTTGGCCGGATCCGGGTCGTGCAATGCGCTCATCGCCCACAGCGTGTCGAGACGTTTCTTCAGAGCGGGATCGGTTTCTTTGGCGCGCGCCGCGTCGACGAGTGGCTTGATCGACGGATCGGGGTTTTGCAGCAGCGCATCGACGGCGGCTGCGCGTGTCGCCCGATCGGGCGAGGCGAGTTGCAGACCCGACAGCGCGCCCGCCACTTTCGAGCGCAGCAGGTTGTTCAGCGTGACCGGTTGCGCGTCGCTCGTGGCGACGGGCTGGCCGGTGACGGCATCGCGGGTGGCGTCGCCATCCTGCAGCAGTACCGCGCCTGCGTCGGTGGCGAGCGCGTTGTCGTCGGCGAGCGCCTTGAGCACCGCGAGCGACGCGGCATCGTGCGTCGAGATCAGCTTGTCGATCGCGGCGGACTTGGCCTCGAAGTCGTCGCCCGCGAGCGGCGCGACGTCGGCCTGGGTCAGCGCGAATGCGGCGCCCGGCGCGGCGGCGAGAAGGACCGCGAGCGGCAGCAGGAGCGTCGCGCCGCGTCGTCGTACGGAAGTCGGAAATGAAAACGCCATGATGGCCTTTTGCACTGGGTTGAATCGATGAGCCGCCCGAGAGCGCGAGGGCGTCGCGTCAGACGTCGCCGCCGCTTCAGCGGGACGTTGCCGCGCATTGGCGTGCGCGGTCACGCCGCGCGACGCAGCGAACGCGCGGCGTCGGCGCGAAGCGCAGGGGGGCCGGGTCATGCGCGAGCCGCGCGCGCGTCGGCACGCAGGTCGCGCGTCGCGACCGGAGCGGCGCTACCCGCGCGGTGACCCGCGCGCGACACCGCCGCCGCGAGCCGCAACGAGGCTCACGCCGACACGTCATGCGACGCGCGAGCGCCGCAGGAACGCCGGAATCGAGCTGACCACATCCGGCTTGCCAGCATTGCCGGCGATGAACGGGCTCCACGGTTGCGCGCGAATCGGTCCCTTGGTGTGCCACACGACGTTGAACTGGCCATCCGCGCGTACCTCGCCGATCATCACCGGCTTGTGCAGATGGTGGTTGCCGTCCATCTCCAGCGTGAAGCCCGACGGTGCGGCGAAGGTCTGGCCGACCATCGCGACGCGGACCTTGTCGACCTCGGTGCTCTTTGCTTTCTCGACCGCCTGCTTCCACATATGCATGCCGACGAAGGTCGCTTCCATCGGATCGTTGGTCACGCGCTTCGTGCCGCCCGGCAGGCTGTTGTCCTTGACCCACGTGGCCCATTGCTTCTTGAACTTCTCGTTGGTCGGATTGCGCAACGACATGAAGTAGTTCCAGGCCGCGAGATTGCCGACGAGCGGCTTCGTATCGATGCCGCGCAGCTCCTCTTCGCCGACCGAGAACGCGACGACCGGCACATCCGACGCCTTCAGCCCCTGGTTGCCGAGCTCCTTGTAGAACGGCACGTTCGAATCGCCGTTCACGGTCGAAATCACCGCGGTCTTGCCGCCTTGCGAAAAGGTCTTGATGTTCGCGACGATGGTCTGATAGTCGCTGTGACCGAACGGTGTATAGACCTCCTGAATGTCGGCTTCTTTCACGCCCTTCGATTTGAGGAACGCGCGCAGGATCTTGTTGGTCGTGCGCGGATACACGTAGTCGGTGCCGAGCAGGAAGAAGCGCTTCGCGCCGCCGCCTTCGGCGCTCATCAGGTATTCGGTCGCGGGAATCGCCTGCTGGTTCGGCGCGGCGCCCGTATAGAACACGTTGCGCGACATTTCCTCGCCTTCGTACTGCACCGGATAGAACAGCAGGCCGTTCAGCTCCTCGAACACCGGCAGCACCGACTTGCGCGACACCGAGGTCCAGCAGCCGAACACGACCGCGCACTTGTCCTGCGTCAGAAGCTGGCGCGCCTTCTCGGCGAACAGCGGCCAGTTCGACGCGGGGTCGACGACCACCGGCTGGATCTGACGGCCCATCACACCGCCGTTCTTGTTGATGTCGGCGATCGTCATCAACGCGGTGTCTTTCAGCGACGTTTCGGAGATCGCCATCGTGCCGGACAGCGAATGCAGGATGCCCACCTTGATCGGGCCGCTATCGGACTGCGCGTGCGCGAACGGCACGCGGCCCGCGAGCGCGAGCGCGCCGGACATGGAGCCGAACTTCAACAGACTGCGACGTTTCATGTGCTTTCCCCTTGTCATTGATGGTCCCTGTTTATGAGCGTCGATTTCAGCCAGCCTGGCTGAGCTCGCACGACTAGCCAATCGTCTACTGCAAGGCACATGCCATGTGACACATTCGGTGCGATGCGCGTGCGATGCCGTTGCGGCGCGGCTATCGGCGCGAGTGCGGCGCGTCGGGGCATCGATGCCGCGGCGCGAAAGTGGTGCAGTCGCGCGCGCCGCGCCTCGTTCGGGTGCGTGTCGCGCCGCGACGACGCGCACTTCGCCGCCAGCGAAGCGCCGCTGGCGCGCGCTGGGCATCGGCGGTGCATCGGCGGCATCGGTACGCCGCGTCTTTGTGCATGTCGTGCGCTCTGCCTACTCTGGATGGCCACTGATGCGGAACAAGGAGGCTCGACATGAGCGAACGCGCCGCGGGTGCTCGCGAGCGCGAAGGGGATGTATTACACGACGCACGATGGCCGCGCGAGCTTAGCCAAGAGCAATGATTGAGTCGATCAATTCCGCGCCACCCTCGATGTCTTCGTGGCCAATAAAACGAGACACTTCCATATGCCCATCGCCGAATACATCAATTTCGACGCGCTGGCCGACCACGGTGATGGAAAGAAGCACGCTACCCAGTCGTTGTCGGCTTAAGGAATAGTGAATTTTGGCATCGTCAAGCTTGTCGAGCAGGTCATACAGTGGATGAGGCATGGCTGTCGTCCTATTTCTTGAATCTTCCGTCATTGAGTAGCTTGAGCGCCTTCCGGGCATCTTTTACCCCGTCCTGCGCATCGCTCCGAATATCGTCCAGTGTTGAGTTTAGGTATTGGCCAGGAAACTCACGCAACACGGACCCTTTGCACTCTGCTGAAATGATGTCGCATGCATACATGTCGCCGCGACTGCCAATACCGGCCAGATACGCGGCGTCACCACTCACCGCGTCCTGCCTATACTCGAACGGCTCTGCATCGCCGAGCAGCGTTAAGGTGAGCCCATCATTGGCCAGGCCGCTGCCATTTGCGCTATCCGCGTCACTCTCAGCGGCCGGCGCACCGACCATGTCGACAGCCGCTTCGAGCAGGGCGCCCACGTCGCTGCTACCGACATGCATTGCTGCGCGTGCGGTTGTCAACCCCGTTTGCCGTGTGGCCGGATGATACGGGCCGACCAACATGGGTCCGCCGTTCGTGAGATCGACTGCCCTCGCCGCGAGAGTCCTGATTGGCGTGACGTGTGACTGCGAAAACAGGTCGGTACGACGCCCCTTAATGGCAAGCAGGGAGCCCCTGCGCACCTCGTCGAGAAGCGCACTGATAACCCACCAGCCATCTGTCTCGGGGTTCCGGTCCCGCACATTATGAAACCACAGCCAGCGATGCTTCATGATGCGCTCGACCAGCCCCCGGTCCTCCCCCCAGTCGCGACAGTTCAGTTCGGCAATACCGAGAAATTCCCGCGTATCTACTTTGGCCTTCTCGGCGTCCGCTGCCTTGCGCAGGCACGCCTTGTAGTGCCACTCGTCACAGATCACATAACATGCACCCAGAGGCCTATGGCAGAACATTTCCAACGAGTGCATCTCGAATACTGACAAGGACATAGGCGTGCCGACGATCTATTTGAAGGCGCTGCCCGGATCGGCAGCGATCAGATAATCACCGCGCGATCGGTTGTCCGTATATGGGCGACGGCCCAAAATTTCCGCTTGCTTTTGCCAGCGTGCGCAATAGTCATCGGTCGGCAGGGACGTCCACGAACAACCGTTAGTCCCTGCTCAATGATGGGCTGAACGTTCGCTCACAAAAAACAAAACACCCCACAAGCCGTCGATCTTGCGGGGTGTTCGCCACCATTTCTGGCGTAGCGCCAACGAAAAGCGGCGCAAGGACCGTCAGCCCTTGCGCCGCTTCAACGCGCTACCTTCGCGCCGAATCTCAGTAAGTCGGAACCGACGGATCGACCTGACGCGACCACGCGTCGATCCCGCCTTGCAGATTGAACACGTTGGTGTGTCCGCGCGATTCGAGGAACATCGCGACCTGCGCGCTGCGCGCACCGTGATGGCAGATGCAGACGATCTGCGCGTCGTCATCGAGTTCTTCGCTGCGCGCGGGAATCTCGCGCATCGGAATCGACACGATGCCGGCGATCGACGCCGTTTGCAGTTCCCACGGCTCGCGTACGTCGAGCAGCACGGGTGCGGGGCGCGAGGTATCGGCGAGCCATTCGGCGAGTGCGGGAGCGGTCAGGTTTTGCATCAGCGAGACATCCAGTTCGTGGGACGGCGGCTTGCTCGCCGCCCGTCCAGATCAACAATACAGCGCCAGGCGCAGCGAAAAAGAGCCGCTTAGAACCTGAACCGCGCCGGCTGCACCGCGTTGGCGAGCGGCTCGACATAGGTTTCGAACACGTCGGAGATGCGGTATTGCTTCTCGTCGATGCGCGTGATGATTTGCGCCTTCATCACCGGCGCGCTGCCGACGAACGCCGCGAGACGGCCGCCGACCTTCAACTGTTCGAGGATTTCCTGCGGCAGCACCGGCAGACCGCCCGACACGCAGATCACGTCGTACGGTGCCGCGCCGGTCCAGCCGCGCGCGGCGTCGCCGGTCGCGACTTCGACGTTCAGCACGCCGTTGGCGATCAGGTTGCTCTTCGCGAACTCGGCCAGTTCCGGTTCGATGTCGACGGTCAACACGTGTTGCGCGCGATGCGCGAGCAGCGCCGCCATGTAACCCGAGCCCGCGCCGATTTCCAGCACGCTTTCGTGCTTCTTCACCGCGAGTTCCTGCAGCACGCGCGCCTCGATGCGCGGCGCCAGCATGTGCTGGCCGGCCGGCAGCGGCACTTCGAAGTCCGCAAAAGCCAGGTCGCGGTAAGCGGCGGGGACGAAATTCTCACGTTTGACGATCGACAGCAGATTCAGCACGTCCTGGTCGAGCACTTCCCAGGGGCGGATCTGCTGTTCGATCATGTTGAAACGCGCTTGCTCGATGTTCATGGTGGATTCGGCGGTTTTGGTTTGGCGAGCGGGCGGCGGCGGCCGCAGACTTTTGTCCTGACCCGGCCCCGGCGGATTGCCGGCGGCCGCGGCTTCGGAGCAAGGTATTCGCATCGCAAGCCGCGTCAGGGGAACTGCGGGATTGTACCAAATGGCGGACTCGCGCCGGCCGCTCGCGGGCAAGCGCCAGGCCGGGCGGCCCCCGTGTTAATCCCTAGCGATCCGTCCTTGCGATTCGCATCGCCATCGCCACAAAATGTAATCGATTACATTTTTGCTGCGAGGTCGTGTGTCCCGAACGCCGTCCCGATCGTCGCCGGCCGTGGTGTCCGACGCGAGCAGTCAACCGCAACCTCAGCCGCAGAGGCGCTCGCCGCGCGCGGCCGACGGGCCGTCGATCGCCGGCGTGGCCGAGCAGGCGGGCGTGTCAGTCGCGACGGTGTCGCGCGTGCTGAACGGCCACGAGAACGTGCGGACCGCTACCCGCGACAGGGTGCTCGCCGCGATCGACGCGAGCGGCTACCGCGTCAACGAACTTGCGCGCAATCTGCGCACCGCCGAAAGCCGCCTGCTGCTGACGATGGTGCCGGACTTCGGCAATCCGTTTTACGCGGAGATCGTGCGCGGTATCGACAGCGTCGCGCGTCAGCACGGCTATTTCATGCTGCTATGCGACACCGGCGCGGACCCGGGGCGTGAGCGCAGCTACTTCGACATGCTGCGGCGGCGCCGCGCGGACGGCGCGATCTGCCTCGATCCGGCGACCATCCAGCAGGCGCTCGGCGAAGCGTCGCAGGCGCTGCCGTGGGTCGCGTGCTGCGAGTTCGATCCGCAGATGGGCGTGCCGTACGTCGGCATCGACAACTACCGCGCGGCGGGCGACGCGGTGCGCCACCTGCTCACGCGCGGCCACCGGCGCATCGGCTTGATCAATTCCGACGTCGACTATCTGTATGCGCGCCAGCGTCAGCAGGGCTACCTCGACGCCTTGAGCGACGCAGGCATCGCGCCCGACCCGCGCTGGCGCATGAATCTGAACAGCCTCGATTACGAGGCGGGTGCCTCGGCCGCGGCTGCGTTGATGCGGCAGCCCGATGCGCCGAGCGCGATTTTCGCGGTGTCGGACACGCTCGCGATCGGCGTGATCCACGGCTTGCGCAGCGTCGGCAAGCGCGTGCCCGACGACGTCGCCGTGGCCGGCTTCGACGACATCTCGCTCGCCGCGCAGATCGATCCGCCGCTCACGACGATCGCGCAGCCGATGCGCGAGCTCGGCGAGACCGCCGCGCGTCTGCTGCTGCAACGCCTCGCGAATCCGCAGGCCAACGTGCCGGGCGTGCTGCTGCCGCATCGCCTCGTGATCCGTGGGAGTGCGTGAGCCATGAGCCTCGCGATCCGTTTCGACGACATCCGCAAGGACTTCGGGCCCGTGCGCGTGCTGCACGGCGTGAGCTTCGAACTCGCACCCGGCCGCATCTACGGTCTGCTCGGCGAGAACGGCGCGGGCAAGTCGACGCTGATGAAAATCCTCGCCGGCTATGAAACGGCAACGTCAGGCAGCGTGCTGGTCGACGGCCACGCGCAGCGCTTCGCCGGCTCACGCGACGCCGAGGCGCAGGGCATCGTGCTGATCCACCAGGAGTTCAACCTCGCCGAGCATCTGACGATCGCGCAGAACATGTACCTCGGTCACGAGAAGCGCCGCGGCTGGTTAGTCGACGATGCCGCGATGCGCAGCGACGCCGCGCGCTATCTCGCGCAGGTCGGGCTCGAGCGCGCGCCGGACACGAAGGTGCGCGAGCTGATCGTCGCGGAAAAGCAGATGGTCGAGATCGCGAAGGCGCTCTCGCGCCGCGCGCGTCTCCTGATCATGGACGAGCCGACCGCGACGCTGACGCCCGCCGAGACCGAACGGCTCTTCGCGCTGATGCTGAAGCTCAAGGCCGATGGCGTGACGATCGTCTACATCTCGCACAAGCTCGATGAAGTGGAGCGCATCACCGACGAAGTGATCGTGATGCGCGATGGCCGCTTCGTCGCGCGCGGTGAAACCGCGGGGCTCGCGCGTCAGCAGATGGCGAACCTGATGGTCGGGCGCGACGTGTCCGACATGTTCCCCGACAAGCAGACGGTGCCCGCCGACACGCCGATCGCGTTGCGTGTGAACGGCCTGACGGTGCCCGACTGGGTCGAGGATCTGAGCTTCGAGGTGCACGCGGGCGAAGTGCTCGGCTTCGCGGGCCTCATCGGCGCGGGCCGCACCGAGGCGTTCGAGGCGATCATCGGCTTGCGCAAACGCACGGGCGGCACGATTGAAATCGCCGGCCGGGCAGTCGATCTGAAGAACCCGCGCGACGCGATGCGCCACGGTCTCACGTATCTGAGCGAGGACCGTAAGGGCAAGGGTCTGCACGTCGACCTGAGCCTGCAGGACAACGTCACGCTGATGACGCTCGAACGCTACGCGCATCCGCTGCTCGACATCAAAGCGGGGCGCGCGGCCTTGCAGAAGGCCGTCGGCGAATTCGGCATTCGTACCGGCGACCTGTCGAGCCGCGCGCGCATGCTGTCGGGCGGCAACCAGCAGAAGCTCGCGCTCGCGAAGTTCCTGCAGCCCGACCCGAACGTGATCGTGCTCGACGAGCCGACGCGCGGCGTCGACGTCGGCGCGAAACGCGACATCTACTTCCTGATTCATCGTCTCGCCGCGCAGGGCCGCGCGGTGATCGTCATTTCATCCGAACTGGTCGAGCTGATCGGCTTGTGCCATCGCGTCGCCGTCATGCGCGCGGGACATCTGCAAGCGACGCTGACGCTCGAGCATCTGACTGAAGAGGAGTTGATCGCTCATGCGACCGGCACCCACTGAAGCCGTGCAATCACGGCGCGCGCTGCGCGTCGCGCAGCGGCTCTACACGCTCGGGCCGCTCGCCGGGCTGATCGTGCTGTGCATCGTCGGCACGCTGCTCAATCGCGACTTCGCGACGCTCGACAACCTGATGAACGTGCTCACGCGCACGTCGTTCATCGGCATCATCGCGGTCGGCATGACCTTCGTGATCATCTCGGGCGGCATCGATCTGTCGGTCGGCTCGATGGCCGCGCTGATCGCGGGCATCATGATCTGGCTGATGAACGGGCTCGCGGCGGGCGCCGCCGGTCATGCGTTGCCGCCGCTCGTGATCGTGACGATCGGCATCGTCGCGGCGTTCGTGCTCGGCGCGCTGTTCGGCTGCGCGCATGGGCTGTTGATCACCAAAGGGCGCATCGAGCCGTTCATCGTCACCCTGGGCACGCTCGGGATTTTTCGCGCGGTGCTGACATGGCTCGCCGATGGCGGCGCGCTGACGCTCAATGATTCGCTATCGGACCTCTACGGTCCCGTCTACTACGCGAGCCTGTTCGGCGTGCCGGTGCCGATCTGGGTGTTTCTCGTGGTCGCGGCCGGCGGCGCGCTGATCCTCAATCGCACCGCGTTCGGCCGGCACGTGCAGGCGATCGGTTCGAACGAACAGGTCGCGCGTTATGCGGCGATTCGCGTCGATACGGTGAAGATCGTCACTTATGTGCTGCTGGGGATTTGCGTGGGCGTGGCCACCGTGCTCTACGTGCCGCGCCTCGGCTCCGCCACGCCGACCACGGGCCTGTTGTGGGAGCTCGAAGCGATTGCGTCGGTGGTGGTCGGCGGCACCGCGCTCAAGGGCGGCGAGGGACGCGTGATCGGCACCGTGATCGGCGCGATCCTGCTGTCGGTGATCGCGAACATCCTGAACCTGACCAGCATCATCAGCGTGTATCTGAACGCGGCGGTGCAGGGCGTCGTGATTATTTTCGTCGCGTTCGTGCAGCGTGGGCGGCGCTAGCCGCGCACTTCCAGGCGGCGCGAGCGCAGTGAAAAAAGCGCGCTGAACAAATCGCAGCGAAGCAGGCGTAGCAAAGCAGGCGCGGTAAACCAACGGCAGGTCCGAAAAATCGGGGCGAGCGAACGCCTCATGATTGGAGACACACACCATGAAGCAAGTCATTCGAGCGATCGGCGCCGGCGTGCTGGCGTTGGGGATACTGGGCACGAGCGGCGCGGCGCGCGCCGACGACAAGGTCACGCTGGGCGTCGCGATTCCGACGGCCGATCACGGCTTCACCGGCGGCATCGTCTGGTGGGCGAACAAGGCGAAGGCGGATCTCGAGAAGGCGCATCCCGATCTGAAAGTGATCGTGAAAACGGCCGCCAACGCGCCCGAGCAGGCGAACCAGTTGCAGGATCTCGTGACGGTCAACAAGATCAACGCGCTCGTGATCTTCCCGTACGAATCGGCGACGCTGACACAGCCGGTCGAGCAGGTGAAGAAGAAAGGCGTGTACGTCACGGTGGTCGATCGCGGCCTGACGAACACGAGCGCGCAGGACGCCTACGTGGCCGGCGACAACACCGCGTTCGGCAAGATTCCGGCCGAGTACCTGGCAAAGGCACTTGATGGCAAGGGCAACGTCGTCGCGCTGCGCGGCATTCCGACCACGCTCGACAACGAGCGCTGGACCGCCTTCACCGGCGTGATGAAAAACTATCCGGACATCAAGATTCTCGACGCGAAATACGCGAACTGGAATCGCGACGACGCGTTCAAGGTGATGCAGGACTACCTGACGCGCTTCAAGCACATCGACGCCGTATGGGCCGCCGACGACGACATGGCGGTCGGCGTGCTGAAGGCGATCGATCAGGCGAAGCGCAACGACATCAAGATCGTGTTCGGCGGCGCGGGCTCGAAGGGGATGGTGAAGAACGTGATGGACGGCGCGCCGATGATCAAGGCTGACGTGTCGTACTCGCCGAAATTCATCTACGACGCGATCAAGCTGACGGCCGAAGCGCGGCTGAAGGGCGACAAGCTGCCGGCCACCACGATCATTCCGTCGGTGCTGATCACGAAGGAAAACGCCCAGCAGTTCTATTTCCCCGACTCGCCGTTCTGAGCGGCGCGCCGGGCATCGTCTAGCACGCGCGGGCGCGGCCCGCGCGCAAAGTTCGAGGAACCGTACGATGAAAACCATCAAAGGGCCGGCGATTTTTCTCGCGCAGTTCGTGGGCGACGACGTGCCGTTCGACAACCTCGGGCATCTCGCGGATTGGGCCGCGGGTCTCGGCTTCAAGGGCATCCAGGTGCCGTGCGACTCGCGCCTGATCGATCTCGACAAGGCGGCCGCGAGCGACGCGTATTGCGACGAACTGCGCGAGAGCGTCGACAACGCGGGCGTCGCGATCACCGAACTATCGACCCATCTGCAAGGGCAACTGGTCGCCGTGCATCCGGCTTACGACACGCTGTTCGACGGCTTCGCCGCGCCGCAGGTGCGCGGCAATCCGGCGGCGCGCACCGAATGGGCGATCGCGCAGATGAAGCTCGCGGCGCAGGCGTCGCGTCGTTTGGGCCTGAGCACGCACGTGTCGTTTTCGGGCGCGCTCGCGTGGCCGTATCTGTACCCGTGGCCGCAGCGGCCGGCCGGTCTCGTCGAAGCCGCGTTCGAAGAGCTCGCGCGCCGCTGGACGCCGGTTCTCGATGCGTTCGACGTGGCCGGCGTCGATGTCTGCTACGAACTGCATCCGGGCGAAGACCTGCACGACGGCGTGACGTTCGAGCGCTTTCTCGCGGGGGTCGATCAGCATCCGCGCGCGAACATCCTGTACGACCCGAGCCACTTCGTGCTGCAACAGCTCGACTATCTCGCGTTCATCGATATCTACCACGAGCGCATCAAGGCGTTTCATGTGAAGGACGCGGAGTTTCGTCCGACCGGCAAGCAGGGCGTGTACGGCGGCTACAGCGGCTGGGTCGAACGCGCGGGGCGGTTTCGCTCGCTCGGCGATGGGCAGATCGACTTCGGCGCGATCTTCTCGAAGATGGCGCAGTTCGATTTTCCGGGCTGGGCCGTGCTCGAATGGGAATGCGCATTGAAGCATCCGCACGACGGCGCGCGCGAAGGCGCGGAGTTCATTCGCCGGCACATCATCCGCGTGGCCGAGCGTGCGTTCGATGACTTCGCGGGAAGCGGTGTCGATACCGCACAGTTAAAAAGCGTGCTCGGCATCTGACGGCCGGGCGGTGACAGCCGACGCAACACATGGGAGCGCAAACAATGCAGCGAAGAAGGTTCAGGCTGGGGATGGTCGGCGGCGGCCAGGGCGCGTTCATCGGCGCCGTGCATCGGATCGCCGCGCGGCTCGACGATCGTTTCGAACTGGTGGCGGGCGCGTTGTCGTCCGATTCCGAGCGCGCGCGGGCGAGCGCCGTCGAAGCGGGCATCGCGCGCAGCTACGCGGATTGGCGCGAGATGGCGCGCGCCGAGGCCGCGCGCGAGGACGGTATCGACGCGGTCGCGATCGTCACGCCGAATCATCTGCACGCGCCGGTCGCGACGGCGTTTCTCGAAGCCGGCATCCACGTGATCTGCGACAAGCCGCTCGCGGTTTCGCTCGCCGAAGGCGAAGCGCTCGCGAAGCTCGCGCAGTCAAAAAAGCGGCTGTTTGCGTTGACGCATACCTATTCGGGCTACCCGCTCGTGCGGCATGCGCGCGAGCTGGTCGAACGTGGCGAACTGGGCGAGATTCGCGTCGTGCAGGTCGAGTACGCGCAGGACTGGCTCGCCGAGCCGGTCGAAACAGGCGGTGCGAACAGGCAGGCGGGCTGGCGCACCGATCCGGCGTTGGCGGGGCCGGCCGGGTGCCTCGGCGATATCGGCACGCACGCGTATCAACTGGCCGCTTTCGTGACGGGGATGATGCCGCGCGCGCTGTCGGCCGAGTTGCACACGTTCGTACCGGGGCGTCGTGTCGACGATCACGTGCAGGCGATGCTGCGTTATGCGAACGGCGCGCGCGGCATGTTGTGGGCGAGCCAGGTGGCGAGCGGCGCGGAGAACGCGCTGCGCTTGCGCGTGTATGGCACGAAGGCGGGACTCGCGTTCGATCAGGAGGAGCCGAACGCCTTGTGGTTCACGCCGTTGGGCGGCGCTGCCGAACGATTGACGCGCGCTCGGGTGAATAGTCAGGTTGCCGCGCATGCGACGCGCGTGCCGGCCGGGCATCCGGAAGGCTATCTGGAAGCGTTCGCGCAGTTGTACCAGGATGCGGCGTTGCAGATCGATGCGTTGAACGATGGTCGCGCGCCGCCAGCCGAGAGCCTGCTGTTGACGACGGTCGATGATGGCGTCGACGGTTTGCGGTTTATCGACGCGGTGCTGAAAAGCAGTGCGGCGGATGGGCGGTGGGTGCAGATGGAAGGGGCATGAAGCGTTGCAACAAAGCGCCAGGTCGACGAAGCTGCCGAAGCGTCAACCGCCCTTGCTTTTCTTGATCTGCGCTTCGAACGCGATATCGAGCTTGCTGGCCTTGCGCGGCTTCTGCGGGCCGTACGCGTCAACGAACTTGACGAAGTCGTCGAGCGTCAGCGGGTCGGACACTTTCTGGTCGACTCCGCTCGATTTGTCGACCAGATAGAACAGGCCGCCGGACAGACTGATCGCGGCGAAGCGCGGGTTGCCGCTGCGCGTTTTCAGGCGCTCGACGGCGTGGATGGCTCGGGTGGTGCGCATGATGGGGACTGCGGCGGCTGATTGACGAGAGCGTTACTTTAACAATTTTGCCGACGGTATGCGGTTGGGGACTACGGACGAAAACACGCGATGAACCACGACCCGCTCAGCGACGACAAGATCATCGCTTGCTGGCAGCGCAACGCGTCGCTCCGGCGTGCTCGCTCAACTCCCGATGCAACGCCCGATACTCCTGCGCGAGCTTATGCCCCGGATCGAGATGAATGACGGGTGTCGCCAGCTGATGCGACTCACGGATCTTCACCGACGATGACAAGCGCGACCCCAGCACCGGCAGGCCTTCGCCGATCAGTTCGTCGACGAGCTTTTGCGGCAGGCTCGCGCGAGGCTGGAACTGGTTGATGACGATGCCCTCCACCTGCAGCGCGTGGTTGTGATCCTGCTGGATCTCCTTGACGTTTTCGAGCAGCGTGTAGAGCGCGCGACGCGAGAAGTCGTCGCAGTCGAACGGAATCAGACAACGCTCGACGGCGATCAGCGCCGAGCGCGTGTAGAAGTTCAGCGCGGGCGGCGTGTCGATGTAAATCGCGTCGTACATGTCGAGTTCGTTCAGCGCGTCGCGCAGCTTGTAGATCTTGTAGCGCGATTCGAGCTTGCCGTGCAGCGTGTCGAGGTCCGGATGGGCGGGCATCACGTCGAGATTCTCGAAGCGCGTCGGATGGATGAACGAGGTCGCTTCCACGGGTTTGAAGCTGAAGCCGAGCGCGGTTTCGAAGAAGCCCGCGACAGTGGGGTTGACCTCGCTCGCCTGGGCGCCGAGCAGATACTGGGTCGAATTCGCCTGAGCGTCGAGGTCGATCACCAGCGTACGCAGACCTTCGCTCGCGCTGATGGCCGCCAGGTTGCAGACGATGGTCGATTTGCCTACGCCACCTTTCTGATTGAATACAACGCGCCGCATGGTCTCCCCTTGAACGGAAGCGGTTACAAAGGGCCCAGCATACCTGAGTCGGATGACTGCGCTGATTTCGACGGGTTGTTCATGACCGGGTCAGCGTTGCGCGGTATCCACGTCGACCACCACCTTCACACGTCCAGTCCCACTGCCGACGAGCTGATAGGCCTCGTCCGCGCTGCGCAAATCGAACCGTGTCTGATCGACCACGGGCGCGAGCGCGCCGCTTTCCACGAGCCGCGTCGCTTCGCGCATCATCTCGCCGAGGTGCGCGCGATATCGACCGGTCAGCAACGGATACAGCGTGAAGATCCCTGAATAGCTGGCTTCACGAAACGACAGCGGCGCAAGCGCATGCGTCCCCCAGCCAAGCGCACTGACCACGTGCCCAAAATGCCGGACCGCGGCGAACGACGCATCGAGCGAGGCCCCCCCTACCGTATCGACGACCAGATCGAAGCCTTCGCCATCGGTCAAACTCGCCACATACTGTTCGACCGTCTGCGCGCGGTAGTCGATCGGTGTCGCGCCGAGCCGCCGCACCAACTCGGCATTGTGTGCGCTCGCGGTTGCATAGACGTCGGCGCCGAGCGCGCGCGCCAGTTGCACGGCGATGTGGCCGACCCCTCCGGCGCCACCCTGGACCAGCACTTTGGTTCCGCCTTGCAGACGCGCGCGATCGACGATACCCGCATACGACGTGATGAACGCGAGCGGCAACGCGGCGGCCTCGCGCAGCGACAGATTGCGCGGCGCATGGGCGAGCAGGGCGGCATCGACCGCAGCGTACTCGGCGAGTGACCCCTGGATGCCGCCGACGCCGCCGGTCATGCCATACACGTTGTCGCCGACAGCGAACCCGCCGACGCCATCGCCGAGCGCCTCCACCGTGCCCGCGAGGTCGATACCGAGGACGAGCGGCAACGGGTGTTGCGCGTGCCCGGCCTCGCCCGCGCGAATCTTGATGTCGAGCGGATTGAGGCCGCTCGCGGCGACGCGCACCAGGACCTGGCCGGCAGCGGGTTCCGGGCGGGGCAGCGGCGTGTATTCGAGCGGGCCGTTGTATTGGCTGAGGACCAGAGCGTGCATGGACATGGCGGTCTCCTTCGTTCGACACGTTACCGCGCGGCCGCATCGACGAGGGCGGCCACACCGCTCACCGGCTTCATCAAGTCGTCCGGCAGACCATGCCGCTCACGAAGATAGGCCGTCGAGTTGAAGGATAGCCACGCACGGCCGTCCGCGTCCTCCCAGACAAGCACCTTCAAAGGAAGATCGAGCGCGGCGGTCGGCGCGAGTTGCATCAACGGTGTACCGGCTTTGGGATTGCCGAAGATCAGGAGCCGGCTGAACGGCATCGCCAGTCCCTCGCGCCCAGCGTCACCGCTGAAATCGATGCAGGCGAAAACCGTCAGCCCTCGCTCCAGAATCAAGGTTTGAAGACGCTCGGCGGTCGCGTCGCCCGCATGGGTGCTTGCAACGGTGACGATGCCAGCGCTGGCGTTCTCTGTGATCGAAGCGGTGGCCATCATGCCTCCCGTGCGGATGTTGTGCTCCGGCAGCGTTCGCGTGATCAGGTCTGCCGGACGGGCAACGCGTTGACCGTGACGCAGCATGCGTCGCATGCGTGCAATGCGCCAACGGAGAAGCGGATCCATGCAGTGTAGGCGTTCGCTGGCGCGGTGTGGCCGATCGTGCGGACGCGCTGTGAGGGAAGTTCTACCGAAAGGCGAAAGAAAGCGGATGGGGTGCGCGCTGAACGAACGGCGGCTTCCACATTCGCGAAGCCGCCGTCAGGGGCGCCTGATCGGCGCCCCGATGCCAGATTACTGGCTCAGGTAAACAAACTTGCCATTCTTGATGGTGCCCATCACGCTCGCCCGCTGATCGAGACCGACGTGATCCTTCGGGGTCGTATTGACGACCCCGTTCGGCACCACCAGCTCATGCGCGTGTTCGAGCTCGTCGCGCAATGCGACGCGAAACGCCGGCGTACCCGGCTGCGCGGTCTTCAACGCGCGCGCGACGGCGTCCTGCAGGCGCGGGTACACGCCGGCCGCGTCGCCCGCGAACTGCGTGACGTTGCCGGGGCCGTACTTCGCCTCGTACGCGTCGACGAACGCGAGCGCCGCCTTCTTCGACGGATGATCGGCCGGCAGCGTGCGCGCGACGACGACCGGTTGCGTCGGGAACAGCGTGCCTTCCACGTCTTTACCGCCGAGCTTGATGAACTCCGGCGTCGCGATGCCATGCGTCTGATAGATCGGGCCCTTGTAGCCGCGCTCGATCAGCGTGCGCTGCGGCAGTACCGTTGGGGTGCCCGCGCCGGCGATCAGGATCGCGTCGGGCTTCGCGGCCATCAGCTTCAGGATCTGGCCGGTCACGCTCGCGTCGGTGCGGTTGTAGCGCTCGGTCGCGACCAGCCGGATATGGCGCAGCGCAGCGAACTTGCTGAACTCGTTGAGCCAGCTTTCGCCGTAGCCATCCGCGAAACCGATGAAGCCGACCGTCTTCACGTCGTGGTTCGACATGTAGCGCGTCATCACGTCGGCCATCGCGCTATCGGTCTGCGCCATCTTGTAGGCCCAGATCTTTTTGCCTTCCTGCGGCTCGACGACGATCGCCGAGCCGATCAGCGTGATCATCGGCGTCTGGCTGTCGGCGACCGGATCGAGCGCGGCCATCGCGGCCGGCGTGATGTTCGGGCCGACGACCACGTCGACGTGGTCCTCGTCGATCAGCTTGCGGATGTTGCGCACGGCGTTGCCGGGGTCGGACGCGTCGTCGAGGAAGATGTAGTCGGCTTTCTGGCCGGCGATCGTCTGCGGCCACATCAGCATCGCGTTCTTGCTGGTGATGCCGATCACGGCGGCCGGTCCGGTGTACGACAGATCGATGCCGACTTTCAGGTCGGCGTGCGCCGCGCCGGCGACGAGCAGCGCCGCGGCCGCGAGGCCGCGCAGGGTGTTGCGTACTTTATTGTTATCCAACTTCATCGGAAGGTCTCCGTAGCGAGAGAGCGGTATGGAAGCGGTTCAGAGCTCATAGGTTTCGTGTTCGCCCTTCAGCGCCTGCTCGATCAGCTTGCGGCTCAGGCTCGGCGACAGCAGCTCGACGAGCGTGTACACGTAGCTGCGCAGATACGCGCCCTGTTTCAGCGCGACGCGCGTCACGTTGCTGCCGAACAGATGGCCGACCGGCATCGCGCGCAAATGGCGGTCGCGCTCGGCGTTGAACGCGATGTCGGCCATGATGCCGACGCCGAGGCCCAGCTCGACGTAGGTCTTGATCACGTCGGCGTCGATCGCCTCGAGCACGATGTCCGGATGCAGACCGCGCAGACGGAACGCTTCGTTGATCTTGGTGCGGCCGGCGAACGCGTTGTCGTACGTAATCAGCGGGTACTGGGTCAGGTCGTCGAGCGACAGCAGCTTGCGCTCGAGCAACGGATGGTCGGGCTGCAGCACCGCGACGTGGTGCCACTGGAAGCAGGGCAGCGACACCAGATCCTTGTAGTTCGAGATCGCCTCGGTCGCGATCGCGAGGTCGGCCTGGTCGTGCAGCACCATTTCGGCGACCTGGGTCGGGCTGCCTTGCAGAATTGAAAGGTGAACCTTCGGAAAGCGCTTCTTGAACTCGGCGATCGCCGCGGGCAGCGAGTAGCGCGCCTGCGTGTGGGTCGCGGCGATCGTCAGGTTGCCCTGATCCTGCGCCGCGAAGTCCTTGCCGACCCGCTTCAGGCTTTCCACTTCCTGCAGGATTTTTTCGACCGACTCCAATATGATGCGGCCCGGCTCGGTCAGCGAGCGCACGCGCTTGCCGTGGCGGGTAAAGATTTCGACGCCAAGTTCGTCCTCCAGCTCGATGATCGCCTTCGAGACGCCCGGCTGGCTCGTAAACAGCGCCTTGGCCGCTTCGGTGAGGTTGAAGTTCTGCCGCACAGCCTCGCGGACGAAGCGGAATTGGTGCAGGTTCATATATAACCTCGCCGCATATAAAAAGAATTTTTTAGTCGTTTGAAATATAAGGCGAGTTTATTACGATCTGTCCATCTTTTTCAATATGGATATCTGTATTTGTTATAAGCAAATGAGCGATGGGTCTAAACGCTCGCTTGCGATAGCTGACAAAGCCGGTATTCAAGCCGCGGCCGATCCGGACGGTCGCGTGTCACGCAAGTTTCGAAAAAATTGGGGCCCCCGAATGTACCAATACGATCAGTACGACCAGACCATCGTCGATGAACGGGTCGCGCAGTACGCCGATCAGGTTCGCCGCCGCTTGTCGGGCGAATTGAGCGAAGAGGAATTCCGTCCGCTGCGCCTGCAGAACGGTCTGTATTACCAGCGCCACGCGTACATGCACCGCATCGCGATTCCGTACGGCAACTTGCGCAGCGACCAGATGCGCGTGCTCGCGCAGATCGCGCGCGAACACGACCGCGGCTACGGCCATTTCTCGACGCGTTCGAACATCCAGTACAACTGGATCAAGCTCGAAGAAACGCCGGAGATTCTGCGCAAGCTCGCCTCGGTGCAGATGCACGGCATTCAGACCTCGGGCAACTGCATTCGCAACATCACCGCCGATCAATTCGCCGGCGTCGCGCCCGACGAAGTCGTCGATCCGCGTCCGTGGGCCGAAATCCTGCGTCAATGGTCGACGTTCCACCCCGAATTCGCGTGGCTGCCGCGCAAGTTCAAGATCGCCGTGTCGGGTTCGAAGGAAGACCGCGCGGCTGTGCAGATTCACGACATGGGCGTGTATCTGCGCAAGAACGAACAGGGCGAACTGGTGGCCGACATCCTCGCCGGTGGTGGTCTGGGCCGCACGCCGATCGTCGGCGCGGTGATCCGCCGCGATCTGCCGTGGCAGCACCTGCTGACCTATAGCGAAGCCGTGTTGCGTGTGTACAACCGCTACGGCCGCCGCGACAACATGTACAAGGCGCGTATCAAGATTCTGGTGAAGGCGCTGTCGCCGGAGAAGTTCGCCGCGCAGGTCGAAGAAGAGTGGCAGCACCTGAAGGACGGCCCGTCGACGCTCACGCAGGCCGAAGTCGATCGCGTGACGCAATACTTCGCGCCGCCCGCTTACGACAAGCTGCCGGACACCGATACGCCGTTCGAAAAGCATCTGCTGGAAAACCGCGCGTTCGCGCGCTGGGTCGAGCGTAACGTGCGTCCGCACAAGGTGGCGGGCTACGCGTCGGTCACGCTGTCGCTGAAGCCGACCACGGTTGCGCCGGGCGACGCGACGGACGTGCAGATGGACGCGGTCGCCGACTGGGCCGACGAATACTCGTTCGGCAAGGTCCGCGTGTCGCACGAACAGAACCTGATCCTCGCCGACGTCAAGAAGCGCGACCTGTTCGCGCTGTGGGAAAAGGCCAGGGCGCAGGGTTTCGCGACGCCGAACATCGGCTTGTTGACCGACATCATCTCGTGCCCGGGCGGTGACTTCTGCTCGCTCGCGAATGCGAAGTCGATTCCGATCGCGCTCGCGATCCAGGAGCGTTTCAACGATCTCGACTACGTGCACGACCTCGGCGACGTGTCGCTGAACATCTCGGGCTGCATCAACGCGTGCGGTCACCATCACGTCGGCAACATCGGCATTCTGGGCGTCGACAAGGACGGCTCCGAGTGGTACCAGGTGACGCTCGGCGGCGAGCAGGGCACCGGCGCGACCGGCGCTCACCTTGGCCGTGTGATCGGCCCGTCGTTCTCGGCCGAGGAAATGCCCGACGTGATGACGAAGGTGATCGATACGTTCGTGGAAAACCGCCAGGAAGGCGAGCGTTTCATCGATACGTACACCCGTATCGGCATCGTGCCGTTCAAGGAGCGCGTGTACGCCGCGCGTCAACCGGCTCACGCGTAACCGCGAAAGGATACTGAACAGATGGCTTCAATCATCAAGAACCGCGCGATCGTCAACGACGACTGGAGCGTCGTGCGTGCCGCGGAAGACGGCGCTTTGCCGGCAGTGGCCGAACTGCCGGCCGGCAAGGTCATCGTGCCGCTGGCGCTGTGGCAGGCCGAGCGTGAAGCGCTCGTGGCCGCGCGTCAAGCCGCCGACATCGGCGTGTGGCTCGCGCCGGATAACGAACCGGCGGACCTCGTCGGCGACTTCGACAAGCTCGCGCTGATCGCCGTGGACTTCCCGGTGTTCCGCGACGGCCGTGGCTACAGCATCGGCCGTCTGCTGCGCGAGCGCTATGGCTACAACGGCGAACTGCGCGCGATCGGCGACGTGCTGCGCGACCAGATCACGTTCATGTTCCGCTGCGGCTTCGACGCGTATGCACTGCGCGCCGACAAGGACATCAACGACGCGTTGAAAGCGTTCGACGACTTTAGCGTGCAGTACCAGGGCGCCGTGGACACGTCGCCGCTGTTCCGCCGCCGTGCCGCGCAGGCTGGCGCCGCCAAGGTCCCGGCATGAGCACCGCGCAATCGTTGAGCCCGGAGCTCGCAGCGAAGGTCGAGCGTCTCGACGCGCTGCTCGACTCGATCGCCGCGCGTCACGCGAACGTGAAGCTCGCGAGCAGCCTCGCGGCCGAAGACATGCTGCTCACGCATGCGATCCTGTCGCGCGGCGTGAAGATCGGCATCTTTTCGCTGAACACGGGGCGTCTGCATGCGGAAACGCTCGGCATGCTCGACCGCGTGAAAGAGCGCTACGGCTACGACATCGAGCAGTTTCATCCGCAGGCGGCCGCGGTCGAGCAGTATGTGAACGGGCACGGTCTGAACGCATTCTATGAAAGCGTCGAGCTGCGCAAGCGCTGCTGCGAGATCCGCAAGGTCGAGCCGCTCAATCGCGCGCTTGCCGAGGTCAGCGCCTGGGTGACCGGGCAGCGTCGCGAGCAATCGGTCACGCGTGCCGAGCTGCACGAGGAAGAGCACGACGGCGCGCGCAATATCGCCAAGTTCAATCCACTCGCGGACTGGACCGAAGCCGAAGTCTGGGATTATCTTAGTGCGTTCGACGTGCCGGTCAATCCGCTGCATGCGCGCGGTTATCCGAGCATCGGCTGCGAGCCGTGTACGCGTGCGATCCGCCCCGGCGAAGACAGCCGGGCGGGGCGCTGGTGGTGGGAGTCGCGCGATACGAAGGAATGCGGCTTGCATATCACGGCGATTACTCCGATTGCGGTCGAGCGCAACGAAAACGCGTCGGCCTGAGCGCCGCGTACCGAGCTTGCGGCGCATTACCGCCGAAACCGATCTGAATATTTTCGCCCGTGCGAGCAGCGCTTGCCGGACGAACCAACGAAGGACCCGCTATGAGCACCACGCTCGATTCCTCTGTCAACGCTCCGCTTGCCAACACGGTCAACCGGATGGATCACCTCGATTGGCTCGAAGCCGAGTCGATTCACATCCTGCGCGAACTGGTTGCCGAATGCAGCAAGCCGGCGCTGCTGTTTTCGGGCGGCAAGGACTCCGTGGTGGTGCTCGCGCTCGCGCTGAAGGCGTTCGGCCTCGGCGCGAACCGCAAAACGCAGCTACCGTTCCCGCTCGTGCATATCGACACGGGCCACAACTACGACGAAGTGATCGACTTCCGCGATCGTCGCGCGCAAGAGATCGGTGCTGAACTGGTGGTCGGCCATGTTGAAGATTCGATCAAGCGCGGCACCGTGCGTCTGCGTCGCGAAACGGATTCGCGCAATGCCGCGCAGGCGGTGACGCTGCTCGAAACCATCGAGCAGTACGGCTATACCGCGATGATCGGCGGCGCGCGCCGCGACGAGGAAAAGGCCCGCGCGAAAGAGCGCATCTTCTCGTTCCGTGACGAATTCGGCCAGTGGGACCCGAAGGCGCAGCGCCCGGAACTGTGGAGCCTGTACAACGCGCGTCTGCACAACGGCGAACACATGCGCGTGTTCCCGATCTCGAACTGGACCGAGCTCGACGTGTGGCAGTACATCGCGCGTGAACAGCTCGAACTGCCGTCGATCTACTACGCGCACCAGCGCGAGATCGTGCGCCGCAACGGCCTGCTCGTGCCGGTCACGCCGCTCACGCCGATGCGCGAAGGTGAGACGAGCGAACAGGCGCTCGTGCGTTTCCGCACGGTCGGCGACATCAGCTGCACGTGCCCGGTCGAAAGCGACGCGGACGTCATCGAGAAGATCATCGCCGAGACGGCCGTCACCGAAATCACGGAACGCGGCGCGACGCGGATGGACGACCAGGTCTCGGAAGCGGCGATGGAGCAGCGCAAGAAGCAGGGTTATTTCTAAGCACACTTGGGACCGGAGTAAGCGCTGAAGCGCTAACTCCGGCCGACAGAGGGACAAGGAAAATCATGAGCAGTATTCATCAACCAGAAGACCTCGGCGTGCTGCGTTTCATCACTGCGGGCAGCGTCGACGACGGCAAGAGCACGCTGATCGGCCGCCTGCTGTACGACAGCAAGGCGGTATTGAGCGACCAGCTCTCGGCGCTGTCGCGCGCGAAGAACAAGCGCACCGTCGGCGATGAAATCGATCTGTCGCTGTTGACCGACGGCCTCGAAGCCGAGCGCGAGCAGGGCATCACGATCGACGTCGCCTACCGCTACTTCGCCACCGCTAGGCGTAAGTTCATCATCGCCGATACGCCGGGGCATGAGCAGTACACGCGCAACATGGTGACGGGCGCGTCGACCGCGCATGCGGCGATCATTCTCGTCGACGCGACGCGCGTGACGTTCGACAACGGCGTCGCGCAACTGCTGCCGCAAACCAAGCGTCATAGCGCGATCGTGAAGCTGCTCGGTCTGCAGCACGTGATCGTCGCGATCAACAAGATGGACCTCGTCGACTACAGCGAAGCGCGCTTCAACGAGATCCGCGACGCCTACGTCGAGCTCGCGCGTCACCTCGGTCTGCAGGACGTGCGCTTCGTGCCGGTGTCGGCGCTGAAGGGCGACAACATCGTCACGGCGAGCGAGCGCATGCCGTGGTATGCGGGCGAGCCGCTGCTCGACGTGCTCGAAGCGCTGCCGGTCGAAACCGCGAGCGGCGAGGCGCTGCGCTTTCCAGTGCAGTGGGTCGCGCGCCAGGACGGCAGCCGGGCCGACGATTTCCGCGGCTACATGGGCCGGGTCGAATCGGGCGAAGTGAAGCTCGGCGACACGATCGTCGTGTTGCCGGCCAATCGCGAAGCGACCGTGGCCGAGATCATCGCGCCGGTGGTCGGCGGCACCGCGCAGGTGGACCGTGCGTTCGCCGGTCAGACGGTGACGATCCGTCTCACCGAAGACGTCGACGTGTCGCGCGGCGACACCTTCGTGCTGCGCGAAGCGGCGCCGGAGCCGGCGAACAAGCTCGAAGCCGACCTCTGCTGGTTCGACGACACGCCGCTGTCGACGCAGCGCAAGTATTTGCTGAAGCAGACCACCAGCACGGTGTTCGCCAGGATCGGCGCGATCAAGGAAGTGCTCGACGTGCATACGCTGTCGCAGGCGACCGATCGCAAGGAACTGGCGATGAACGACATCGGTCGTGTCGCGCTGACCTTGCAGAAGCCGCTCGTGTGCGACGCGTACGACTCGCATCAGGGCACCGGCGCGTTCGTGCTGATCGACGAGGCGACGAACCACACGGTCGCCGCCGGCATGATCCGCGCGTTTTCCGCCTGAGCACGGCAAGGCTGGCAGGCGACGGATGGGCCACACAGGCGGCGCAACGCGCCGCCGCGTACGCTCCAACGAACAGGTTGATGTCAATGGGTAAGGTTTATCTGATCGGCGCGGGACCCGGTGCCGCGGACCTGATCACGGTGCGCGGCGCGCGGCTGCTCGGCGCCGCCGACGTCGTGCTGCACGACGCGCTGGTCGAGCCGGCGATGCTCGACTACGCGCCCGCGCGCGCGAAGCGCATTGCGGTCGGCAAGCGCTGCGGCCAGCTATCGACGGCCCAACAGTTCATCAACAAGCAGATCGTCGATGCGGCTTTGGAGCACGACGTAGTCGTGCGTTTGAAGGGCGGCGATCCGATGCTGTTCGGCCGCGCCGACGAAGAGATGCGCGCGCTCGAAGCCGCGGGCATCGAGTATGAAGTCGTGCCGGGTATCACCGCCGCACTGGCGAGCGCGGCCACGCTGAAGCGTTCGCTGACGCTGCGCGGCGTGTCGCGCAGCGTCGCGCTCGCGACGTTCAGCCGCGCGCCAGGTTCCGATGAGATCCGCGAGCAGGTCAACGCCGATTCGCTGGTGTTCTACATGGGCCGCGACAGCGGCGTCGAAATCGCGCAGCAACTGATCGATGCTGGCAAGCCCGCGACGACGCCCGTGGCGATCGTCGAGGCGTGCAGCACGCCGCGCGAACGCATGCTGACGCTGACGTTGGAAGATCTTGCGGCCGGCGAAGCGCAGCGCTGGGTCGATGCGTCGCAGCCGAGTCTGTTGATGATCGGCGAGGCGTTCGCGGCGCGGCAGACCGAGGCGAAGCGCTCGTCGAATGGGATGCTGGTCGCGGCCTGAATATCCTCGGTGGGGCCGACCCGAGAGCGGCGAATCTGAGCAACCAGAACGAAAAAATCAGAGCTGCCGCAGGCAATACTGCGCGAGCGCATCCAGCACCGAATCATCCTCGCCGACTGCCACCGCGCAGTGAATCTCGACACCGGGATGCGCGGCGCGGCAATGATCGACGATCGCGGGCAAATCCTTGCGGACATGACCGCCTTGCCCGAAGAACACCGGCACCACGGTGATCGCATCGCAGCCTTGCGTGACGAGTTGCGCGACTGCCGTCGGCAGGTCGGGTTCCATCAGTTCGAGAAAGGCGAGCGTAACCGCAGGAGCTTCGCCCGTCGCCGCGCGCGCGGCGCGCAGCTTGTCGGCGAGCCGTTCGAACGGCTCGCGCCAGCGCGCATCGCGCGCGCCGTGGCCAAACAGAATCAGTCCGTGCATAGCCATCGCATCAGCTCCTGACGATGCCCCTCAACGCACTGGCGTTAGTGCCGGTCGACCCACTTCAACCCGACGAGCCCCAGCACCAGGTAGACGAGCCCAGGTGTCGCCGCGGTCAACGGCGCGGGCCACGTATTGAGCGTGCCGATATGCGAGAACAGCGTGTTGAACAGCTGGAAGCTCATGCCGAGCATGATGCCGCCGAACACCTTCACGCCGACCACGCCCGCGCGCGTATGCAGATACGCGAACGGCAGCGACAGCACCAGCATCACGAACACCGCGAACGGATACAGCACCTTGCGCCACAGCGCGATTTCATAGCGCTGCGTGTCCTGATGGTTTTCGGTCAGATGCTGGATATAGCGGAACAGATTGAACATCGACATCCGGTCCGGCGACACCAGCAGCACCGACAGGATCTGCGGCGTCAGCTCCGAGCGCAGCGAATACTCGGGCAGCGTGACCTGCTTCGCGCGATAGACCGGATTGAGCGCATCTGCCGGCGTACCCGGAGCGGGGGCCACGTCGAGCAGTTGCGTATCGGTCACGCCGGTCAGCAGCCAGTGGCCCGGCGGCTGATAGCGGCCGCTCTGCGCGATGCGAATGTTCGTCAGGCGGAACTTCGAATCGAACTCGTAGATGCGCACGTTGCTGATCGTCGCGTCGGGCTTCAGCTCGCCGACGTTGACGAAGCGCGTGACCTGCTCGCCGTCGGCGCGCTCGGTCAGCGTGTCCTTGACCCACACGCCCGACTGGAAGTTGCTCGACACCGACGAGCCGAGCGCCTCGAGCCGCACGCGCTCGGAGAGCTGATCCGTATACGGGCCGACCACTTCGCCGATCAGATAGGTGACGATCACGAGCGGAATGCCGATCTTCAGCAGCGAGCGCAGCGCCTGATTCGTCGCGAGGCCTGATACGCGGAAGATCGTGTATTCGGAGTTCGCCGCCATCTGCGCGAACACGTAGATCGCGCTGATCAGCGCCGCGACCGGAATGATTTCGTAGAAACGCGACGGCGTTTGCAGCGCGACGCGCAGCACCGCGTACTGAAACTTGTAGTTGCCGTGGCCGACCGAGTTCAGTTCGTTGATCAGGTCGAAGAAGAAGAACAGACCTGAAAATGCAAACAGGATGAACACGAACGTGAGATAGATCTGACGCGCGAAATACCTTTCATAAATGCGCATCGCTCAGGCTCCCTGCGAACGGCTGAACATGGCGCGCGTAAATAGCGGCCGGTTGCGCACCCGCATCCAGAAGATGAACGCGACGATCCCGAGCACGATCACATGCAGGATCACGAGCCCGACGCCGAACGACATCTTGCCCTGCTCGATCCACGCCTGCACGACGTTCAGCAGATTCGAATAAGTGAGGTAGATCAACACGGCCATCACGAGGTTGATCGTGCGGCTGCGCCGCGGGTTCTGGTGCGCGAGCGGAATGGCGAGCAGCATCAGGTTGATCGCGATCAACGGAAGACCCGCGCGCCACGCGAATTCGGCGAGGTTCTCTTTAGTGGGATTGCGCAGCAGCGTGAGCGTCGGCAAGCCGGTGGTGGTCGGCGTATTGACGACCGGCTGGCTCTGGATCTTCACGCCGTAGCGCTCGAACTCCATGATGCGGAAATCGGGGTGGCCCGGTTCGCCGTCGTAGCGGCGGCCGTTTTCCAGCACGACGAAGCGGTCGCCGTTCTTGTGCGTCTCGATGTGGCCGTTCTTCGACACCACGACGTTGATCTTGCCGCCCTCGGTGCTCGTCACGAACACGTTTTCCACATGTCCCTGGTCGGGCGACATCTTCTCGATGAAGAACACGCGATGCGTGGTCGGCGATTCGCGGAACTGCCCCGGCGCGAGCAGCGAGACTTCGTCGCGCTGCTGGAAGCGCGCGCGGATCAGCTTGCTCTGCTGGTTCGACCACGGCCAGCCGACGAACACGAAGAACATGATCAGGATGATGATCGGCGTGGCGAAAATGCCGATCGGCTTGATGAATTGCGTGAGACTGACGCCCGAGGACAGCCACACGACCATCTCGGAGTCCTGGTACCAGCGCGTGAGCACGAACAGGATCGACACGAACAGCGTCGCGACGAGCATGATGGCCAGATAGCCGATTACGGTGAGGCCGATCAGGACCAGCACGTCGCGCGGGTCGACCTCGCCCGAGGCCGCGAAGCCGACGATGCGGATCATCATCGTCGTCAGCACGAGCGTGAGGAGAACCATGAACACGGCGCCAGCCGTGTACGCGAGCTCGCGCTGGAGGGAGCGTTCAAAGATCATTGTTGATGACGAGAGGGGGCGCTCACGGCGACGCGGGGGTGTTCGTTCCCGTCACGCCTCCGGTGCAGCCGCCGCGGGAAAAATAGCGGATAATTGCGGCTTTCATCTTAAGCCCAGATTTTATCCGAGGACAAGCGCGATGGACTTTAGCATAAAAGCCTGTGATTGGACCAAAGGCTCGACGAACGGTTTCCTGACCGGGAAATCCGATTGCATCGTGATCGGTGTGTTCGAGTCGCAAACGCTGTCGGGCGCCGCGCTGGAGATCGACGCGGCCACCAAGGGCCTGCTCACGCGCGTCATCAAGGCAGGCGACATGGACGGCAAGGCGGGTACCACGCTGTTCCTGCACGAGGTGTCGGGCATCGGCGCGTCGCGCGTGCTGCTCGTCGGCCTCGGCAAACAGGACGCTTTCAGTCAGAAAGCCTACGGCGAGGCGGTCCGCGCCGCATGGCGCGCGCTGCTCGGCACGAAGATCGTGCAGGTCACGTTCACGCTCGCGCAACTGCCGGTGCTCGAACGCACGGCCGACTGGTGTGTGCGCGCCGCGATCCTCGCGCTGCGCGAGTTGACCTACCGCTTCACGCAACTGAAGAGCAAGCCGGACAACACGCCGCGCGCGTTGAAGCGCATCGTGTTCAGCGTCAACACCGGTGACGAGAAGGCCGCCAAGCTCGCCGCCAGGCAGGGCGGCGCGCTCGCCAACGGCATGGACCTGACGCGCGAGCTCGGCAATCTGCCGAGCAACGTCTGCACGCCGACCTATCTGGCGAACACCGCGAAGAAGCTCGCGAAAGACTGGAAGCTGAAGGTCGAGGTGCTCGGCGAGAAACAGTGTGAAGCGCTGAAGATGGGCTCGTTCCTGTCGGTCACCGCGGGCGCGGTCGAGCCGGCGCAGTTCATCGTGCTGCAGTACCAGGGCGCCGCCGCGAAGGCCGCGCCGGTCGTGCTGGTCGGCAAGGGCGTCACGTTCGACACGGGCGGCATCTCGCTGAAGCCGGGCGAGGGCATGGACGAGATGAAATACGACATGTGCGGCGCGGGCTCGGTGCTCGGCACGCTGCGCGCGGTCGCCGAGATGGGCCTGAAGATCAACGTGGTCGGCATCATTCCGGCCGTCGAGAACATGCCGTCGGGCACGGCCACCAAGCCGGGCGACATCGTCACCAGCATGAAGGGCCTCACGATCGAGGTGCTGAACACCGACGCCGAGGGCCGCCTGATTCTGTGCGACGCGCTCACCTACGCGGAGCGCTTCAAGCCGGCCGCGGTCATCGACATCGCGACGCTGACGGGCGCCTGCATCATCGCGCTCGGCCATCACAACAGCGGCCTGTTCTCGAAGGACGACGCGCTCGCCGGAGAACTGCTCGACGCGTCGCGCGAAGCGGCCGACCCGGCGTGGCGCCTGCCGCTCGACGACGAGTACCAGGACCAGCTGAAGTCGAACTTCGCGGACGTCGCGAATATCGGCGGGCGTCCGGCGGGCAGCGTGACGGCCGCGTGCTTTCTGTCGCGTTTCACGGATTCGTACCCGTGGGCGCATCTCGACATCGCCGGCACCGCGTGGAAGAGCGGCACCGCGAAGGGCGCGACGGGCCGTCCGGTACCGCTGCTCGCGCAGTTCCTGATCGACCGCGCCGGCCAATGACGCAGTGCGGTAAGCGCGCGCACGGCGCGCGGCAAGCGGGGCGGAGCGGCCGATGACGAGAATCGACTTTCACTCGAACGTCGGCGATTCGCTGCTGTACGCGTGCCGCCTCGTGCGCAAGGCGTATCTGGCGGGCCAGCCGCTCGTCGTGCTGGCCGAGCCCGCGCGCCTGCGCGCCTTCGACGAAATGCTGTGGACCTTCTCGCCGCTCGACTTCGTGCCGCACTGCATGGCGGGCGCGCCGCTTGCCACCGACACGCCCGTCGTGCTGGCCACGAATCTCGACGACGTGCCGCATCATCAGGTGCTGCTCAATCTGGGCGCAACGGTGCCGGCGCAGTTCGCGCGCTTCGAAAGATTGCTCGAAGTGGTCGGTAACGCACACGAGGAACTCGCCGCGGGCCGCGAGCGCTATCGCTTCTATCGCGATCGCGGCTATGCTTTGAACAACTACAAGCAGGGCGGCTAGTTCGTTGCGCTGCGCGTCATGGCCGCGAGGAACGCGGCATGCGGACCGCCTGCCCTGGCTTCGACTCAAACACGGAGAGCGCACGTGTCCGATCCCCACGACAATTCGATTCCGGTCCTGAACGAGGTCCTCGTGCCGGGCCGCGCGCGCGAGACGCGCGAGGCGTCGACCGATGCCGCCGCGCCTGCATCCCAGCCGGGTGCCGAGCCCGCAAGCCCAGCCGTCGCGCAACCGGCGGTGGTGCCCGAGCCCGCTTCCCGCACGGAGCCCGCGTTCGTGCCACCGCCCGCGCATCGAGCCGACCCGACGCTGGCGCCCGAGCAACTGAGTTCGCCGGAGCCCGTGCTCGTGCCGGAGCCGATGCCGACGCGAGAAGCCCCGCATGCGGCGGAGCATCAGCCTCTCGCGCAGACCGAGCTTCATCAGCCGCACGTGGCTGATCACACGCGCCCGAGAAAACACGCACGGCCGCATCACGGCATTCATGTGCGACATGGGCATGACGACTTGCATGAGGACGTGGAGGTGTCGCCCGGCGTGTTCGATCGTACCGAGCCCTTCATACCGCTCGAAGCCGGCGCGACCGTGCCGCCGGATATCGACCATGAAGGCGCGCACGAAGCCGCTCCCGCTCAGCCCACACTCGATGCCGACGCGCTCGCCGCACGTTTGCACGGACGCTTCCAGCGTTTTCTGACGGGCGAGGGGCGCGGCATCATCGAGGCGCGCTGCCGTGATGCAGTGCAGCAGCACACCAGTCTGCTCGTGAGCCAGATCACGCGCGAGGTCGCGCAGACGCTCGAAGCCGAGATGACCGACTGGGTACGTGAAGCGGTGGAAGAAGAAATCGCGCGGCGCTCGCGTTGACGCCGCGGTGACCTGAGAGCGCCGTTATTTGAGCGTCAGCACCCAAGCCGCCAGCGTGGCCGCCTGATCGGGCGTCAGTTGCGTGTTCGCGGGCATCGGCACGGTTCCCCATACGCCGGTGCCGCCATCGAGGATCTTGCGCTTCAGATAGGAGGCGGCGTCGTTGCGTCCCGCATAGCGGGCTGCAACGTCGTGCAGCGCCGGCCCCATGAACGGGCGAGTGACCGAGTGGCAGCTCATGCAGTTCTTCTGCTGGGCGAGCGCGAGCCCGGCTGTTTCGGCTCGGGCTGCGGGACTGGCGGCGCTCAATGCGGCGGCGAGCGCAACAGTGGCTGCTACGGCCGCGTACGACATCGATTTCATTATGGTCTCCGCCAGTGCAGATGCCCGGCTCGTGGTGCACGCATTATAAGAGCAAAGGGGCGCACGGATTTTCGTGCGCCCCTTGCGTTTTCGCGTAACGTGGCGGCGGGTTATCCCTGTCGGGGCGGGCCACGCCGGCCGCGGTCATTACCCCGTCACCGCCCCTCGATTCGCCGGTTGCGCGAGCGCGAAATACTTGGCCATCACGCCGCGTGTGTAGCGCGGCTCCGGCGCCTGCCACGCGGCGCGGCGGCGCTGCAGCTCGGCATCGTCGATGTTCAGTTGCAGCAGCAGCCGGTGCGCGTCGATCGTGATCGAATCGCCTTCCTGCACGAGCGCGATCGTGCCGCCGACGAACGCCTCCGGCGCGACGTGCCCAACCACCATGCCCCAGGTGCCGCCCGAGAAGCGGCCGTCGGTGATGAGCCCGACCGATTCGCCGAGCCCCTTGCCGATGATCGCCGAGGTCGGCGCGAGCATTTCCGGCATGCCGGGGCCGCCCTTCGGGCCAAGATAGCGCAGCACGACGACGTCGCCGGCGCCGATCTTGTCGGCGAGGATCGCTTCGAGCGCGCTCTGCTCGTCGTCGAACACGCGCGCCGGGCCCGTGATGACGGGGTTCTTGAGCCCGGTGATCTTGGCGACCGCGCCGTCTTCGGCCAGATTGCCCTTCAGGATCGCGAGATGGCCTTCGGCGTAGAGCGCCTTGTCGATCGGGAAGATCACCTGCTGATCGCTGCGCGGCTTGGCTGGTACGTCCTTCAACTCCTCGGCGATCGTTTTGCCGGTGATCGTCATGCAATCGCCGTGCAGAAGCCCGGCGTCGAGCAGGATCTTCAGCACCTGCGGAATGCCGCCCGCCTTGTGCAGATCGGTGGCGACGTACTGGCCCGACGGCTTCAGGTTGCAGATCACCGGCACTTTTTTGCGCATGCGCTCGAAGTCCTCGATCGTCCATTCGATCTCGGCCGCGTGCGCGATCGCCAGGTAGTGCAGCACCGCGTTGGTCGAGCCGCCGGTCGCCATGATCAAGGCAACCGCGTTTTCGATCGACTGCTTCGTGATGATGTCGCGCGGCTTCAGATCCTTCTTGACGGCTTCGACGAGCACACGCGCCGATTCGGCGGCCGAGTCGACCTTCTCCTGGTCGGGATTCGCCATCGTCGACGAATACATGAGCGACATGCCGAGCGCCTCGAACGACGAGCTCATCGTATTGGCCGTGTACATGCCGCCGCACGAACCGGTCGACGGACACGCATTTTTCTCGATGCCCTCGAAATCCTCCTGCGACATGCGGCCCGCCGTGAATTCGCCGACCGCCTCGAACGACGATACGATCGTCAGATCGGTGCCTTTCCAGTTGCCCGGCCGGATCGTGCCGCCGTACACGTAGATGCCCGGCACGTTCATGCGCGCGAGGCCGATCATGCCGCCCGGCATGTTCTTGTCGCAGCCGCCGATCACGACCACGCCGTCCATCCATTGCCCTTGCACGCAGGTCTCGATGCAATCGGCGATCACCTCGCGCGACACGAGCGAGTACTTCATGCCCTCGGTGCCCATCGACATGCCGTCCGAGATCGTCGGCGTGCCGAAGGTCTGCGGGTTCGCGTCGGCGCGCCTGATCGCGGTGACTGCCGCGTCGGCGAGACGCTGCAGGCCGGCGTTGCACGGCGTAATCGTCGAGTGGCCGTTGGCGATGCCGATCATCGGTTTGTCGAAATCCTCTTTCTGGTAGCCGAGCGCGTAGTACATCGAGCGATTCGGTGAACGCGCGATGCCTTGCGTGATGTTCTTCGAACGACGGTTGTAGGCCATGGGGAGCTCCAGTCTGGCTGTTCTGATGAAAGCGCGCGGCGGCGTCCGCGCGCGCATCCGTTCAGTGTAGTTCCGCCAGACCGTGCAAACCGGCGGATTTGCGTGACACGCGTCGTGTGTATTATTCGCGGTTGTTCAGGTCGTAAAATATATTAATCATGCTGCCGACGATCCCCGACCTGCGCCAGTTGCGCTATTTCGTCACCGTCGCCGAGGAAAAGCACTTCGGGCGCGCGGCCGCGCGTCTGTCGATGACGCAGCCGCCGTTGTCGCAGGCGATCCGCGCGCTCGAGGAGACACTCGGCGTCGAGCTGTTCGCGCGCACCAAGCGCTCGGTCGAGTTGACGGCGGTCGGCGCCGATCTGTTGCCGGAGGTGCAGCGGCTGCTCGCGGCCGCGGAAGGGCTCAGGCCGCTCGCGCAGAGCCTCGCGCGCGGCGAGGCGGGCGTGCTGTCGCTCGCGTTCGTGTCGACTGCGGATTACGGCCTGCTGCCGCTGCTGCTGCGCGATTTCGGCGCGCGGCATCCGCGCGTGCGGCTCGAACTGACCGAGGCGACCAGCGACGTGCAGGTCGAGGAACTGGTGGCCGGGCGTATCGACGCGGGTCTGGTGATCGCGCCGCTGCCGTCGCGACATGCGGCGCAGCTGTCGTGGCTGCCGATCGCGCGCGAGCCGCTCGTGATCGCGATGTCGACGGAGATGGCGCAAGGCTTGCGGGGCAGCGTGAACGCAAACGGCAAGGGCAGCGCCGCCGAAGACCCCGCCGCCGAATGGCTCGACATGCCCGTCAGCCTGCGCGATGTCGCCGACGCGCCGCTCGTGATCTTCCCAAGGCGTCTCGCGCCAGGCTTTTATGACATCATTATGGATTGCTACGGCGTTGCGGGCCTCGCGCCACGGATCGGCCAGGAGGCGATCCAGATGCAGACCATCGTGAGTCTCGTGTCGGCCGGCATGGGCGTCGCGCTGGTGCCGCAATCGTTGCGTAACCTGCGGCGCACGGGCGTCGTGTACCGGCCGCTGTCCGAGTCGGTGCCCGCGATCGAGACGGGCCTCGTCTGGCGCAGCGACGAGGTCAGCCCGGTGCTGGCGGGCTTCATCGACATCGTGCGCGCGCATGCGGCGAGCGTCGCGTCGCGTGTCTAGATCCCGCTTCTGATTCCCTGTAAAAACTGCTTTCGAACCTGAACTGCCCATAACTACACGATGCTCATTCACCCCAATTTCGACCCTGTCGCCATCCATCTGGGGCCGCTCGCCGTGCGCTGGTATGGCTTGATGTACCTCGTCGCGTTCGTCGCGGCGATCGTCGTCGCCCGGCTGCGGCTGCGGCTGCCGTACGTCGCCGCGCAAGGCTGGACCGCGAAGGATATCGACGACATGCTGTTCTACGGCGTGCTAGGTACGATCCTCGGCGGCCGGCTCGGCTATGTGCTGTTCTACAAGGCGAGCTTTTATTTCGCGCATCCGCTCGACATCTTCAAGGTGTGGGAAGGCGGCATGTCGTTTCACGGCGGCTTTCTCGGCGTGACGATCGCGATGATGCTGTTCGCTTATCAGCGCAAGCGCTCGTGGCTGCAAGTCACCGACTTCGTCGCGCCGATGGTGCCCACGGGCCTCGCAGCGGGGCGCCTCGGCAACTTCATCAACGGCGAGCTGTGGGGCCGCGTGACCGATCCGTCCGCGCCGTGGGCGATGCTGTTTCCCGGCGCCGCGCCTGACGACGCCACATGGCTCGCCGCGCATCCGCAACTGGCCGCGCAATGGCATCTGAACGAAGTGTTCGCGCAATATCACATGCTGCCGCGACATCCGTCGGAGCTGTACGAGATAGCGCTCGAAGGCGTGGCGCTGTTCTTCGTGCTGATCTTTTTCTCGCGCAAACCGAAGCCGCTCGGCGCGATTTCCGCGATGTTCCTGATCGGCTACGGCCTGGCGCGCTTCACGGTCGAATTCGCGCGCGAGCCGGACGATTTCCTCGGCCTGCTCGCGATGGGGCTGTCGATGGGTCAATGGCTGTCGCTGCCCATGATTCTCGCGGGCATCGGCCTGATGGTGTGGGCGTATCGCCGTGAGCGTCGCGAGCAGGCGCAGGCGGTTGGCGCGAACTGAGCGGCGCTCGGCTAGCGTAGCGAGCGTTGCATGAAAAAACGCCACGGCATCGATGGATGCCGTGGCGTTTTCTGTTTGGGCTTGCGCTTGCGCGTCACTTCATCTGCACCGACCCCGACACGTTGACCGTCACCGTCGACGTGCCGCCTTCGAGCGACAGCGGCGCGCTCTTCGCGTCGGCGCCCATCGCGCGTGCGCTCATCATCATCATCGGACGCGGCATCACGCCGCTGTGATTCACGTTGACCTCGCGGATCGAATAGCCGCTAAAGCCGAACGCCTGCGAGGCCGCCGCGGCCTGCTCGCGAAACGATTTGATCGCCTCGCCGCTGAGCCGCTGTTCGGCCGCGCGCTGCGCTTGCGGCGACAGCGAGAAACGCACGTTGCCAACCTGCATGATCGATGCCATCTGTCCGGCGAGCTTCGATGCCGCGGCGAAGTCGCGCGATTCGAGCACGACTTCCGTGCGGCCGCGCCACGTCGTGATGCGTCCGTCGCGGTCCGTCGACGGGAAGATCGAGAACGCGCCCGAGCGCGCGGTCACGCCGCTGACGCCGCGCGCTTTCTGCAATGCCGCGTCGGCGCGTTCGTTCAGCGTCGACGTCAGCGACGACGGCTCGCTCGCTTCCTGCTCGTAAAACAGCGTGATTTCGACTTCGTCCTGCGGGACTTCCGCGCTCGCCTGCGCATTCAGCGACAGCACGCCCGAAGGCTGCGGCATCATGGTCTGCGCTCGAGCGGGCGCAGGGTTCAGTGCGAGTGCCACAGGCGCGCCCAAGGCGAGCGCAAGTGCGAGGGACCGTGCGGTTTTTGTCGTCATGACTGGAATCCTTGTTTGAACAGGTTGTGCACGTTCGACGCGAGCGCCGGGTGTGGCGCGCGGTTTGACAGATGCGCTGGCGAATGCATCGGCTTGCCGTCGAGCGGCCGGTTCGAGCTCACGCTTTCGTCGACCGATTAGGCGCGTTTTACCGACGCTTGGTTCCCCAATTAGTGCTTCGCCGCCGCATCGGAAACGATGACCTGGATGCGATCACGACAGGTGCCGCGTCGCGCGTTCGCCCTTAAACCAGCTGTTTAGTGATGAAGCGCCATTCGGCTTCGGTCACCGGCGTGATCGACAGGCGGTTGCCTTTGGCGAGCACGCGCATGTCCTGCAATTCGGCATGCTCGCGCAGCGCGGCAAGCGGAATCAGCGCGATTTTCTTCTTGAACACGACGTCGACGAGCATCCAGCGCGGCGTTTCTGGCGACGATTTCGCGTCGTAGTACGGACTCTTTTTATCGAACTGCGTAGGGTCCGGATACACGGTCGACGAGACCTCCGCGATGCCCGCGATGCCGGGCTCCGGACAGCTCGAATGATAGAAGAGCACGCCGTCGCCGACCTGCATCACGTCGCGCATGAAGTTGCGCGCCTGATAGTTGCGTACGCCGGTCCACGGCAAGGTGCGATGAGGTGCGTTGGCGAGGTCGTCGATGCTTGCTTCGTCCGGTTCGGACTTCATCAGCCAGTAGCGCATGAATCGGAGTGAGCGTGTGAGATTGAACGAAGCGCAACAACAGCAGGCGCGTACGGAAAAGCCCCTGAAAAAGGCGCTCAAACGAAAAAACGATGACCAAAGAAAAACGGCATCGAACCGAAGTCCGATGCCGTTCCAGATAAGATCCCCGCCTTAGCCGCTAGGCCGGCATCCTGAACCGAGGGTTCAGAATTGGTCGCAGTTAGCAACACTTCGGGTACATCAGACTGAGTGACGCGCACACCCGTGCTACAAATTTCCGCAACCGTGCACATGGCATTGGTTCAAGGAATGTATGACCTTGGCGAACCAGGCAGGGAAGCTAAACCGATGAAGCTACAACCCAAACCGTTGAACACGTGACCGGTTCGAAACCGGCCCACTACTGCTTACTGCAAGCTGTACTGCTCGATCACAGTACCTAGCTGTTCGTTCATTTGCTGCATTGTACGCCGGATTTCTTCAGCGGGAAATGCTTCTCCGTGTCGCACGCTGCTTTGCAGCTTAAGCAGTTCCGATGCCAGCGACAGCGCAGCCATCACCGCGATGCGATCGGTGCCGCGCACGTTGCTGCCGCTGCGGATTTTCTGCATCTCGGCGTCGACGCGCGCGACCGCCTCGAGCAGCGCGCCTTCCGTTTCCGGCGAACAGGCGAGACGATAGGGTACTTCGAGAATCGATACTTCGATCTGCTTGGTGGTCATGCGCTTTCTCCGTGTCGGCTCACGTCGCTTTCCGCTTCCTCGTGTTCGGGCCGGGCGGACTCGAGCAGATCGAGCTGGTTATCCGGTTCGCTGCTCGCGCGTGCGCGCGGCAATTTTTCGAGAATCGCATTCAGGCGCACCTGAGCGTCGTCGATCTTGGCGGACAGCGCGTCGCGTTCCGCCTGCAGTGCGTCGCGCTCTTCGCGCAATTGCGCGAGTTCCGCATGCGTGGCTTGCACTTCGGCACGCGTTTGCGCGAGCTGCTCTTCGAGCGCGAGCCGCGCTTCGTTGTGGCGCTGGCTGATCGCAATCAGCTTGCCGATGTTCTGGGAGAGTGATTCGAGTTCGGTGAGCATGTGCTGCGTCCTCTAAAGACATCGCATTTTAGCGCGGAATATTACAGGTTCCGACAATTGTCTCGTTTCGAGACGTAACAGCATCGCTTCGTGCACGTTCGTTGGGTGTCGCGTCGTCGACCATAAGATAAAAACCGGCAATCCATCCGACAATAACCTGCATTCAACAGAACCGATTGCGCTCCGGTCGACCTTTCTTGACGCCCCGTGACGCCGCTCCTAAACTTCCCGCACTCTGGTGCCCGCGCGCGCTTTTCGGCGCGCGCAGTTAAACGGGAAGCAGGGCGCGCGCGGTGCCAAAACCGGATGCGCGAACCTGCGCTGCCCCCGCAACGGTAAGCGACCGCATGTGATGTGCTCATGCAGGTCGGTCCTGGTCGCAAGGTTGGAAGTTCAACGTGCGAGTGTGCCACTGCGCGTCACGCGTGGGAAGGCGGGATCGATGTGTCGTAGCCCGGATACCGGCCAGAAAAGAGGGACGTCCCCCCGCGAAAACGCTAAACAAGGGGGCGCCTCGTGACGCGTCGGCCCGCGGGGAAGCAGGCCGCGCACGCTATCCACAGGAATGTCATCCCATGCTGTCCCCCATCGCCCGCGCAACGCTGCTCGCGTTCGCGAGCCTGCCGCTCGTCGTGCATGCGCAAAGCGCCGAGCCCGCGTCTTCATCGTCCGCGACGGATGCAACCGCTGCGAGCGCCGCAAACGTTGCCGACGCGGCCAATCTCACTTCCACCGATGCGCCGGGCAACCTGCTGTCGCCGATCGTCGTGACCGCGCAACGCGGACCGCAAGCGTTGCGCGATGCGATCCCGCAGACCACGCGGTTCGATCAGCAGGACATCGCCGACACGACCGCGACCGATCTGCCCGGCCTGCTGCAACTCGCGCCAGGCGCGCAAATCTCGCGCACGGGTGGCCCCGGTTCGACCACGAGCCTCTTTCTGCGCGGCGCATCGTCGACGCAATCGCTGCTGCTGATCGACGGCGTGCGCGTCGATTCGGTGAGTCTCGGCTCAGCTCAACTCGCACAGATTCCGCTCGATCAGGTCGATCACGTCGAAGTGGTGAACGGCAACGTGTCGGCGTTGTATGGCTCGGGCGCGATCGGCGGCGTCGTGCAGGTGTTCACGAAAGACGGCGGCGATCATCCGCCGCGTTTCAATTTTTCGGTCGGCTACGGCAGCTATCGCACGCAGACGCAAACGGCCGGCGTGAACGGCGCGCTCGATCAGGACGGGCGCACGACTTTCAATATTTCGCTCGCGCGCACGAAGGACGACGGCTTTTCGTCGCTCAATCCGCTCGAGGCGCCGAACGCGAATCCGAACGCAAACGGCAATCTGAACGAGAGCATCAGCGCGTCGCTGCGTCACAAGTTCACCGACAGGTGGGACGCGGGCGTCAGCTACTTCCAGTCGAACAACGACAACAGCTACGACAATGCGTACGGCGAGCCCACCGATCTGAACAATCTCTATAGCAAGGTGCGTCAGGTGTCGGTATTCGCGAACGGCAAGCTGACCGACTGGTGGACCACCCACGTCACGCTCGCCGAGGGCGACGACCGCAGCGTGTCGAACACCAATGGCATCGACAACGGCCGCTTCGATACCGACAATCGCCAGTACACGTGGCAGAACGATTTCGCGCTCGCCGCGAACCAGAAGCTGCAACTCGGCTACGAGCATCTCGACCAGACGCTCGACTCCGACACGTTCGCCGCGCCCGACCGTCACGTCGATTCGGTCTTCGCGGGCTACAGCGCGCGCTTCGGCCGCAACCAGATTCAGGCCAACGTGCGACGCGACCAGTACTCCGATTTCGGTGGAGCGAACAGTTACTATCTCGGCTACGGATTCGACATCACGTCGCGCTGGAAGGTAACCGCAAGCTATTCGGATGCGTTCCGCGCGCCGAGCTTCGACGATCTGTACTATCCGATCAGCGGCAACCCGTCGATCCAGCCCGAGCGCAGTCATTCGGTCGAAGCCGGTTTGCAGTACGCGACCGATGCGCTCGGCGTGATGCGTCTGAACGCATTCCAGACGCGCTATACGAATCTGATCGACTACGTGCAGACGATCCCCGGCATCTACCTCGCGGAGAACGTCGGCCATGCGAAGGTGCAGGGACTCGAGGGATCGTGGAGCGGTCATGTCGGCAAGACCGACGTGCGCGCAACGGTGACGCTGCAGAACCCGGTCGATCTCGACAACGGTACCGACCTCGTGCGGCGCGCGCGTCGGTTCGGGTCGTTCGCGGTGAATCGCAGCATCGGTGGCTGGCGGGTTGGCGGCGAGTGGATCGTCAGCGGTCCGCGCACCGATAGCACGGGCAACCTCGGCGGTTATGGCATCGTGAATCTGTCGGCGCGCTACAACGTCACCAAAGCGTGGTACGTCAGTGCGCAAATCGACAATCTGTTCAACAAGGATTATGAAACGGCCTACTCGTATAACTCGCCGCGACGCGGTGCGTATGTCACGCTCGGCTGGCAGCAGCAGTGACGCGCGCGCCGGGTTGGCCGCATGCGTGAGCGCATGCGGATGAGTCGCGCGTCCGCTTCGCTGCGCGCCGCGATGGCGACGCCGCGCCCGATGAACGCGAAACGCGCGGCCGCGATCTGGCTCGGGCTCGCGCTCGCCGCCGTGGCGGTGCTCGGCGCGTCGCTGGTGCTCGGCAGCGTGCCGCTCGCGCCGTCGCGCGTGCTTGCGGCACTCGTGCCCACGCACACGTTCGGCAGCACGGGCAGCGACGATCTCGCCGGCGAAATCGTGCGTACGTTGCGTTTGCCGCGCGCGCTCGCCGGCTTCGCGTGCGGCGCGTTGCTCGCGCTCGCCGGCGCGCTGCTGCAGGTGCTGCTGCGCAATCCGCTGGCCGAGCCATACGTGCTCGGCGTGTCGGGCGGCGCGGCGACGTTCGCGCTCGTTGCGATGATCGCGGGCGGCGCATGGTGGATCGTCGATGCGAGCGCGTTCGCGGGTGCGTTCGTGTCGATCCTGCTGGTGCTCGGCCTCGCGCGTCGCGAGCTATGGCGCGGCGAGCCGCAGGACACGTCGCCCCGTTTGCTATTGACCGGCGCGGTGATCGCGGCCGGGTGGGGCGCGCTGATCACGCTGCTGCTCAATCTCGCGCCCGACAGCCGTCTGCGCGGCATGCTGTTCTGGCTCACCGGCGACCTCAACGGCGGCGCGCTGCCGTGGACCGCGCTGATGGCGCTCGCGCTCGTGCTGCTTGCGATCGTGCCGGCCGCGCCGCGTCTGAACGTATTGCTGCGCGGCGACGCGGCCGCGCAGGCGTTGGGCGTCGCCGTGATGCCGCTGCGTTTGCGTGTGTACCTGGTCGCGTCGCTGGCGGCGGCCGCGGCGGTGACGACTGCGGGCACGATCGGCTTCGTCGGTCTCGTCGTGCCGCACATGCTGCGGCTCGCGTTCGGCAACGATCAGCGCATGCTGCTGCCGGCGGCCGCGCTCGGCGGCGGTGTCGCGGTGATGGGCGCGGATCTGATCGCGCGGACCGTGATCGCGCCCGCGCAATTGCCGGTCGGCGTGATCACGTCGCTGGTCGGCGTACCGGTGTTCCTGTGGATGCTGCTCAAACGCCGCCGATGATACGAGCCAAACCCAGCCCCACCTGTTCGATGCTGAGCACGCAGCGCCTGACGTTGCGCGCCGGCGCGCGCACCTTGCTCGACGCGTTCACGCACACGTTCCATGCGGGCGAAATCTGGTGCATCGCCGGGCCGAACGGCGCTGGCAAGACCACCTTGCTATCGACGCTGGCGGGGCTGTTGCATCCGGCGGCGGGCCATGTCGAACTCGATGGCGTGCGCGTGGCCGGCTGGCAGCCGCTGCCGCTCGCACGGCGCCGCGCGCTGATGCCGCAAAGCGCGGCCGATGCGTTCAACGCAAGCGTGCTCGACATCGTGCTGCTGAACCGCTTCCCGCATCTGGGCGGCTGGGGCTGGGAGCGCGACGAGGATCGCGCGGCCGCGCGGGCGGCGCTCGAACGGCTCGGCCTTGCGGACTTTGCGGCGCGCGACGTGCTGTCGCTATCGGGCGGCGAGCGTCAGCGCGTTGCCCTCGCGGCGGTGCTGTGCCAGGACGCGCCGCTGTTGCTGCTCGACGAACCGTTGTCGCATCTCGACCTGCATCATCAGGTCGACTGTCTCGAAGCGCTCGTCGCATGGACGCGCGAACCGCGCCGTAGTGTGCTGTTCTCGTGCCACGACCTGAACCTCGCGCGCCGCTTCGCGACGCACGCGTTGCTGCTCGACGGCGCGGGCGGCGCGTATGCGGGCCCAGTGCGCGACGTGCTGACGCCCGCGTTGACGAGCCGCGCGTTCGGCTATCCGCTGATTCTGATTCGCGACGGCGAGCACGAGGCGCTGATACCCGCGCCGCGCGCGCGTCACGAATCGCCTGCCGGCCATGACGCACAGTCAGGCTGATATTCGTTCCTATCCCTTGTTTCGATCACACCTATGACTCGCATCCCACACCCAGCCGGTTTGCCCGAAGTCGCGCCGCTCGATCAGACGCTGCGCGCCGAGCTGCAGCGGATCATCGATACGCGCACCAAACCGCCCGGCAGCCTCGGCCGGCTCGAAACCCTCGCGCGCCAGATGGGCCTGATCCAGCGTAGTACGCGTCCCACCGTGCAGCGTCCCGCGATGATCGTTTTCGCGGGCGACCACGGCATCGCCGCCGAAGGCGTGAGCCCCTATCCGCAAGCGGTGACCGCGCAGATGGTCGCGAACTTCATCGCGGGCGGCGCGGCGATCAACGCGCTCAGTCGCGTCGCGGGTCTCGAACTCGAAGTGGTCAACGCGGGCATCGCGACGCCGCTGCCGTCCACGGACCGACTCGTCGACATTCCGGTCGGGCCCGGCACGCGCAACTTCGCACACGAAGCCGCGATGACGCACGCCGAAGCGCTCGCCGCGATGCAGGCGGGCGCCGCGCGCGTGCGTCATCACGCGGCGCTCGGCACGAACGTGATCGGCTTCGGCGAGATGGGCATCGCGAACACCTCGGCGGCCGCGTGTCTGATGAGCCGCCTGTGCGGTGTGCCGATCGACGACTGCGTCGGCCGCGGCACGGGTCTCGACAATGCCGGACTCGCGAAGAAGCGCAACGTGCTCGCGGCGGCGCTCGCGCGCCATGCGGATGCACGCGCGCCGCTCGACGTGCTCGCGACCTTCGGCGGCTTCGAAATCGCGATGATGGCGGGTGCGTATCTGGCGGCCGCCGAGGCGCGCATGACCATCCTCGTCGATGGCTTCATCGCGACGTCCGCGCTGCTGGTCGCCGATGCGTTCTCGCCCGACGTGCGCGAGTACTGCGTGTTCGCGCATGCGTCGAACGAGGCCGGGCATCGGCGCATGCTCGATCATTTCGGCGCGCAGCCGCTGCTGTCGCTCGACATGCGGCTCGGCGAAGGCACGGGCGCCGCGCTCGCGGTGCCGTTGCTGCGCGCGGCGGTGGCCTTCGTCAACGAGATGGCCAGCTTCGATTCGGCGGGCGTCGCCGATCGCGAACCGTGAAGCGCGTGAGCACGCGCTTCGCGATAACGCGAAGCTCGGCCCGCAGCGCCGTGAACCTGCACTCGCCACGTTCATGAACCCGCTCGCGGAACTGCGCTATTTCTTCACGGCGCTCGGTTACTTCACGCGCGTGCCCGTGCCGCGCTGGGTCGGCTTCGAGCCGCATTATCTGAACGCCGCGGCGCGCTATTTTCCGCTCGTCGGCGTGTTGGTCGGCGGCTTCAGCGCGCTCGTCTATCTGGCCGCGCTGCGCGTGTTTCCGGCGAGTGTCGCGGTGCTGCTGTCGATGGCCGCGTCGCTCGTGGTCACGGGCGCATTTCACGAGGACGGTCTCGCCGATTGCATCGATGCGTTCGGTGGCGCCTATACGCGCGACGATGCGTTGCGCATCATGCAAGACTCGCGCATCGGTGCTTTTGGTGCCATCGCGCTCGTGATCGCCCTGGCGATCAAGTGGCAAACGCTCGCGGCGTTGCCACCGCTGCGTGCCGCAAGCCTGATGCTTGCGGCGCATGGCGCGAGCCGCGCGTGCGCGATCAGTTACCTGGCCACGCTCGACTATGTGCGCGCGGCCGGCAAAGCCAAGCCGGTCGCGCAGCGTTTGAGCGGGCCGGCGCTGCTGTGCGCCGCGCTGTTCGGGCTGCCCTGGCTGCTGTGGCCGAACGGCCCCGGCATGCCCGACTGGCGTTTTGCCGCGCTCACGTGTGCTGTGCTGTTCGCACTGCGCTTTGCGATGGGCCGTTATTTCGTCAGACGCATCGGCGGCTATACCGGCGATTGCCTCGGCTTCGCGCAGCAGATCTTCGAATTGAGCATCTACCTGGTGGGGCTTGCATGGATATCGTCCTGATTCGACATCCCGCTGTCGCGCTCGAGGCGGGGATTTGTTACGGCCATAGTGATGTCGCGTTGGCGGAAAGCGCCGAGGTCACGTCCAATGCGTTGGCGGTGAAGCTCGCGAGCTTGCAGGTGCCGGCGCCGCGTGTGCTGATCACGAGTCCGCTTACGCGCTGCGCCGCGCTAGCGACCGAGATCGCGAACGACTTCGGCTGCGTGGTCAGCCACGACGAGCGCTTGAAGGAAATGGATTTCGGCGAGTGGGAAGCACAGCGCTGGGATACGATCGATCGCGCGCTGCTCGACGACTGGGCCGCCAATTTCGAACATGCGCGCGCGCACGGCGGCGAGAGCGTCGCGCAATTCGTCGCGCGTGTGCGAGCGTGGTTCGATGCGTTCGCGCTGACGCGCGAGCTGTCGCCCGCATACGTGGTCACGCACGCGGGCGTGATGCGCGCGATCGCGTCGTGGGTGCTGGAGGTGCCGCTCGCGCATTGCCTGCAGTGGTCGCTGGATATGACGGGGATCGTCTGGTTGCGACGTAACGACGAGACGCTGCAGTGGTCGCTCGTGCGATGGAATGCGTGACCCGCGTGGTCATCCGGAAAACCGATCCTTTTTTCTCGCCGCACGCGGCGCCGTCATGGCGCGGGTTGCTTGCTGCGCGAGCGCGCCAGTTCGAGGTCCTCGCACAGTTGCCGCGCGCCTTGCGCGATGCGCGGCGCGGGGCGATTGATCAGATCGCCGTCGATCGCAAACAGGTTGTTGTTCGCGACGGCCGCGAGGCCCGGCCATGCGCGCCATGCGTCGAGTTGCGGCAGCATCGTGTCGGGCCGCGTCGCGCCGGGCGCGGCGGTGACGATCGCCTGCGGATTCGCCGCGAGCACCGCTTCGATCGACACGGTCGGCACGAGCGGCTGCAGGTCCGCGAACACATTGCGGCCGCCGCATAGCGTGATCACGTCGCTGATCATGTGCTCGCCGTTGAGCGTCATCAGCGGCCGGTCCCATACCTGATAAAAGACGCTGACGGCCGGGCGGTTCGCATACCGCGCGCGCAGACGGGCGATGTCGTCGCGGAAGGCGGCGGCCGCCGCATCCGCGCTCGCCGATGTGCCGAGCAGCCGGCCGAGCCTGGTCAGCGACACGGCGATATCGTCGAGACGGCGCGGCTCGCTGAAAAAGAGCGGCACGTGTAGCTCGCGCAAGCGTTCGAGCTGGCGCTGCGCGTTGCCATGCCGCCATACGACGATCAGGTCCGGTTTCAGCGCGACGATGCGTTCGAGGTCGAGCGCCTTGTTGTCGCCGACGCGCGGGAGTTGCTTCGCTTCGGGCGGATAGTCGCTGTACGACACGGCGCCGACCATCTTCGGGCCGCCGCCCGCGGCGTACAGCAATTCGGTCACGTGCGGGGCGAGGCTGATCACGCGCCGCGCGGGCGCGGCGAGCGTGACGGTCGCGCCGCTGTCGTCAGTGACGGTGATTGCGGCGTGCGCGCTCAGTGCGCTCAGCGCGAGCGCTGCGGCGCCGAACCAATGGATGAAGCCATGCGCGGGCGGGGCAAAGCGGATGGAACGTGCAAAGCGGATCATCGGACGAGGGCGGATCACGAAGCGTTGAGCGGCTTGGGTGCGAAGGTCACTGCGCTAACTCGACCGCGCGGTATCGATCGAGTCAACCGCCTGTTGCAACTGTTGCTCGAAGCGGGTCCATTCGGCTTCGTCGCCCGGTAGCCCGAAGCGCACGCTGGCCGATGGCACCCGAAGCGATGGCGGAAAAAGGCGCGTCCACACGCCGCGCCGCGCGAGCGCTTCATGCAGCGCGGCGGCGCGCGCATCGTCGGTCCATGCGAAAAGCGGCGTGCCCCGTGTCGCGAAACCGTGCGCATGCAACAGCCCGGCAAGCCGCGCGCTGTCGCCGATGAGCCGCTCACGCATCCGCGTTTGCCACGCGGCATCGTCGAACGCGGCGCTCACCGCATGACGCGCGGGACCGCTGACGGTCCACGCCCCCAGCCTGTCGCGCAACGCGGCGAGCAATGCGGGCGCGCCCAGCACGAAGCCGGCGCGCACACCCGCGAGCCCGAAGAACTTGCCGGGCGAGCGCAACACGACGAGCCCGTCCCGATGCGTATGCGCCGCCAGCGACGCGACCCGCGCGGCCGGCAGCGTATCGGCGAACGCTTCGTCGACGAGCAGCGTGCCGCCGCGTTCGCGCAGCTGCGCGTGCCAGTACAGCAGCCTGGCGGCATCGATATGCGTGGCGGTCGGATTGTCGGGGTTGACGATCGCGACGTGCGTGAGCGCGGCGGGCAGCGTGTCGCGATGCACGTCGAGCGGCGCGACCGCGTGTCCGGCGCGCGCGAACGCGGGCGCGTACTCGCCGTAGGTCAGCGGCGCGATGCCGACCGTCGCGGGCGAGAGCAACGCGGGCAGCGCGCGAATCGCCGCCTGGCTGCCGGCGACGGGCAGCACGTGCGCGGCATCGGGCGCGCCGTAGTAGCGCGCGGCCCGCTCGGCGAAGCCGTCGCCTTCGTCGGGCAAACGGCGCCACGCGTCGGCGGGCAGCGGCGGCACCGGATAGCCGTGCGGATTGATGCCGGTCGACAGATCGAGCCACTGCGCGTACGCAATGCCGTAGCGCGCCGCCGCTTCGTGCAGGTTGCCGCCGTGCGCGATCGGGCCGCTTGCGGCGTGCTCGCGCGGTTGCGTCCAGTCGCTCATGCGCTCATCCCATCGCTACGCGCGTCGTTCCGCTCAGCCATGAAACGGCACGCTCAACAACGCCAGCACGATCAGCACGGCCAGCCAGAGAATCACCGTGCGTTCGACCAGCATCAACGCGGCGCCCACATGACGCGCCTCGGCGGGACGCCCGAAGCCCAGCGTCGGCCGATGCTCGAGCGTGCCGTGATACACGGCCGGCCCGCCGATCAGCACGTTCAGGCTGCCGGCGCCGGCGGCCATCACCGGGCCCGCGTTCGGGCTGTCCCAGCGCGGCGCCTGGTCGCGCCAGCAGCGCCAGGCGGTCAGCGTGTCGCCGAGCAGCGCGTAGCTCGTGGCAGTCAGGCGCGCGGGAATCCAGTTCAGCACGTCGTCGATGCGCGCGGCGGCCCAGCCGAAGCGCAGATAGCGCGGCGTGCGATAACCCCACATCGCGTCGAGCGTATTGGCGAGGCGAAAGCCGAGCGCGCCAGGCCCACCCGCGAGCGCGAACCAGAACAGCGCGCCGAAGATCGCGTCGTTGCCGTTTTCGAGCGCCGATTCGACCGCGGCGCGCGCGAGCGCGGCCTCGTCCGACTGCGCGGTGTCGCGCGAGACGATCCGTGCGGTCAACTCACGTGCCGTGGCCAGATCGCGTTGGCCGAGCGCCCGCGCGATCGGCGCGATGTGATCGCGCAGGCTGCGCGCGCCGAGCGCGAACCACAGCAGCGCGACATGCAGCGCGCAGGCCGCGAACAACGGCAGCACGGCGACGAGCCACCACGCGATCAACACCGGCGGCAGAACCGCGAGCGCCCATGCGAGCAGGCCCCTGAGCCGCAGACGCCGGTCGTGATTGAAGCGCGCCTCGATACGCGCCGCCCAGTTGCCGAACCCGATCAGCGGATGCCGGCGGGTCGGCTCGCCGAACCAGCGGTCGACGGCGACGCCCGCGACCGCGAGCGTCGCGACCAGCGGCATGGTCAGCGGCGGCATCACACGCGGCTCGCGCTTTTCAGCGCGAGCGGCAGTCCCGCGACCATCAGCGTGGCCGCGCTGCTCAACGCGGCGATGCGCTGATTGAGGCGGCCGAGTTCGTCGACGTAAAGACGCGTGGCTTCGCCGAGCGGCACGACACCGAGGCCGATCTCGTTGCTGACGACGATGATCTTGCCGCGCGCGCCGGCGAGCGCCGCTTCGAACGCGGCGGCCTGCTCGTAGTAGTGCGACAGCGGCGCCGCCGCGCCGTCGGCGGGACATAGCAGGTTTGCGAGCCACAGCGTCAGGCAGTCGATCAGCAGACACTGGCCCGGCGCGTCGTGTTGCGCGAGCGCGCCGGCGAGGTCGTCGTCCGCTTCGACGAGCCCCCAATGCGCGGGCCGCCGCTCGCGATGATGCGCAATGCGCGCGTTGAATTCGGCGTCGTCGGTAACGCGGGCGGTGGCGATGTAGATGACGGGGAGGGCGCTGTCGCTGGCGAGCCGCTCGGCATGCGCGCTCTTGCCCGAGCGGGCGCCGCCGAGGACGAAGGTGAGGTCGCGGGGAGTCATCCTATGATTGTACCGGCGCGATGGGATAATGCCGCTCGATTGCATTGCAACGCCACTGTCCATCTTCCACCTGCACCGCCGTGACCCGAATGACCATTCCTCCCGACACCCTGCCCGTGCCGCGCGGCACGCTGATGATCCAGGGCACTACTTCCGACGCGGGCAAGAGCACGCTGGTTGCGGGACTGTGCCGCCTCGCGCGGCGCGCGGGTGCGCGGGTCGCGCCGTTCAAGCCGCAGAACATGGCGTTGAACAGCGCGGTGACCGTCGACGGCGGCGAGATCGGCCGCGCGCAGGCATTGCAGGCGCTCGCCGCGGGCATCGACGCGCACACCGATCTGAACCCGGTGCTGCTGAAGCCGACCAGCGATCGCGGCGCGCAGGTGATCATCCACGGCAAGGCGCGCATCAATCTCGACGCGCGCGCGTATCACGACTACAAGCCGGTCGCGTTCGAGGCGGTGCTGGAGTCGTATGCGCGGCTGCGCGCGTCGTACGACACGATTTTCGTCGAAGGCGCGGGCAGTCCGGCCGAGATCAATCTGCGCGAGCGCGACATCGCGAACATGGGTTTCGCGGAGGCGGTCGACTGCCCGGTCGTGCTGGTCGCCGACATCGATCGCGGTGGCGTGTTCGCGCACCTGACCGGCACGCTCGCGTGTCTGTCCGACAGCGAGCAGGCGCGCGTGCGCGGCTTCATCATCAACCGCTTTCGCGGCGACATCGGTCTGCTGAAGCCCGGGCTCGACTGGCTGGAAGCGAAGACCGGCAAGCCGGTGCTCGGTGTCGTGCCATATCTGCATGGCCTGACGCTCGACGCCGAGGACATGCTGCCGCCCGAGCTGCGCGCGGCGGCGAGCGTTGATTCGCGCCGTCTGCTGCGCGTGGTCGTTCCGGTGCTGCCGCACATCAGCAATCACACCGACTTCGATGCGTTGCGCGCGCATCCGCAGGTCGATTTTCACTATGTGCGCGCGGGTACGCCGCCGCCGGCCGCCGATCTGATCATCCTGCCGGGCTCGAAGAACGTGCCGGACGACCTCGCGTTTCTGCGCGCACAGGGCTGGGACGACGTGCTCGCGCGGCATCTGCGCTACGGCGGCCGCGTGATCGGCATTTGCGGCGGCATGCAGATGCTGGGCCGCGAGATCGCCGATCCGCATGGCGTCGAGGGCGCACCCGGCACCTTCGCGGGCTTCGGCTGGCTCGACTATGCGACGGTGCTCACGCGCGACAAGACGCTGAAGAATGTGACCGGGCGCCTCGCGCTGCCCGGCACGCCGGACGTCGCCGGCTACGAGATTCATATGGGCGAGACGCGCGGGCCGGCATTGGACACGCCGGCGCTGCGACTCGACCACGCTGGCCCGCACGAGGGCGGCGCGGACTTTGGCCGTCCCGATGGTGCGATGTCCGCCGATGGCCAGATTCTCGCGACCTACGTGCATGGCCTGTTCGACACGCCGGCCGCGTGCGCGGCGCTGCTCGCATGGGCGGGTTTGAGCGATGCCGAAGCGCTCGACTATCCGGCGTTGCGCGAGGCGTCGCTGGAGCGGCTGGCCGATACGCTGGCCGGGCACGTCGATATGCGCAGGCTGTTCGCGGCGCTGGGGTGACGCTTTGCGCCGGCCTCTTTTATCGGCCTGAACGCGATTGCTGCGAGCGCGGTTCGCTCAGTACAACACCATCTGCGTGCAACGAAACAGCGCGATGGTCTTACCGTCCGGACCGGTGACCGTCGCGTCCCAGACCTGCGTGCTGCGCCCAAGGTGCACGCCCTTCGCGACCGTGCGGATCGTGCCCTGCGTCGCGGTGCCGAGGAAGTTGCTCTTCAACTCGATCGTCGTGAAGTTGCGCGAGTTTTCGGGCAGATGCGCGATGCACGCGTAGCCGCACGCGGTGTCGGCGAGGCCGATCACCGTGGCCGCGTGCAGGAAGCCGTTCGGCGCGAGCAGCGCCTCGCGCACGGTCAGTTCGGCGACCAGCGTGCCTTGTTCCAAGGTCAGCACGCGCAGGCCCAGCAGGTCCGGCAGCGTGCCCTTCTGGCGCTCCAGCAGGCGTTCGACGGTGTATTCCGGGCGCAGTTTGCTCATGAGATTCAGGTCCTTGTGGAAAAAAACGGCGGGTTGGAGCGGCCGATTCGCGATGCGGGGGCTTCGGCCGCGCTGAATTTGTCGATATTATCAACGGCTGGACCGGTGGGCGTCCCTGGAAACCGAACTTCGAACGGCAGCGATCGTGGAGCCCGCCGACGCCGGTCACAGCGGATCGGCGGGGACGGAGCAATAGCGCGGCAAACCGGCTGGCGGTGTCCAGCCTTCTTTCCGGGAGATTTCATGTCGGTGATTGTGGTGGCGAATCCGAAGGGCGGCGTGGGCAAGAGCACGCTATCGACCAATCTGGCCGGCTATTTCGCCGCGGCGGGCGAATGGGTCGCGCTGGCCGACCTCGACAAGCAGCACTCCGCGCATGCGTGGCTCGAATTACGGCCCGCCACGCTGCCGAACATCGAAACCTGGGAGGTCAATCCCGACACGCCGGCCAAGCCGCCGAAAGGCCTCGAGCACGCGGTCGTCGACACGCCGGCCGGCCTGCACGGCAATCGCCTGAACATCGCGCTCGATCTCGCCGACAAGGTGATCGTGCCGTTGCAGCCGTCGCTGTTCGATATTCTCGCGACCCAGGAATTTCTCGAGCGGCTGGCGAAGGAAAAGGCGGTCAGGAAGGGCGCGATCGAGGTCGGCGTGGTCGGCATGCGCGTCGATGCGCGCACGCGCTCGGCCGAGCAGCTGCATCGCTTCGTCGAGGGATTGAAGCTGCCGGTGCTCGGTTTTCTGCGCGACACGCAGAACTACGTGCAGCTCGCGGCGCACGGCCTGACGCTGTGGGACGTCGCGAAAAGCCGTGTGGAGAAGGATCTGGAGCAGTGGCAGCCGATCGTCGAGTGGACGAACGGCGCGGGGAAGAAGGGCTGAGGCGGGGGCTGCCCGCCATCAGTCAAGCGTCAAGCTGAGCTTCGCTCAGCTCCAGGCCTGCGTGGGCACGTGGTCGCGGCTGCCCTTGATCTTGTTGTTTTCATCGACGAACACGAGGTCCGGCTTCCAGCCCGCCTTCAACTCCGCCTCGTCGACCACCGCGAACGCCGCGATGATGACCAGATCGCCGAGCTGCGCGCGACGCGCGGCCGAGCCGTTCAGCGAAATCATGCCGCTGCCGCGCTCGCCCTTGATCGCGTACGTCGAGAAGCGCTCGCCGTTGTTGATGTTCCAGATGTCGATACGCTCGTTTTCGACGATGTTCGCCGCTTCGAGCAGATCTTCGTCGATCGCGCACGAGCCCTCGTAGTGGAGCTCGCAGTGCGTGACCGCGACGCGGTGAATCTTCGACTTCAGCATATTGCGTTGCATGATCAATCCAATCCTGTGTGACTGCGCAGTGTAACTGTGGTCGCGCGGGCGGTTGCGGCGTCAGATTTCGAGGTTGTCGATGAGCCGGGTCGCGCCGAGCTTCGCGGCGGCCAGCACCACGAGCGGTGCGCTGGCGTCCTGCGCGCCGGGCGCGATCAGGTTCGAGCGCTTGCGGATCGCGATGTAATCGGGATTCCAGCCGCGCGCCGCGAGCGTCGCTTTGGCCGACTCTTCGAGTTTCGCGAAGTCGCGCTCGCCCGCGAGCACCGCGTCGCGCACCCGATTGAGTTCGGCGGCCAGCATCGGCGCCTCGGCGCGTTCGGCGGCCGAAAGGAACCGGTTGCGCGAGCTGAGCGCGAGGCCGTCGGTGTCGCGCACGGTTTCGGCGGCGACGATGTCGGTCGGCAGCGCGAACTGGTGGCACATCCGGCGCACGATCATCAACTGCTGGTAATCCTTCTTGCCGAACACCGCGACGCGCGGCTGCACGCACGACATCAGCTTCATCACGACCGTGCACACACCGTGGAAGAAGCCGGGGCGGAATTCGCCCTCGAGGATGTCGCCGAGATCGTGCGGCGGATGCACGCGGTATTCCTGCGGCTCCGGATACATGTCCCTTTCGGTCGGCGCGAACAGCACGTAGACACCTTCCTTCTGCAGCTTCTCGATGTCGGCTTCGAGCGTGCGCGGATATTTGTCGAAATCCTCGTTCGGGCCGAACTGCAGGCGGTTGACGAAGATGCTCGCCACGACCGGGTCGCCGTGCTGGCGCGCGAGGCGCATCAGCGACAGATGGCCCTCGTGCAGGTTGCCCATCGTCGGCACGAAGGCCGTGCGATTCTGGCCGCGCAACTGGTCGCGCAATTCATGGATCGAGCTGATGACTTTCATGATCGGACAGGGATAGGCTCGCGCGGCGCGCGATCCGGTTGGCGCGACACCTGGCGGAATCGCGCGGGTCATCGCCTCACCGGCAAATGACGGGTTCGGAGCGCGGATTGTAGTGGATTTGGGCAGCGGACGCACCGAAACGCGGCGGCACTTCCGAGCGGCGCGCGGCGCGCTTGCCGCGCACTCCCCGCTGAGGCCCGCCAAGCTTCGCTGCGACGGTGTTCGTAGCGAGATTTTCACGGTCCGGCCGCGGTCCGGCCGTCAAGCGGCCTTCAAGCGGCCGTCATTCAGCGCTCAGGCCGGTAGATACGCCAGCCGCACGTAAATCGGCGCGAACGGCTCCGCCTGGGTGATTTCGACGAGCGATTCACGGCACAGCTCGAGCACGGCGATGAAATTCACGATGACGACCGGCACGCCGCGGCTCGTGTCGAACAGATCGGAAAACTCGATGAAGCGCGCATTCTGCAACTGCCGCAGGATCAGGCTCATGTGCTCGCGCACCGACAACTCCTCGCGCGAAATCTTGTGATGCTGGACCAGCTTCGCGCGCTTGATCACGTCGGCCCACGCTGCGCGCAGGTCGTCGCTGTTCACGTCCGGGAAGCGCGGGGCGACACTCTGCTCGATGTAGACCTCGGCGCGCAGGAAATCGCGCCCAAGCTGCGGCAACTGGTCGATGCGTTGCGCGGCGAGCTTCATCTGCTCGTATTCGAGCAGGCGGCGCACCAGTTCGGCGCGCGGGTCTTCGGCTTCCTCGCCGGTGTCGGCCTTCTTGACCGGCAGCAGCATGCGCGACTTGATTTCGATCAGCATCGCGGCCATCAGCAGATACTCGGACGCGAGTTCGAGATTGGTCTTGCGCAGTTGCTCGACGTAGCCGAGATATTGCACGGTGACATCCGCCATCGGGATGTCGAGCACGTTGAAGTTCTGCTTGCGGATCAGGTACAGCAGCAGGTCGAGCGGCCCCTCGAAGGTCTCGAGGAATACCTCGAGCGCGTCCGGAGGGATGTACAGGTCGTTCGGCAGCTTGAACAGCGGCTCGCCGTACAGACGCGCGAACGCGACGCCGTCGACCGTGTCGGGCGTCGAATCGGTGGCGGGCGTGGAAAGCGCGGTGTCGGACGGTGCCGGCGCTGGGCCGTGAACCGGGCCGTGAACCGGGCCGTGTATCGGGCCGTGTATCGGGCCGTGAAGCGGACCATGCACCTCGTCAGCGTGACTCATCGTCGGCGTGACTGGGGAGCTTAGAAGTTCTGGTAGTACGAGTAAGGCGTCTGCTGCACGCGCGAAGTTTTCTGCTCGGCGCGCTCTTCCAGATCGATCGGCTGTTTGTCCCACAGCAGTGCGCGGCCTTTGCGTTGCTCGGCCTCCAGATTGGGCTTCTGTTGTTTGAGCTGGTTCAGGAACTGGGTGATGTCCGATTGATACATGGCTCGACGTCCGTGGTGGGTAGGGTGGCGGCTCTCGGGCTGGCCGCTGCGCGGTGCCGCGGGGAGGGCGCCGTCGTCCGCGATTTTACCGCATGCGTCGCGGGCGGTCGAAAATCGCCGCGGGCCGCCCATTTTTGAGATGAAGCGCGGAGCTCCGCCAGGGGCACGAGAGAGGCCGATCGGGGTCGCGTTGTGGTCAAATAGCATGCCTCGATCGCATGCGCGGCCGGGGCGCGAGAATTCATTCATTGAGGCCGGAGGTCCTGTTTGGCGGGAGGTACGATCGACATGCCGCGTGCGTTGCGCGGCGAGACCGGCCAGGCGCGCGGGCGCGCGCGTGAGCGCGAGGCGCTCGCGCGGTGCTGGCTGCGTGTGTCGCTCGCCATCGGCCTCGGCCTCCTGATGTTGCTGCTCGCCTTGGGCAAGGCTCACGCGGCGAGCAAGGCACCGAGCTACAAGGTCGAGGTGGTCGCCGAGCCGCGCGCGCTGCGCCGGCTGCTCGAACAGAACCTCGATATCTCGCGTTTCGCGAAGCGGCCCGACGTCACCGACGACCAGTTCTCGTTCCTGATCACCGCGACGCCACAGCAGGTGCGCGATCTCGCCGCGACGCAGGGCTATTTCTCGCCGCTCGTCAGCACCGACGTGCGCACCGTCGACAACCTGCGGCAGGTCACCGTGCGCGTGGAGCCGGGCCCGCAGACCAAAGTCACGTCGGTCGATCTGTCGTTTCGCGGCGCGGTGCTGACCGAAGACCCATCGCGCGAAAACGCGACGCGCTTCGCGTTCTCGCTGCACGAGGGCGAGCCGTTCTCGCAGGGCGCCTGGGACGACGCGAAGAACGCGTCGCTGCACGAGCTGCAATCGCGCCGCTACCTCGCCGCGAAGATCTACCACTCGGAGGCGCTGATCGATCCGCGCACGCACACGGCGAAGCTGTCGGTGATCTACGACAGCGGGCCGACCTTCACGATGGGCCAACTCGACGTGCAGGGCACGAAGCGCTATCCGGAGCGCATCGTCCACAACGTCAATCCGATCTCGCCGGGCGACATCTACGACACGCGCACTGTCGCCGAACTGCAGCGCCAACTGCAGAACACGCCGTACTTCGCGAGCGTCGCGATCGACCTCGACAACAACCCCGCCAAGCCGCTCGACACGCCGGTGCACGTGAAGGTGTCGGAGTTTCCGTATCACAGCTTCCGCGGCGGCGTCGGCTATTCGACCGACAACGGCCCGCTCGTGCAGGGCGGCTACACGTATCTGAACACGTTCGGCGCGGCGTGGCCGTTCACCGTCGAGGGCCGCGCCGACAACACGCAGCAATACGGGCAGATCCAGCTGTCGATGCCGCCGGGCCAGCACGGGTGGACCAATAGCATGCTCGCGTCGTACACGACCACCGACGTCTCCGACACGCGCATCTACAGCATCCGCGGCGGCGTGCAGCGCTCGCGCACGTCGCAGTTCCTCGACTACAGCTATTCGCTGCTGTTCTACGACGATAAGCTCGACCAGAACGCGGCGCCGCCGACCCGCGCGCACGCGCTGGTGCCGGGGTGGTCGTGGACGCGGCGCGACACCGACGACCCGCTGTTCCCGCGTCGCGGCAACCTGATCCACGTCGAGGCGGGCTTCGCGGTGAAAGGTCTGCTCGCCGACCAGTCGTTCATCCGCGGCTACGCGCGCGGCCAGCAGTATTTCCCGATCGGCGTCGACGACATCGTGCTGATCCGCGCCGAACTCGGCGGCGTATTCACGAGCGGCAGCTCGAGGGGCATTCCGGCGTCGCTGCTGTTCCGCGCGGGCGGCTCGAACTCGGTGCGCGGCTATGGCTTCCAGAGCATCGGTAACAACGTCGGCGGCTCGATCCTGCCGACCAAGTACCTGGTGACGAGCGCGGCCGAATACCAGCACTGGTTCTCGCACAACTGGGGCGCGGCCGTGTTCTTCGACATCGGCACCGCGACCGACACCTGGGGCGAAAAAGTTTTCTATCCGGGCGCCGGCGTCGGCGCGCGCTGGCGCAGCCCGGTCGGCCCGGTCAATCTCGATGTCGCTTACGGGATCCGCGATAACCGGGTGCGGCCGTATATCACGCTCGGCATCGCGTTCTGACGTTTTGACGACAACCCACTACCTTATTTGCCACCGTATTCACGCATGACCACCGACGTCACCGCCCCGCCCCCCGCGCAGCCGCCCGGCGCCATGCCGCCAGGACCGCCGGATGGGCAGCAGCCGCCCGACACGCCGCCGCCGAAGCGGCGCTGGGGCCGACTGCTGCTGAAGTCGGTCGCGGGCACGGTGGTCATGCTGGTACTGCTCGCCGCACTCGCGGTCGGTCTGCTGTACGGGGCGCTGACGACCGAGCGCGGCACCGCGTACGCGTGGCACGCGGCCGTGAAGCTGCTCGGCGGCCGGCTCGCCGGCACGCTCGACGGCGGCACGCTCGCGCGCGGCGTGCAACTGCGCGACGTGCGCTGGCGCAGCCTCGACGGCAGCGGCACCGACATCGAGATCGACCGCGTCGCGGGCCGCTGGGCGCTCGCGCGCGAGCCGTGGCGGTTCACGATCGACTACCTGCACGTCGGCACGATCGAGGCGCGCGTCGGCCCGTCGTCGGCGAGCACCAGCGAGCCGCTGAGCTTGCCGCAGGATCTGCAGCTACCGATGCAGTTGGAGATCCGCGACGTGCAGGTCGAGCGGCTGCTGCTGCACCAGGGCGCGTCGACGACGGAGCTGTCGAGCTTCGCGTTTCATGGACGCAGCGACGGGCGTCATCACGAGGCCGCGATCGATCGGCTCGATACGCCGTTCGGGGCGCTGACGGCAGCGGCGAAACTCGATGGCGTGCGGCCGTTTCCGCTCACCGGCGAAGTCGGTTATGCGGGCAAGGTCAACGATGAAGCGGTGCAGGTGGCCGGCCACCTGAGCGGCACGCTCGAGCAGCTCGTCGCCGAGCTCGACGCGAGCGGCATGAAGCTCGCCGGCCACGCGCGGGTCGAAGCGGCGCCGTTCGCCGCGGTGCCGTTGCAGCGCGCGACGCTGAGCTTCGATCATGTGAATCCGCAGGCTTTCGCGCCGGGTGCGCCGCTGGCCGATCTGGCGGTGCGCGCGGAGCTGCAGCCGGTCGAGCAGGGCGCGGCGACCGCCCCTGGCACAGCCAGCGCGGCGAAACCGTCGGCCGCCAGCCATCCGCACCACATCATCGGCGGCCACCACGCGCCGGCCAAACCGGCGGCGGGTTTCGCCGTCGCCGGCCATGTCTCGATCGTCAACGCGAAACCCGGCGCAATCGACCAGAAACTGCTGCCGCTGATCGATGCGAACGCCGACGTGCGCCTCGACGCCCACACGCAGAGCATCTCGAACCTGAACGTGCGGCTCGTGCGTAACGCGACGCTCACCGGCGGCGGTGCGCTGAGCGGCCGGCACGGCCGGCTCGATCTGAGCGTCGCGCGGCTCGACCTGAACGCGCTGCAGGCGACCGTGCGGCCGACGCAGCTGTCCGGCCCGATCGGCATCCGCCTGAACGACGACATCCAGACCCTGACGCTCGATCTCGCCGACCCCGCCGCCGCGCTGCGCGCCCAAGGCAAGATTACGTTCGACCCGGCACGCATCAGCTTCAACGACGTGCGCGTCACGTCGGGCCGTGGCCGCATCGATCTATCGGGCGCGCTGAAGCACGATGAGAACTCGACCTACAACCTGAAGGCGCAACTGACCGATTTCGATCCGCTGTCGCTGACCTCGCAGATGCCCGCCCGCACGCCTGTCACGACATCCGGCGCGTCCGCCGCGAGCGGCGCGCAACGCGAGCGGCAAGCGCAAGCCGCGGCGCTCGTGGGCAGCACCGCCGGCGCGAAGAGCGCGGCGCCCGGCGATCAGGCAGCCGCCATCGCGAAGAACACCGCGCAAGCCGCGGCGCAGACCGAAGTGCTCGAGCGCAGGTCGCCAGGGCCCGCGCATCGCGCGGGCCCTGCGCCACGCGCAGCCGCGCAGGCAGGTCCGCCAGCGCGCAGGATCGAGGCGCGCGTGAACGCCACGGTCACGGCAGCAGGTGTGCTCGCGCGGGTCTTCACGACGCGCGCCGAATTCACGCTCGGTCCGAGCGTCTACAACGACCTGCCGCTCACGGGCGGCGGCATGATCCAGCTGGCCGGCTCGCGAATCCTGCCGAGCCACGCGAATCTTTCGGTCGCGGGCAACCAGGTGAATCTGCAAGGCAGCTTCGGCGCGGCCGGCGACCGGCTGCGCTTCGGCATCGACGCGCCGCAGCTCGATCGGCTCGGCTTCGGCCTCGCGGGCGCGGTCGCCGCGGACGGCGACGTTACCGGCTCGTTCGCGCATCCGAACGTCACGCTGAATTACAAGGCCGACAGCGTCGTGTTCGCGAGCAACCGCATCGGCCATGCGGAAGGCCACGCCGAGTTGCGCGACGGCGCGAACGGCGCGCTCGCGTTCACGACCGACGCGCGCAATGTCAACGCGGGCGGCGTCGACCTCGCCACGCTGACCGCCCGCCTGTCCGGCACACGCGCGAACCACACGCTCGAAGCCGCCGCGACCGGCAAGCTGCAGGACCGACCGCTCGATCTGACGCTCGCCGCCAACGGCAAGCTGACCGACACGCGCGACGGCTCGCGCTGGGACGGCACCGTGACGCGTCTGCAGAATCGCGGCACGCCGGCGCTCAATCTCGAATCGCCGCTCGCGCTCAGCGCCGGGCCGGGGCACCTCACGCTCGGCGCAACGCGCCTGACGATCGAAGGCTCGGTGCTGACCCTGAAGTCATTCGCGTTCGATCACGGCCGCATCCAGTCGGCCGGCAGCCTGACCGATGTGTCGCTCGCGCACTTGCAGGAGCTGCGTCGCCAGATCACCGGCGAGCCGCCCGCCGTGCGCACCGACCTCGTGTTCGACGGCGACTGGGACTTCTCGCTCGGCGCGACGGCGAGCGGCCACATCGAGCTGCGCCGGCGCAGCGGCGACGTGACGGTCGAGATCGGCCGCGGGCTCGCGTCGATGGGCATTGGCGACATCCGAGCGCGCGCCGAATTCACCGGCGGCAACCGGCTCAATGCGACCGTGCATGCGCAGGCGAGCCGCGTCGGCGTGATCGATGCCGACGCGCACACGCCGCTCGTACTGCGCGACGGCATGTTGAGCGTCGATCCGCAAAGCGCGCTGTCGGGCAACGTGAACGCGAACGTGCCGTCGCTGCGCACGACGGGCGGCCTGCTCGGCCCCAGCTATCTGCTCGACGGCCATCTCGCGCTGAAGCTCGCGCTCGGCGGCACGGTCGCGAAACCGAACGTGACCGGCTCGCTGACCGGCGACGGTCTGTCCGCGACGGTCGTGAGCCAGGGCGTGCAACTGAAGGACGGGGTCGTGCGCATCGCGCTGTCGCAGAACATGGTGGACTTCCAGCAGGTCGAGTTCCACGGCGCGAGCGGCACGCTGCGCGCGACCGGCCGCGTGCGTCTCGACAGCTCGGAGCCCGACATGACCGCGAGCATCGTCGCGGACAAGCTCGATGTGTTCGCGTCGCCGGACCGCCATCTGTCGCTGTCGGGCAGTGCGAACATCTCGAACGGCGGCGTGGAGCGCGGCCCCGTGATCGACGGCAAGTTCGTGGTCGACAGCGCGCGGTTCGATCTGCCCGAGCAGGCCGCGCCGAGCCTCGGCGACGACGTCGTGATCATCCGCCCGGACGGCACGCGCTCGGGCGGCCGGCCGCGTCCGAGCGAAGGCGGCCAGCCGCCGGCGAGCCCGTTCGCGCCACGCGCGAACATCGAGATCGGCCTCGGCAACGACTTCCGCTTCCGTGGGAAGGGCGCCGATCTCGGCCTCGCCGGCACGATCACCGCGACGAGCGCGCCGAATACGCCGCTGCGCGCGGTCGGCAACGTGCGCGTCACGCCGGGTTCGACCTACACCGCATTCGGCCGCAAGCTCGCGATCGAGAACGGCTTCTTCACGTTCAACGGGCCAGTCACGAATCCGGGCATCAACATTCTCGCGATGCGCCGCAACCAGCAGGTCGAGGCCGGCGTACAGGTAACGGGCACGCTGCAGGCGCCGGTCGCGCGGCTCGTGTCGGAGCCAAGCGTGCCGGACAACGAAAAACTGTCGTGGCTGCTGTTCGGCCACGGCACCGACCAGGGAAATAACCTCGGCCAGCAGAGCACGATGACGACCGCGCTCGCGCTGCTCGGCAGCGCGACGGGTCAGCGGATCGCGCAGACCGTCGGGCTCGACGAGTTTTCGATCGGCCGCAGCGAGGTCGGCCTGACCGATCCGCAAGTCGTGATGGTGTCGAAGGCGATCAACGAGCGGCTCGTGATCGGCTACGAGCAGGGGTTGCAGTCGGCGAGCAATGCGATCAAGGCAACGATCAATCTGACGCGATACTGGTCGCTGGTCGTGTATGGCGGCACGTTCTATGGCGCCGACGTGCTGTACACGCGGCGCTTCGACCGGATCTCGTGGTGACGCGGGCAACATAAAAAACGGCACGCCTGGAAGCGTGCCGTTTTCGTCATACCTGCCTGCGGCGAGGTGGGGCGAGGCGCCCGAAGGCGCCGCGCGTTACTTCACGCGCATGCCGGGCTTCGCGCCGCTATGCGGCTCGAGCACGTAGAGGCCCGGTTCGGCCTTCTCGTCCGCCGCCGATGCCGCCAGCACCATGCCCTCGGACATGCCGAACTTCATCTTGCGCGGCGCCAGGTTCGCGACCATCACGGTCAGCTTGCCGATCAGCTGCTCCGGCTGATACGCGGACTTGATGCCCGAGAACACGTTGCGGGTCTTCTCTTCGCCGACGTCGAGCGTCAGTTGCAGCAGCTTGTCCGAGCCTTCCACCGCCTTGCAGTCGACGATCTTCGCGATGCGCAGATCGACCTTCGCGAAGTCGTCGATCGTGATGATGCCGGCCTCTTCTTCCTTCGCGGCGACGGCCTTGGCGTGGGCCTTCGCCTTCGCCTTCGCGTCGGCCGGCGCCGCTTCCGGCGTGGCCTGCAGCGAGTCGCGATTGGCCGCGAGCAGCGCCTCGATCTGCTTCGGATCGACGCGCGTCATCAGATGCTTGTACGCGTTGATCGGGCGCGCCGAGCTGAGCGGCACGGTGGCGTCGGCCCACACGAGCGGCTCGATGCCGAGGAAAGCCTCGACCGCTTCGGCGAGCTTCGGCAGCACCGGTTTCAGGGCCAGCGACAGCAGACGGAACGCCTCGATGCTGACGCTGCAGGTCTCGTGCAGCGCGACCGCGTTGGCCGGGTCTTTCGCCTGATCCCAGGGCTTGGCGGTATCGACGTAGGCGTTGACCGAGTCGGCGAGCTCCATGGTCTGACGCAGCGCGCGGCTGTACTCGCGCGCCTCGTAGTGCGCGGCGATCTGCGGCAGCGCCGCGCGCAGCGTGCCGAGCAGCGGATGATGCATCGCGCTGTCCTGCACGCGGCCGTCGAAGCGCTTGATCAGGAAGCCGGCCGCGCGGCTCGCGATGTTCACGTATTTGCCGACCAGATCGCTGTTCACGCGCGCCTGGAAGTCGTCGAGATTCAGGTCGAGGTCTTCCATCGTGCTGTTCAGCTTGGCCGCGAAGTAGTAGCGCAGCCATTCCGGATTCAGGCCGGTGTCGATCACGCTTTGCGCGGTGATGAAGGTGCCGCGCGACTTCGACATCTTCGCGCCGTCGACCGTCAAAAAGCCGTGCGCGAACACGTTGGTCGGCGTGCGATGGCCCGAGAACTCGAGCATCGCGGGCCAGAACAGCGTGTGGAAATACAGGATGTCCTTGCCGATGAAGTGGTACTGCTCGGCCGTCGAGCCCTTGCGGACCCACGCGTCGAAGTCGAGGCCGCGTTTTTCGGCGAGGTTCCTGAAGCTTGCGTAGTAGCCGACCGGCGCGTCGAGCCACACGTAGAAATACTTACCGGGCGCGCCCGGAATCTCGAAGCCGAAGTACGGCGCGTCGCGCGAGATGTCCCAGTCGGCGAGTTTGGCTTCGCCGGCGTCGCCGAGCCACTCGCGCATCTTGTTGGTCGCTTCGGGCTGCGCGAGGCCGCCGACCCAGGCGCGCAGGAAATTCTCGCAGCGCGGATCGGACAGGCGGAAGAAGTAGTGCGTCGAGGTCTTGCGAATCGGCGTCGCGCCCGAGACGACCGAGTACGGATTGACGAGCTCGGTGGGCTGGTAGGTCGAGCCGCAGACTTCGCAGCTGTCGCCGTACTGGTCTTTGGCGCCGCATTTGGGGCACTCGCCCTTGATGAAGCGGTCCGGCAGGAACATTTCCTTGACCGGGTCGTACGCCTGTTCGATCTCGCGCGCGTCGATCAGCCCCGCTTCCTTCAGCGCGAGGTAGACGTTTTCGCTGAGCACGCGGTTTTCCTCGGAGTCCGTCGAGTAGTAGTTGTCGAACGAAATGCCGAAGCTGTCGAAGTCGCGCTTGTGTTCCAGCCAGACGCGATCGATCAGCTGTTTCGGCGTCAGACCTTCCTGTTCCGCGCGCAGCATCACCGGCGTGCCGTGCGTGTCGTCTGCGCCGACGTAGTAGACCTCGTGGCCGTGCATTCGCAGCGCCCGGACCCAGATGTCCGTCTGGATATATTCGACCAGATGGCCGATATGAATCTGCCCGTTCGCGTAAGGAAGGGCCGACGTGACGAGAATCTGACGGCGGCCGGGCGGCGCGCCTGCTGGGAGGTCGGTGGCGGGTGCTGACATAAGGATCGGGGGTGCCTGCGGTGGGACGAAACGGTGATTTTAGCAGGGCGCACGCCGCACGCGGACCGGGCGCGGCGGGCTGGACGCGCGGAACAGAGGG
>NZ_VZQP01000018.1:0-142871 GCF_014397655.1 Paraburkholderia sp. UCT31
GAGCGGAAGCTCCGGCGGCTCCAACTCGAGCATGACTGCCAACTTCATTATTGACGGAAAGGAAGGCAGTAACTTCGCGAGCATCAAGAAAGTCATCGAGGACGTCGCTGGCAAAAACGCGGAAGTGAACGTTTCCGACATCGGCATCATCACGGTGCGCTCGAACGCTCAGGCCTTGCGGCGCGTCGACCGCTTCTTGCGGGACTTTTCGCGCGATGCGATGACGCAGGTCGACATTCAGGCTTCAATCGTTGAGGTGTCGCTTGAGGACGACCTCCAGTTCGGCATCAACTGGCAGCGAGTGCTCGGCGCGACCAACATCCTCGGCAGCGCCGGGTCGCTTACGGCCGGCTTCGGGAATTCAGCCATCACGAATCCGTCGCTGACCGCCCAATTTACCGGCGCCAAAATCAATGCGGTTATCCAGGCGTTGCGGAACATCACCGACACCAAGGTCATTTCCGAGCCGCGCATCCTCGCGGTTAATGACACGCCAAGCACGTTCTTTGATGGCACCAGCATGCCGTATCTCGGTAGCGTTAACTCGACGACCACGGGCGTCTCAGGCACTACCCAGACGAGCGGAAACACTTCCTTCGCGGTTGACGGTATCTCCTTTTCCGTTCAACCCCACGTGCTGGATGACACGCACGTCCAGTTGACCCTGATGCCGGTCATTTCGACCATCCAGAGTTTCACGACGTTCAATCTGGGCAACAACGGCGGAACGCTGACGGCCCCGGTTCAGCAGAGCAAGCAAACCTTCATGAAGGTGATGGCGGAAACGGGAAAGACCGTCATTCTGGGCGGCATCCGTTACAGCCAGACGGTAAAGAAAGACGCTCCCGGCCCAGTGCCGGTACTGACCGACGGGCGCAACAACACGACCCAGGAAAAAGAGGTGGTGATTCTGCTGCGCACGAACATCATTCCTGCGCCGGCGTACGACCCGCTTATCTCTGAATCTATCTAAGACTAAACGGAGACCGTTAAATGTTCGGTAAGGGGAAGGGCGGCGGCAAGACGACAGACCCGAAGGCGGGTTCGGAAGAATTCGCCCTGCGTCGCAAGAAAAACGCGTCCGGCGAGTCCCAGCCGGCCCGCCCGGAAAACGCGTTGCTCAAGCTCATCCGCAAGCCGGATAGTACGACGCGCGAGGAGCCCGCTTTGCCGGTCGATGAAGTCCCTGAAGACCTTGCGCCTGCGCTGCCGGTTGAAGGGGACGCGCAACCGCAAACGAAGTCCGTCCTCGGACTCAAGCTCAAGCGAGGCTTGCCTGACCTGACCGCTACCGACGCGCCGGAATCTGGGGCAGGGAAGGGCAGCGCCACGCGCGGTGGACTCTTTTCACGGCGCAAGGCAAAACCTGCCGCCGACGCTCCGACAACTGCGGACGGCCAGACCGTTTCAGGTGAAAAACCTGCGCCGAAAAAACGGAAAGACAACGCACCGATGCACAAGGAGCTCGTGCGCGGGCGCAAAACCGCGTCGACGAAAGGTGAATGCTGCATCTACCTTGCGGAAAACAACCGTGAGTTCTTCTGGAAGCTGACAAGCGACGGCTTCACCGAAATCGAATCGACTGAAGCCCGGCAGGTCTATTCCTTTTCCGGCGATGACTGGGCCATCAAGTCTCTCAAGGTACTCCCTTACAAGGGCGCCGAGGACCTCGCCGTGGAGACAATCTCGGAGCCGGTGCACATCGTTAACCGGACGAAGGACCTAGGTTTCGTCTATGCCACCCTGGAGGCGCGCGCACTGCAGAAGCCTTTCAAGATGGCGCCCGGCCAGCAGGCCCTGGACATGCTGGTCAAGTCTCGCACAGACACCGAAAAGCCTCTCATTTATGGCTTCCTCTTCCGCGATGCCAAAAGCGGCGCCTCCGTGTCGATTTTGAACAGCCTGAATGTCGACGGGAGCATTGGCAAGCCGCACGTCACGCTGAACCCGGACAACATGGAGTTCGTGCTGACGCAGTTCGCGGCCAGCCGGCGTATCAAGCGCGCTGAGGCGGAACTGCGTCTGTTCGACAACGCGGACTTTCTAGGCATTGCGGGCGCGCTCCAGTTCTATCCGCACGAGCGGGTATGGCGAGGGATACCCATTTCGGGTGTCGTACGGGCTGTCGCAACACTTGCCGCGATAGGAGCAGCCGGCTCGATGGTGTGGGCGGGCCAGGCATATGTGCGCGTACTCACCAATACGACTGCAATCGACACTCTTACCGCGAGGGTCCAGGATACGCAGAAGCGCGCCAGCGGGGTGATAGCCGGGAGTATCTACCGTTTTGCACAAACCATGTCGCTAGACACGGACAGTGCCCTTAACGGCGCAGCAGCGCTCTGGCGACCAGGGTCCACAGTCGAGCTGACGGCGGACCAGGACTCGTTTAAATACGTGGTTCGCGTCCCCGTTACCAACGGAGAGATGTTCAACAACAAGCCAAGCGTCGAATCGACGGCCAGACCATCGGACATTCTGGACGTGATTAACATCCAGCCGCCGCATGGCTGCCGTCGGGACGTAGTATCCGTATCCGGGAACCTCAATGAAATCGAAGTCTCAGTGGTCTGCCAAAACCCTCATCCTCCTCTGTTTGGCTTTAGGAACGACTAGTGTCATTTACGGAAACAGGCTGCAAAGTCAGGTTGCCGATTTGACCGCTAAACGTCAACACGCAGAACAGCAGGAGCGAAGCGTCACGCACGCTTACGAAGAACTCGCGGCAACGATGAACCCGGCCGACACCGAGCGCGTGGTGCTCGACACACAGATATCGGAGACGCTCATCGAGGTGATGAAAAACCGCCTCGAATATGACGTCACCGTTGGCACGATTAGCACTGCGAAAAGGGCGGGCGCCTCGGGAATGTCCCGAACCGACCTCCTGAAGGAAAAGGTCCCGACCACGGGGGTTCAGTCGATTCGTGTGAACGTGCGCGGCAGCTACAACGATTTTGATGGATTCACGCACTATCTGAAAGCGTTACGCACGCTGCCGCTTGCGATTGTTGCTTTGAAGGTCGAAGGCAAGAACTTCGAACTCGGTTTGCGCGTTTACGGAAACTAAGAAAATGCCTGTTGAATTGCTCAAACCGACGTCGGTCAGCGCCGACTTCATGAACCTGCAGACCATGCAGGAGATTTTGCTCGGCTTGGGGGTTAAGGAGTCGCACGTGCGCGTCGCAATTCAACGCGCACGACTTACCGGCGAGCCACTTCCAAGAATCATGTCCGACTTCGGCTTCCTTTCGGGAGACCAGGTCGCGGAAGCGATGTCGAAGGTAACGGGCCTCGACCTCTTTCCCGCCTCGGAGATGGACAACCTTGAGCGCTCGGTACTCGAGAAGATACCCCTCGGCGAATTCAGGCGGTTCGTTCCCGTCGGCAGGGCCGCCGACGGCGTCCTGCTCGTAGCGATTCCCGACGATACGGTCGCCAACTACGCCCGCAACGAATACTACAGGGAACCGATTCGCTTCGTCATCGCATCCGAGCACACGATTCAGGCAATCTACCGCCGCTATTTCGCCAACACGGAGTCAGTCTTTGATGAAGCTGTCCAGCGTTTCATGGAGGCGGCTTCTCGGGCCGGGGCAGGGGAGGAAGAGGACTCCAGCCTCGTTCGCGACGTCTTTGGCGCGTTACTTCGGCACACCTGCTACTCGGGCGCGTCCGACCTTTACCTTTACAAGTCCGAGCATGTGGGCATTGTGAAGCTAAAGGTGAATGGCGTGGGCAACATATTCCGGTCCATCGACCCCGACCTTTTCGACCGCTTGCTGAACAAACTGGTGACAGACAACGGGGCAAAGGTCGATGACCTGCGCCGCGAGCCACAGGAGTCGGTGCTTGAATTTTCCGACGAAGACCGGCGGAAATACGAAGACATCACCAGCCGGTACAACTTCCGGCTGGAACTGACGGAATCGCGGGACGTCCGGAACGCAGTTGTTCGAGTATTGGACAAGCAGTCTTCGGCGACGCAGCTGCCGAAACTCGGTTTTGACGCCGATACCGAACTGGCGCTTACCCAGATGTGTAACTCTGCGACGGGCCTTGTCATCGTCAGCGGACCGACGGGTTCCGGCAAAACAACGACGCTTTATGCGGCGCTTAAGAGCATCGACCCAGTCGAGCGCTCAATACAAAGTATTGAAAACCCGATTGAGTACCGGCACGGCCTCTGGCAGCAATACGAAATCCGCAAGGACGCGTCCAATGAAGGTGCCGAGTTCCAGAAGTGGCTGAAGGCGCTGCTTCGCAATGCCCCCGATGTGATTCTGATGGGCGAGGTTCGTGACGCAGAGGTTGCCCAAATCCTGCTGGACGCAGCGAACACAGGTCACTTGGCTTTCACCACTTTGCATACCAACTCTGCATCACTCGCCCTCGCGCGGTTGAAGCGGCTGGAGGTGGACCAGCAGACCCTGGCCTCAGTGCTGCTCGGCATCCTCGCTCAGCGCCTGCTGCGGCTGCTTTGCTCGATGTGCAAAGTCGAAGACACGCGCGAGATGACACGGCGCGAACTCGCGGACTCTTCCTATCTCACCCAAGGCGCGACGCCATTTATGGCCGGCGCAGGATGCCCGCACTGTGACTACACCGGATATCGCGGCCGGCGGATGATTTATGAGTTGTTGCGCGTTACTCCGACCGTGCGCGGCCTGATTGAAAAGGGCTCCGCGCCCTCTGAGATTGCCGCCGCAGGCATGAAACCCTACACAAACATGTGGTCGAACGGTGTGCGCCTTGTCGCCGACGGGCTGACGTCCTTCGACGAAGTGCTGCGCGTCGCAGTAAAAGAATGACGGAAACTTTATGGAATTAGCGTTCATCTATCAGGCGCGCACGCCGCGCGGGAAGGGAATTTCGGGAGTGGTCTATGCCCGGAATCGCTCGTTGGCGTTCGGCAAGCTAAAGAAGAACGGTTTCGCCCCGCAGGGGCTGGCGTTCAGCCTCGGCGCGACCGTCAAAAACCTCATAAACCCCGACTTCAATCCGCCAGACCTCGCCCGTTTTTACACAACGATGGGCCGGCGTATTGAGAACAATCGTTCGTTCCTCGAGGGACTCGACTCGGCCGTCGAATTTGTGTCTGACGAGAAACTGCGCCAGGCCATCATGGTTATGCGTCAGTCTTCGCAGGAAGGGCAGGACCCGCGCGAAGCGATGCTTGCGGCCGAACTCCCTGCGCGCGACGCAATGGTCATCGCGGCGGCCCAGAGCTCGGGGAGTACCGGTCAGGCATTCCAGTCGCTCGCTCGCGAAATTCGCCAATCGTACGAACTGCGGCGCTCAGTCAGCGCGATTTTCAAAATGCCTGCATTCATGGCTTTCCTGATGTATGGCTTCTTTTACGGCGCCCTGATTTTTGTCGCGCCGAACACCATCAAGTTCTTGGCACAAACGAATCTCAAGCTTCACCTCGATACATTCAACCAGAGCTACTTTGACTTCGCGACCTGGTTCAACGCCAACATCTTTATTGCGTCTTGTGTCTATGTCGCAATTCCGTTTTTCGTTGTCGCCTTCCTCAAATCACCGACTTTCTCTCGAATGAAGGACCGCTGGCCGCGCCTGCGCGCCATCTCAGAAAAGTCAGACCAGGCGGTCCTGTGGAACAGCTATGCCTTGCTTTACAACGCTAATATGATGGCACGGGAAGCATGCGCGATGTGCGCGCGGTCGGCCAAGCGGGTGGATAGCAGGGAAGCGTTTCTGCGGCTCGGCCGACTGATGGAGTCCGGCCGAACCCTCGATGAGTCCATTGCTCTGGCTGGGTTTCCAAAATTCGTCTCCACCGGTGTCAAGTCGGCCGTGTCTGGTGGCAACGTTGTCGACGGACTCGGTGACATGGTGAAGAACCTCGATGAGGACGTCGTGGCGCTTACCGATTCGCTGAAGGAGAACGTGAAAATTATGGCAACAATGATTACCGCCGCCGGCGTTGGCCTTTTGTTCTCCGTGACGTATTACCCACTCGTCTCCACTGTGCTGTCGGCGCTGTAAAGTGTCCTTGCGTGGCGTGCGTCCCACGGCGCGCAAGTGCAATGCCGCCATCTAAAAAACCTTCCTATACAAACAAGCACTTTAACAAAAACCGGAGTCCGGAAATGCAAAACTCTCGCAAGCAGGGCGGCTTCACGCTGATGGAAATCGTGATTGCCCTCGCTCTGCTCTCAATCATGGCCGCGCTTATTGGCATGAAATTCGATAGCTCGCGTGCCAAAGCACAGGCTCTTGTCACGGCGATGGGCGAACTGGGCAACGCAAACGAGCGGCAGAAAGTCGACACAGGCTGTTTCGTCAACCTTCCGTTCGCACTGTACGACACCACCTCAGCGCAGAACAGCGCGAATAACTACTGCGCGCGAACATACGGCAGCCAGTGGAATGGCCCCTACGTCACGCGCTTTACAGCCGACGCCTCGGGCAACGCTACCGTCGACACGGTGACGGCCAATGCCGTGCTGAGCTTCGGTCAGGAACCGGGCGGCCCCGGCACGCGGTATTTCGTGCATGCGACCAACATTCCTGATGACGTTATCAAGCAGGCGGTCCAGGAGTGCAACGGCAGCGAGGACCTTACGGTGACGTTTGACACTGCCAAGTGCCGCGCGTCTCCGGGCGGTACCACCGGCACCTTCGACCTGTTGTACGACGAAACCCGCTAACCGGTTTTTCGACCAAAGTGATGACCAGATGGCTCTTCGCCCCGCCAGACAACAGGGTTACGTCCTGCTCGCGTTCGTAGCGCTGCTCTCGGTCGTCACATTCAGCTTCGTCGTCGGCTACTCGACCGTGCTGGCAAAAAAAGAAGTTGCCGCTCTTCTTACGAATCAGAAAGCCTTTATTGCATCGGCCGCCTCTCAGGTTGAGGCGGCCTATGTCGCAAACCTCGCCGAGGTTGACGGCACCACGACGAGCGGCAGCTTCCGAAATCCATCTCAATTTCTATCGCTCGCGGGCATCACTCCGAAGTGGGGAATGCAGGCCGCCGTCTCTAACGTATTGTCCGCTCGCGGCGTCGCCTACACGGTAGTCGCGCTCTGGATACCCACGAGCACTGACACGCAGAACCCGCCGAGCTTTGATGCCACCACGGGAACGTTCAACTCCTGCCCGAACGCGGCCGCGCCATGCGCCCCTCGCGCCTATGCCCTCGTAAGTGGTCTCACTCTGCAGCAGCAAGCGCTTCAGTCCGCCTTGCAGCAGCTGAACGACCTTGCCGCAAAAGAGCAGGAGTACTTCAAGGCGAAGGCCCTCTTTGACCCGGACCACGACATCGGAATCAATTACTTCCGGGCGCCTGATGGTAACTGTGACGACCCGAACCAGATGCCCTGCATCGACCAATACACGGCTGTTGGGTCGACGGCTGTACCGCCGCTGCTAGGCATTCCTGCGAGTACGCAGATGAACCCGTGGGGCCTGCCTCTCGAGACGTCGAACCTTCAGGACTCTAGCAGCGCGGCACCACCCTACAGCATGGCATTCAGGACTTCGACGCCGTGGGGCGCTTCCTACACTGTGCTTGCACTTCAACCGATATAACCATGTTACTGACGACGCTGACCACGATACTGCAAGACGCAGAGATTTCCGACGTTCACATCGAAGAAGGGGAGCCACTCTGGTATCGACGCGTAAGCGATATGCATCGCTCCGACGGCGACCCCGTGACGCGCGAAGCTATCGAGCAGTTCATGGCGGATGTTGGACTTGGGGATGCGAAGCAACTCATCGGCGAGATGGACAAGAATGGCGGCGACCGCGACTTCGCGACGAAGGTCGGCCCCTACAGCGTCCGGGGCAACATTCTGTTTCAGAACGGACGGAAGCTCGGCGTGGTGCTGCGAAAGCTCGCGCAAGAGATTCCGACTGCCGAAAGCCTGAACCTTCCTGCAAAGTTTATCGAACTGCTCGTACAGTCCAAGGGTTTGTTGCTCGTTACGGGTCCGACCGGTTCGGGGAAAACGACTACGCTCGGAGCCGGAATCGATTACCTGAACAAGAACAAGCGGTTAAAAATCATCACGGTTGAAGACCCGATTGAATATCGCCACCGCCATAAGTCCAGTAAGGTGGACCAACGCGAAGTAGGGCGCCACAAGGACGCAGATACGTTTGACAAGGCGGTTCGTGCGGCCTTGCGCGAAGACCCGGACGTCATCATGATTGGCGAGTTGCGTGACCGGGTAACGGTCGACGCGGCTTTGCGCGCAGCGAACACTGGACACCTGGTCCTGGCGACTTTGCATACCAACTCCGCGCAGCTAACCATCGAGCGCTTTACAAGCTTTTTCGCGGCTGAAGAGAAGGGCTATGTTCAACAGACGCTCGCGTCCGTGCTGCTGGGCGTCCTTTCGCAGGTGCTCGTGCCTGTGAACCCGGACAGCGGCAAGACAGGCCGGGCGCTTTGCTACGAACTCCTTGTGAACACGCCCGCTTCGCGCTCGGTCATCAAGGAAGGAAAGCCGGCCCAGTTGTTCAACATCATGGAGACAGGTTCGGGTGATGGGCACGTCCTGCTCAACCGTAACCTGCTTGAGCGCGCGCGCAAGGGCGACATTTCGGTAGATGACGCACGTTACTTTTCTTATGACCCGGACGCTTTTGACAAGGAGCTTGTCGGTGCGTACTAGCACTCAACGAGGCTTCACGCTACTCGAAATCGTCGTGTCGATGGCGCTGATGGCGCTTATCTCCGTCGTGCTCGCGAGCACGCTCGGGCCGTGGATGAAGCTCAAGCAGAAAATCGACACCGACCACAAGCTGTCCGACCTTCAATCGTCGTTGACTCTGCTCTATAGCGCGAACGCGATGACTGCTGAGGACTCGTCGGGCGCGGCTGTATCACTAGCGGCGGGAGGACAGATTGTCTCCTCCTCGATAGGGGGCGACCGCCGCTGCCAGAACAGCGCGGCGACGTGGCAGGCGATGGCCCCGTACCTCGCCGAAGGTCCGACCACCGCCCGACTGGACGGAGGCTCGAATGAGTTCTGCATTTTCGTGTCTCCCCAGTTGCAAACGCAGCAGTCGGGCGTGACGCTTTACTATCACAATATCGCTATCGTCTCGACCGGCGTCAGAGGTATGCTCGACCCGGGAACGGGGATGGACCCATCTACCGGGGCGTTGTCCTTAGGTGGCGATAACGCGGGGGTGATGGTGAGCGGCCTGTCGATTCAAGTCGCAAAGCTTGCCTCGACGCAAAACAAACTGGATACGCTAGCAACGCTTTACGGCACGTACTTCACAACGCAGTACCTTGCGAATTCGGCGCGCGACATCAGCATTGACTATTTCGCGGCGGCCAACCCCACCGGGCTGTGGGACTCTGCAAGCGGCTCGGTCCAGGGCACAGCGGGCCAGGAGAATTATTCGGCCTTTTCGGCGCTCTCTGTACTTGGCGTGACCGCACAAGACACCCAGACCGACTATGAGACTAACACCACGATTTACCTTGCTAACTATAACGAGTGTCCAGCAGGCCAATGCGTGAGGTCCAACTGGAATGGTGGGTCCGCACCATTCACCGCAATCCTGTACGCACCGGTTCCGGGGCCAGGCGGCAATTTCGCGATGAAAGTCGTCTCGGGAAATTACTAAAAGCGAAGCGCTATACACCCCATATCGAAGTGGAGCCCACCTAACATGAAACGAACGCTGCTCTGTGTTGCTCTTGCAGGCCTCGCCGCACACGCCAATGCAGAGAAAATGGACATCGCCATCAATACCGACGCGCGGCCGACGGCCACCGTCGCGACTGCCGCAAGCACAACGGGCATAGGGCCGGCAAGCACAGCCGCCTCGCCTGCAAGCTATGGCGCCATGGTCGCCCCGCGCGCAACCACCGACCCTCGCCCTGCGCCGGCCGTGTCGAACGTTGCGCCTCCTCATCCAACCGTACAGGCGCCCCCGCCGGTGGCCCACCCGCTGGTCACGCCGGCAGCGACCCAGACCGCGACACTAGGCGCAGCCCCGTTGCCGGCACCGGCTGGAAAGCCCGCGCAAGCAGCAGCGCCCGCTAAGGCCGTTACGACTGCGGCATCCACTGCGAGCCAGGTGCCTAGCGACGCCGTCCTTGCCAAACGCGTGGCCGACAACGCAGCGCCGCAAGCCGACGACACCAATGATGGCAGCGACGCGAAGATGAACCCGTTCACGGGAAAGTCCCGCCAGCTCGAAACCATCCAGCGTCGCCTCGAACTGTCGAAACAAACCACTGCACTGCTGCAGGAGGACCTTAAACAGGCGACTATCGAGGCCGACATCGCTAACCTGCCCATCAAAAAGCGGGCCGAAATCATGCAGCTCCCCGGCGCCCAGCAACCCGCCCCCGCTCCGGTGAAACCTGCGCCGTCACCGGCACCAAAAAAGAAGCGCAAAGCAGCGCGTGGCGGGAAAACGCAGGCAAAGCAACCGGAAACGGTCGTCGTGAAAGAGCCTACCGTCGCGCTGAGCAGCGTTATCGTGAACAACGGCGACGGCTCCGCCGTCCTTAACATCGACGGCAACACGGCTGTCGTGGCGAACGGTGAAAGCACTCCCTTCGGCACGCTGAGCATAATCGACGCCCAGACCGTGCGCGTAGGTTCCCGCATGCTGCGCGTGCACGACGAGACGCTCTCCAGGGTAGTGGTTTCGGACCCGAAGCCTGTGGACCCGAAAGCGCTTCAGTCCGGATATCCGGGCAGCCTGCCCGCCGGCGTGGCGAACCCGACTGCGGTTCGCGTGCCGATGTCGTCACTGCCACCGCCGCCACTTCCGCCGACCCGCTAAGTAAGCGAAAGGGCTCCGATAAGGAGCCCTTTTCATTGCACGCCAAGGTTCGCCGCTTACAGGCCGGAGATGCTCCTGAGCAGTTGTGCGGAGCAGAAAGCTGAGCGATTGGTTTTCGCGGTCGACTTCGTGTAACGAAGGCTCGCTTCGCGGACTACCTTACCGACCGCCTTGTCATCGCCAAGCGTCGCCGTCGCCCGCATCACCAGCACCGGGTCCATCGACACAGTCGTACTCTTGCCATCGTCGCGCTTTACGCGATATAGCTTGTAACAGTACTCAGTCTTTTTCTTCGGCTTGCTAGCCTCGACCTTTCGCTTCTTAACCTGCGACATGAACTCTCTCTCCTCACGGGAAATGATTTAACGCACTTGGGCGATGCTTTACAAAACCATCTCATAAGGGTAGCAATTGTAAAGCCTCGTGTCAACGTAATGGGTGGTGCATTTTTGTAAAGCCAATTTTTTGACAGGCTGCTACGGTTACTGGCCCGACGCCTTCCTATACGCTTCATTCAATCCGCAGGACTCCGCGTATGCGCTCCAAGCTCCTTCGAAGTTTCTTTTTTGTCGCTGGCTTCTGGTGGACAGTGGCGGCGCTGTACTGGTCGGTTTCTCAGCCGGCGGTCAATTTGCAATCGCTCAAGGCACTCGCCGCGTTGTTCCCGTTCGTCCACTTCCACGTCCCCGAAGGCGATGCCGGGATTTTCGACGCCCTGAGCATGCAGAAGCAGGTGCTCACTTACTGGACCATACCGATTTTGACAGGCGTCGCCGTCTTCGCGCTGATAGGCAACGGTGTCGTGTGGTACGGCGCCCGAAAGTTAGCTGACGAGCGCGAAAGGCGCGAGAAGAACAGCACCGGAAAGTTTCGGGGCCTTAACATTACATTGGGCGACCTCCCGCACCCCCCTCGCAGCAAATGCGAACCGGTTGACCTTGGCTCATCTGACAACGAGGTGTTTGCCTCGTTCACGCCGGCGGAAATCGCTTTGCTGAACGACATCCTCGGTATTTTGTCCGCTCACCCTGACGCGTTTGCTGGCGAGGGTCACGCTGTGTCGCTCGTCGAGATGGCATTGAGTTCCGTCGAAAAAGCGTTATCGCACAAAACTCGCCCATCGCTCGCTGCCATCGTCGCGGCCGCCTCACAACTTGGTTATATCTCGGCGTACCGAAAGGATGGCGGAGGGAATTGGATTCGGACGAAGCAGGTGGAACGGGAGAGCGCCCTCCACCTCGCGAATCTGGAATCGTGGTGGAATCTACCGCAGGAAGACCGCCAGGCTGTCAGCTTTGCAGTGCGATATCAGGGCGTGCCTGATTCGCTCATTGACACGGGGGGTGGGGCGTCGGAGCTCCGGCTCGCACGCAGCCTCATGTATAAGGCCGTTGCGGCAGCCGAAAAGGCGTCGACCCAGGAACTGGAACGCGTCCTTACCAAGCAGGAAACGTCTGAGCTGGCTTTCGACACCTTCCTCGGCATGCTCAATCAGGTCGGCTTTCAGGACGGATTGCCCAAGGGCGTGAAAGCAATTGGCTGGAAGGTCGGCAACCGGATTTTCATGCTGGAAATCAAATTGCGCGAAACACTTATGCCGAAGCTACCCGACGACGTTCGTCAGGCACTGGCCGCCAAGGAAAAACGCGGGCTGCACCCGTTTACCGTTGAGTTAATGAAAGGCCTCCACAATCGCGGCTGGCTCGTCACGAAAGTCGATGGCGTCGAGCTCAAGCCCCGCGACGCGTTGTGGAATATCACCGCCGGGAAGCTACTTTACAAAGGCGTCCTGGTGATTGACATCCCGGCCGAACACAAGGACAAGCTTCCCTCCAAGGATTCGATTTACGCCATCACGATGGCGGGACCGCTTTTCACAAATGCTGTTATCGGGGGCACCGTATCGCCGTCACCCGCTACACCGGCCCAGCCGGGTGGCGCGTCACGGACTCCGGTCACTCCCGCGCAGACGCCCGCCGCCCCCAGTGCGCCTGCGGCCCAGCCAGCGCCTACCACGCCGCGCAGTCAGGAGCGCGCGGTGGAGAAGGAGCCGGTCAGCACGTCAGGCGGTTTCTCGATGGATGACCTCTCCGGGCTATTACGCAAGCCGAAGCCGCCGGCTGCGCCGCCCCCGGCCAGTGAGTCCGCCTCACCCTCGCCGAGTGCACCCGAGGAACCAGTCGCGCACCCTGGCGACGGAATGAACGACGTTGGGAAGGAAGGCTAAATCAGAGGGCTATTCCCTAGAAGGAACAGTGCCGAGCACGGGTGCCCCCGCGTCCCTATACTCATCGCCAAAATATGAGAACCGCTTTACAAATGAAAAAACATGTGTCTTTGCTCTTGCTGGGACTTGTTCTCGCTGATGGCGCACGCGCCCAAACGCCGCCTCCGCCCACGCCTCCTCTAGCTCCGGCGGCAGCCGGTCAGGGTCCTGGAAATGCCTTGCCGATGGCAGCGGGCGCAGGCAGTAATGCCGCTGCTGCCGACGCGACACCTGCCGGGACTCCGCCTAATGAAAATCCGTTTGCACCAAAGGGTAGCGGCATCCCTGCGCCGGCCCCCGAGCCGAAGCCTGCACAACCTCCGCAGCGCATGCCATCGATGCCGCCAATGGGGGGCATGCCCGGCGGCCCAGGCGCATCCATGAGCGGCCCTGTTATCAAGCAGGTTGGAACTATCAATGGAAACACCGTCGTTCGCATCGACGACTCCTACCAGTTCAGCCCCCTGCCTACCGCGCCCAACCAATAACGGACCGACTCATGATGTTAAAAAAAGCATGCGCTATTGCGGTTTCGGCCGCTATTTTGGCGGGGTGCTCGAATGCGCCTCTGAAGGAAGTTCCCCGCCACAAGGGCGAACTTGGGACGGCTAAAAGCGTAAAAAAGGAAGCGGAGGAGCGGTGGACAGAGGCTGCCTTCGAAAGCGAAGGACGTCCCGTGCTTGTCATCACGACGCCGCTCTCGCTCCCTGAAGACGTCAAGAAGGAGAAAATCAACGCGGACTTTCAGCCCAATGCGACCGTTCGCGACTTGACGGCTATTCTCGGTAATCTGGGCCTCTCGGTCGTTATCAGCGACACGAAAGCGGGCGACGCGACCTTCTTCATGCCTCACTTCAAGGGCAGACTTGGTGACATGCTTTCGGCCATCAGTACGGCCGCAGACGTATGGTTCACCTGGAAGGACGGCGTCATCGTTGTGACCCAGAAGCAGCACATCGCTTTCACGATGCCGCAGGACGATGCACTGGCCAAAGCCATCGCCGCTGGCCTTAAGACGATGAACATCGGCGGAGACGCGCTCGTCTCGTCTGAGGCCGGCATGCTGTCGCTTGAAGTTACGCCCTCGGACCTCACGAAACTGAAGGCCTATATCAACCGTGTCGCACGCAACTCCGCGCTCGTGACGCTACAGGTCGCGGTTGTGACAGTCGAGACGGACCAGAACGACACTACGGGGATTGACTGGAGCGGTCTGCAGCTGGCCATTGGTAAAGGCAGTCAGTCGCTCTGGACGCCCCCCTCGACCGGCAGCTCGAACGGGACGACAACCTCGATTACCAGTTCCGGCGGCTCGACGGTGAACTCCGGGTCGGGGACTTCCTCCGGGTCGAGCAACGTCAATAGCAGCGGAACCAGTACCGGCAGCACCGGAAATAGCGGTACCTCGGGGTCAGATACAAGCAGTACGATTACCACGGGGGCGACCACCCTCGCGACTTACGGAGCCGCGTTGATGACCGGTTCCAGCGCGGGTGCTATCGTTTCCAATGGGGTGTTCAGTCTGACCGGCATGATTAACTTCCTGGGGACGTACGGTACGACCAGCACGATGCAGAACGTCGTCCTCAAAACGATGGCTGGCAACAAGGTCACGCTGAAGTCCGTAACGCAAATTCCATACGTCTCAGGTGTGGGGGTGTCATCGACCGGCACCAGCTCGTCCTCAAGCGGCAGCAGCTCGCTCATGGGGAGTTCCATGACGGCTACCGCTAACGACGGTATCACGCTGGACCTAACGCCAGCGTTTGACGCCGCCGCCATGATGGTTAGCCTCAAGCTCAATCTGGATATCGAGGCGGTCCTGGCATTCAACAATCTGAGCGCTGGTAACCAAATCGGGAACCTCACACAGCCGACGACTGCGACGCGTTCGTTTAATGACGTTCTGCGCATCTATCCCGGACAGACGGTCGTCATTGGCGGGCTGAGCTATGACAGCGTGGTACGCAACCAAACTTCCCCCCTTGCCTTGCGCGATACGGCGCTCGAGAGCAAGGCACTCACCACCAAGCATCAAACGATGTTCATTGTGATTCGCCCGACAGTCAAGATGCTCGGTTCCATGGCGGACGAAAAAGGCGGCGACGAGCTGATGCCCGCCGCTGACTCCACTCCGGCTCCGGCGAAAAGGCCCCACCGGCACTCGGCGGCGGCTAAACAGGATGACAAGCTGAGCGCCGCTTCCCCTGCGGCGGAGGAGTAAACATGTCCAAACGGAATTCGATGACCACGCTGTTCAAAAAGCTGCTGCCTGTTAAGCGCGCGCCCATGGACGCGGTGGAACCCGAACTTGCTGCGCAGGCTATCGAGCTGGGTGAGGCGGCCAATCGCCTTACTCAACGCGAGGCGCCGGAATTCAGCATCAAGAACGTCGATTTGGCCGATGTCGTGCTCGAGCAACCCGAGCGAGATGAGGAGCACATCGCGCGGGTGCTGGAACTCGAGCCGAAGGAAACTCTCTCAGCCCGCATTCGCAGGATGCGTCTGCGGTTCGCGAAGCCCGACACGAAGAGCGTAGAAGGGACGGCGGAGTTTCTCGCTTACGTGCAGACGAACAAGCCGATTCGGATTCTCATCGGTTTCGTCTCCGGCGTGAGCTTGAAGGACGCCGAGTACTTCGCGGTCGGCGTCGCGGACAAGCATTGCGAGTCGCCGTATATCACGTATCTCGGGGTCTACCCGTACCAAGGAGGCTACGCCTACGAGATTCATGAAGGAGGCCACGGCCGGTCGTACCTTCAGAAAATTCTCAAGTACTACGAGGGCCTGCCGCCAAACATCCACGAGGAGCTTACCGGGGTGTACATCGCGACATCCACTCGTATGGTGCAGGTCCTCAAAACGCCCGATGGCCTCGTTAGCGTCCAGCTACCTGAAAGCTACAAGGCCGTTGAAACGGACTGGCTCGTTCAGGGACTCATCCCCGAGAAAAAGCTTGCGCCTATTGCCGGCACAAACACGGGCCTCATGGTCGTGGCCGGCGTTTTTCTTTCTGTAGCGCTAATGGCACTCATTGGCGCATACGCGACCAGGTATCAGCCCTACGAGCCACCGCCACCAGCTGTGGAAGACGTCGTCTCGTACCCGGATTCGCCGATTGGCCGCTGGGACATGCTGTTGAAGCGTCCGGCCGACACATACGTCACGGCCTTGCGCTATGACGGGAAGAAGTGGAAAACCGATACCGCCGTGGTTCCCGGCGCCAAGCACATGCCAAAGCCTCAGCAGGACGAGCAAACAAAGCGGGCCGCTCCGGAGGCTGCGCCTACGTCGGGTGCGCAAGACCGAGAAAGCGCGTCGCCAGCGGCCAAGGCTGTTAAGAACCTGCAAGCCGCGAAGGTGGCAGGTGTGCAGCGGCCTGCGACTCCGGTCCCGCCTCACAAGTCGCTGCCCCCGGCGACCACGAGCCTCACGCAACCGAACCAAGGACTGACGCAATGACACCTCAAGCGCTAAAAACCGCGAACACTGCGGCTGCTGTTCTGTTCGTGCTGGCAGGGTTCTCCTGTTTCGGAATGGCCGGCTATCTCGCGCTCACCAAGCCTCCGGCGAAAGAGTCAAAGTACGTTCAGCGGATACCCGATAAAAAGGGATGCAAGGACGCATTGGCTGCACAAGGATTTCACGCGACAGAAGGCGCCGACGGCAAGGTTATCTTCGCGTCCGTTACGGGGCTGAAGGACGAACCCAAGCGCCAGCTCCAGGAAGCTACGATGGCCATCGCGATGTGTCACATGCCGCTGAAGTCTTTCTGCATGGGCCTTACCTGCGTGAAGGCCGGCGCCCAAGGCAATCCGCAATCTGGTGTTCAGTTCGCGCTCGATGCGTCGACCACGGCAAACCCGCAGTAAGAGCAAGCCGTTAGCCCTCTTTGGCCGGCCCGCGAGGCCGGCTTCTTGTTTTCGGGGCGCCTGGTAACAAAACGACGCATCTTTTTCAAAAAAATTTCGTTCTTCGTTATTGCTTACATTTAGCGGACTTCTAAACGTCGAAGAACGCCCAAAAAAGCGCGTGTATAAAAATACGCCGCCCGACCCGGGAACGCGCCTCTATACGATTTTGTCTTGCGCACGAACGCAAGCATCCGACAACCGAACAAGGAGTAGTCCTGAATGTTTTCCCTGATTATCACCATCATCTCCATCGCACTCGTTGCGCTCCTGGCACTCGCAACGTTGTACTACGGCGGTTCCGCGTTCTCGCAAGGCTCGGCTAAGGCCGCAGCTTCGACGGTCGTGTCGCAAGCTCAGCAAATCGCTGGCGCGAACACCCTGTTCGCGAACGACAACGCAGGCACGTTCGCCGCGACGACTGCTGCTCTGCAGACCGGCAGCTACCTCAGCACGGTGCCGACGCCGCCGGCAGCTGCTGCAACGGGCGCGTGGGCCATCGCTGGCGCCGCAGCAAACAACGTGACGCTGTCGCTGAACGGCTCGGGCGCGCAGTCCATCTGCACGGCAATCCTGAAGAACGCCGGCCTGAGCACGACGATTGCGAGCGGCGCAACCGCCGGCCGCCAGGTCGACTGCTACGGCGCTTCGGCACCGTACAGCTTCCAATTCTCCAGCAACTAAGCTGGCGTAGCGAAAGCTCAAAAAACCGCCTCTCGGGGCGGTTTTTTGTATTCTGTGCCTCAAATAAATCACCACGCTATACCTGCTTCCCTTTACAGTGCAGAAGGAACTCATGACCCTCGCTTTGCAACGATGGGCGACGCCGGTGCTGTTCGCCATATTCGCGACACTATCGCTCTTCGCCCACGAATTTCACTGGGAACTGGCCGTCCCGACGTTTCTGCTTGCCGGCGCCGTAGCCTTCAGCGCAATCGCTCGCGGCGAAGTAGGCGGACTTCGGCTGCGAACGCCCGAGGTAGCGTGGCCGGCGCTGGCGCTCCTTTCCATTCTCGGACTCGTCCTCTTTGTCAGCCCCGCGCGCTGGATAAGTCTGTATGAATTCCAGTACCAGCTTCTGCTATTCGGCGGTGTGCTTCTTTTCTCCCATATGCGCCACGACGTCGTCCGTCGGTGCCTTGGGATGCTGCTCGTACCGTTCATGGTTTTTGTCGCTCTCGCCATCTACCAGATTGGCACGGCGCAGGGCCTTCCCAACGGCGCTTTTACTGACCCGAACATGTTCGCAGGTCTGATTCTCGCGCTTTCGGCGGTTTGGCTGGGCATCTCAAAAGGAAGTGAGAGTCGCCTGACACGCATCGTTTTCGGAACATGCGCGGTACTTGGCTTCGTTTGCGTCTACTTCGCGATGTCGCGCGGAGCGTGGGTTGCGCTCACTGCCTCAATTCTTATCGCGGGCTTCGCGTTGCGCGAGCGTCTGGGCGTCAAGGTCATCGTCATTGTCCTCGCGGCAGCGGTCTCCCTCGGCGTTGGGCATGTCTCCACACGGCACAAGACCGTTACCGAGTTAGCGCAGCATCAGGGCTTGGGCGATTCTCTTAATTCTCGCGTCGCGATGTGGGAGTCGTCCGGCAAGATGATTGCCGACCACCCTCTGGTCGGGCACGGTGTTGGCCTTTGGTATCGCTTCTATCCCCGCTATCGCCTCGTCACCGACATCGACTCGGCCGGCTACCACGCCCACAACGATTACCTCGAAGCTGCAGCGGACGGCGGCCTTCTCGGTCTATTCGCCATCCTCGCCGTGCCGGGTCTCGCGTTCTTCGCCATTCGCCGCCTGCGTGAGTCCGCGAGCCGGACATCGCCGCGCGTTGAGGCGGGCCTTGCGGTTGGCACGCTCGTGATAGCGATTCAAGCCGTCGTCAACTTTGTCTTCCATGACATGGGGATGGTTACCGTGTCTGGTGTGTTGCTTGGGAGTCTCATAGCGCTTTCGAAGCCGGACGAAGTGTCGGCACCGATGTCGCCACCCAAGCAAATCGCGGCCGCCTTGATGATGCCCGTTCTCGCGTTTTTCGCGGCGTCGTGCTATCTCGGCCTGGTTCCAAGCCTTGTCATTGGCAATCCCGCCGGCAAGGAAGCGAAGATGTTCCCGTGGATTCTCGACAGCCAGGCCCTTCTGAACATCCACAAGCTGTCCCCGTTCGCGTCCGACCCGTACTTCGTCACTGCTCACATCGCGCACATGCAGGCAGCGCTTGAGAAGGACCCAGTGAAGAAAAAGGCGCTTCTTGACCGCGCGCTGTTCTACTACGACAAGGCGAGCGCGCTTGACGCAACCTCGCCACTCCTTCAGTTCCGAAAAGCGAGTGTCGTGGGCATTTATCCGGGCCTGCCTGCCGACGAACGCTATACCCGCTCATTGGGGTATCTTAAGGCCGCGCTCGACATCGACCCGAGCGACTTCGCCGCACTGCGCGGGTACACCAAGCTTTTGATGATGCATGGCAAGAAAGCGGAAGCGCTCGCGGCGGTCCAGAACGCTCAGGACAGAAAGCCGACACAGTGGAAGAATCCGATGCGCAACCTCCGTGCCGAAATCGAGGCAGGGGCCGTCAAGTAAGCTGACAGCACCGCCAAAAGAAAGAGGACCCGGGAAGCGACTTCCGGGTCCTTTTCTATTGCAGCGGCGAGAAGCAAGCAGCGCACTTCGCTGGTGACAGAAGGGGGTCGGGCCAATCGGAGGATAGACCTGCCCGTCGCATATGCGTCAATAGGCGCCGCGCCGCATTGCGACCACCCAAACGGTGCGCAGAAGGATTAAGAGGTCGTTCACGAAAGTCACATTCTTGCAGTAAGCGTCGTCGCAACGCACGCGGAATTCGAACGAGGTGTCCGAGCGCCCCGAAACCTGCCATGCCCCTGTCAGACCGGGCACCACGCTAAGATAGTTGCACTTCGACTGCCCGTAGAGCTCGACTTCCTCGGCGGTTACGGGGCGAGGACCCACGAGGCTCATGGCGCCACCAAGGACGTTGAATAGCTGCGGCAGTTCATCGAGACTCGAGCGGCGCAGGAACTCGCCGATTCGGGTTACGCGCGGGTCGTGCTGAAGCTTGTAGTTTGAGGCCTCAAACTCTTTCCATAGCTGATTTCCTTCGGCGCGCCACTGCTCGATGAGTCGGTCGGCACCCGCGCGCATCGTCCGGAACTTAAAGCAATCGAAGGGAACACCGTTGTGACCGACACGCCGGTGCCGGTAAATTATCGGACCTCCGTCGTCGAGATACACGCGCAAGGCGATAGCGGTGAGTAGCGGCGCCAACACGACAATGCCCGCTGCCGCCAGCACCCGGTCCAGCAGGGGCTTAACCCGGCGATACGGACTCACAGAAAATCTCGGTAGAGTGCCTCATAACGGCTGAGCATCAAAGGCGTATCGAACTCTGCCTCCGCCCGAATCCGAGCGGCAACGGCCATCTCTCGGTAGAGAACCTTGCGCTCGATTAGCATCTGGAGCGCGTCAGCAACGGCCTGGACGTTCGACGCTACGACGAAACCTGTCTTGCCATGTGCGACTGCACTCCGGTTGCCAATCACGTCAGTGACAACGGCCGGCAAACCCAGCGCCTGGGCCTCAAGCACGGCAAGAGGCATCCCCTCGTACGCGCTCGTCTGCACATAGAGGTCCGCGCTTGACTGTAAAGTCTGCACAACTTCCGCGCGAGTCTTCCAGCCGGTTGACGTAGCGTTCGGCGTCGCGGGCAGCGGGTCTCCGGCGCCTATCCACGTCATCGAAAAAGGAAGCTTGCGGCGCGCCAGCTCGTCAGCGACGGCAACGAAAAGGCCAGGACGTTTCGCCTCTGTTATGCGCCCAGCAGTCACAATCCGAACGAGCGGTGAGGCTGCTTTCGCGACGCCCGCTGTGAACCGGCTTAGTCCACTGATATCGATGGCGTTGTTAATGAGTGTCGCCCGAACCCCCAGCCGCTGCGCTTCCTCGTACTCATCCTGGGAGCAGGCGACCACGACGCCGCCAAACCGGGCTCCGGCAACCTCAAGGTGACGATAGAGCTGAGCCTTGATGCCAGCACCCTCGGTCAGATGCGCGAACGCGCGCGGCGAATAGAACGTGCGCGCGCCATAGCCAGTCAAACGTGCAGCTACTCGCCCGGCAAAACCCGCCTTCGATGAGTGGAGGTGTATAACGTCTGGCTTCTCTTTGACGAAAAGTGAGGCCAGTTGGAGCATGCCCGCCGAGTCGCGCAACGGGTTTAAAGACCGACGCAGCACGAGCGTGTGGACCGGGACGCCAGCCGGAACCAGCTCGCGCCAATTTTTCGGAGCCTCAGCGCGCGGGTTGACCGCGAGAACGACCCGGTGACCACGGTCGCGCAAGCCTTCCGCCAGCTGGTTGACGGAGTTCATGACACCCGCGCCGTAGGATTCGGTTACCTGGAGAATCTTCATTGCGCAGCCTTTCGCCCCATGAACGCGTCCCAGCGGGGGCTGTAGTCGGGGCGGCCTGAGCCCACCGCCGAACCAGCGGACGCCGAACTGCCGGAATCCCTGGGTGCGGCGGCCGAAGTGCCTGCAGCGGCGAAAACCGGCGAACCTCCGAGGAACTTCTTCTTTAGCCGCGCATTGATGCGCGACGCCGGCGCATACCACGCGACGGCAACGCCCACGCAGCCTGAAACGAGCCACCATGGACTGCGGGTGTAAAGCCCCCATCCGAGGACGGCTAGACTTCCGAGAAAGTCGAGATAGCGGGAGAACTTGATGAACTTGTCCATACCTGAATCGGGTTATCGGGTTTATCGGTTCATCGTGTAGGCTCCTGTTTTAGCGACGGGCGAACTGAAATGAAAAGGCCGCTCAAGGCGGCCTTTTCATTGACATTGATTGGTTGCGGGGGACGGGCTCGAACCGCCGACCTGAAGATAATGACTCTCCCGAGCTACCAGCTGCTCCACCCCGCGTCCGACGAGATAACACATAGTTCTACAGCATTTGCAGACATCAATGCGATGTATAGCAACCGTCTTGCTTACTGGCAGCAGACGGTAACGTTCTGCCACGCCGGGTCGCTGCACGACGGAGGAGCCGAGAGGTTGTAGCCAAGGTCCGCGTTCGTCTTGTTGCACGAGCCGAGTGCCATTTGCTGCGCGATGACCGCGTCAGTGCTGAAGCTCCACGATTGCGAGGGGGCCGACGCCAGGTAGCCACCAGTAATCAGGTCAGACATCGACGCCGGCAGCGAACCCGCATTGTCGTTCTGGTAAGACTGGATGGCACCGGTGATTTGAGTCGACTCGTTCAACACTTTTGAGGCGTTGCCGGCCGCGCCGCTGTTCGAGATGACGCCTCCGCCGTAGTACATGGTCGCAGCGGCGAGTACGACCACCAGCGCAATGGAAATGACAGTTACAAGCAGAGAAAACATGGAAACGCTCCTTTTAATTGTTCCGCGCCGGTGTATGCATGACCAGCATTAAACAGGTATAGGCACAAAAGTGTAAGTGCTTGTAACTTCACAGCATGTTTTTTGACGACATCAGCATTGGCATGATGGATTCGGCAAAAAGCAGGCCGCCAGCTAGTGACATGAACACGGCTGCGAGCATATTGATGGTCGGAACGAACGACCCAAGACGTTGAGCGTAAAGTTCCCGATACTGATTCGCGAGAGTACTCAGCGTATTTGCAATCTGTGTGCGGTCCGATGCCGAGGCGAGTGCGGCCTTATCTGTCGCGTGCAGTGTCTTCATCTGCGCGGGCCACGGTTGTCCGTCTTGTACTGCCTGTAGCGCAGACAGCAAATCCCGCTTCAGTGCACCCGGCGGCGCATTTGCTGCCGAAAGGCGCAGCGCTTCGACCATCCGGACGCCGGAACTCACCAGCAGACTCAGTCCGTAAAGCACGATGAAGTTGTTCCGGGATAGAACAAGGTCCTTGTAGTAAGGTATGCACATAATAAGCTTGTCAGCGCCCACCGGCGACACCTTACGTCCAAGTGACGCAAGCAGAACGAGGAGCACAATGAAACCAAGCAGAACTGCGATGATGGCGCCAATTACCATGCCGGAGGTATTGACCCAGTCGAGATTGATGGACTCGCCCATCTTGTTAGAGGACTTGATAAGGTCGGAGTTCATGATGGCTGGACCCACATAAAGGGTAGAGCCAACCGTGAGTGCACCGGCAAAAAAGAGGGCACCGACACCGCTCCAAAGGCCTTTCGAAGCATTCTTATTGACCTGATAAAGCTGGATTTCGAACGCGACTGCATCCTTGATGGCTTTCCACGTTTCGCCCGAACGAGCCCCCGCCTTAATCAGCGCGACCGTCGATTCAGGAAAGTCCGGTGCGCCGATTTTTTCGATGGCCGACGAGAGGTCTTCGCCTGCCTCAACATAGTTCAGCAAACGCCCGGCCGTATCATGGATTTTGCCGCTGAAGTTGTCCCGGATGAGTCGCAGCGCTTCGGACGTGCCTACTCGCGAGGCGAGCATGGACGCGAGGCGCGTGAAAAAAATTTGCCGGTCGTTGACATTCAACGGCGTGCCCAGGCTGAAGGTCATCTTTCGCCTGACTGCAATCACTCGCCCGGAGCGCTCGAAATACTTCTTCGCCTCAGACTCGCTTTTCGCGCTCATCGTGAAGTTCTTAACGCCTTCACGAGTCGATACGGTTCCCCGATAGGTTGGCATTACGCAATCTCCTTCGCGCGCTCTGATGCACGTTTGTCGATGATTTCTTCGGCTTCCATGCCGAAGCAACGTACGACCTCGGCTTTCGTTGTGATGCCTTCCTCGAACTTCAGAATGGCGTCATCCATCATGGTCGGCCACCAGATGTCCCCGTTGAGCAGGCGGGTAACGTCAGCTTCGCCAGAGAAGTAAGCGCACTCGGTTACGAGCGTCCGCCCGGCGTAACCGCCACCGCCACAGTGGTCACATCCATCGCCGTGGCAGTGCTTGCACACTGTCCGCATCAAGCGCTGCACCAGCACCGTGCGCAACAGGTCCCTGAGTTCATAGGCAGGCACGTCAAGGTCCTTCAACCGTTGGACGGCGCCGTAGATGGAACCGGTGTGCAGCGTCGCCACCACTAAGTGGCCCGTTTCAGCTGCTTTTACCGCGTTGCGAGCGGTCTCGACGTCACGTACCTCACCGAGCATGATGACATCCGGGTCCGCTCGCATGAAGGCGCGGATTGCACGGGCGAAGTCAAAGCCGACCGATGCGTTGATATTCACCTGACCCACGTACGGAATCCGGTATTCGACCGGGTCTTCGGCCGAATAAATCGCCTGTCCGAAACGGTCCATCTCCCGGATGGACGCATTGAGCGTAGTGGTTTTGCCCGACCCTGTCGGACCGCAGATGAGGCACAGTCCGTTAGGACGTGAAACGCCCTTGCGCCATTCTGACACTCGCGTGATACCAAGCCCCTCCAGCGACGGCCGCACTCGGTCAGGGTCCAACAGTCGGATGATGACGGTCTCGCCGTTTACCGTCGGCACGGTCGCGACGCGCAAGTCAACCAGCTTCCCGTCGTAGTCAATCTGGTAGCCGCCGTCCTGCGGGACCCGCCGCTCGGCCAAGTCCATCTTGGCCAAATCCTTGATACGGGATGTCAGGATGTTGTACTCGTCCGGTGAACCTTCGTGTGCTAGGTGCTTCACGCCAAGATGTCGGTAGAAGACACTATAGGAGGCGTAGCGCGGCATGATGTGAATGTCCGAGACATTTTCGCGTAGTGCTCGGCGAATCAGCCGTTCGGCAAGGTTCGAATCATTCGACACCATCTTCTCGAGGTCCTCGAGATAGTTGTCGAGCTTCTCGTGGTTACATGCAACGAACTCAAGGGTCATGTCGCGGTAGTACGGCGACACCGAAGTGCGAACAACACGCTCGGAGCCGAGCGTCGACAGATAAACGGTGCTGTCGATTTCAGCGACAATCATCGTCTTCGTCTCCGTGAGCACCTCCGCCGGCACTCGCACGGAATAGTAAAACTCCTTGTGGATTTCGCCGGGGTTCGTCTTGAGGATGATGTCGAGCAGCGTCGCCTTCGTCATGAACCCGCCGCGCAGCAGAATCAGGCCCAACCGCTCGTTGGTGATTTTCTGTTCCGCCAATGCCGCTTCGATAATCTGCTTGTCGACGATTTTTTCGTTCAGCAGATATTCTGCGAAGGACAGCGCTACCGCTGTGGTTTCCGGCTTTTGCGCCGCATTCTCTTGCATGGGTTCGACGAGGTGAGGTCAGAGTGAGGGTATAGCGAAGTCGTTTAGCGCGCGTACGACGTCAACTTTCGGCAACTCGGACCCTTGTCGCTTAAAACGCTGGCTATACGGCGTACTGACCAACTGACCAGGAGCGCGTTGTGGAAATGACAGGAAAGGAGCTGGATGCCTTGGGCCTTCTCAAGACCGTAGCGCCGGTTGCGGAGGTCGCGTGGCTAAGCCCCGAAGAAAAGCAGCTCATCGTCGAAATTCTCACCACGGGCGGCGCGACAGGTTTTCCTCGCAAGGTCGCGGAAAAACGGACCCGAAAATCCCCAGACACGCTGTTCAAGCTCGAAGCAAACGGGCTGACCCAGTGGGACTTCGACGCACGGGGTCGCCCCGCCTATTACGTCCTCACCTGGAAAGGGCAGGAACTTGGCGAGCAGCTACTGCGCCTCGCCAAGCACGAAAACCGTAAGGTTTCCAAGCGCTAATCAACCGGAGCGTCCATGTACCAGCTCATCCTCGTTCTGCTTGCCATCGTCCTGGCAGCGGCGTTCGCGCTCGCGACGGCGATTTACACGCCTGCGTCGGCCCTGCTCATCGCCGAGACGAGCACGTTGGTCCAGTCGTCGCTTAACACACTGCAGAACGCCTACGTCAACTACTCGAACGCGAATCAGGGCGCGGTCCCTGCCGTTACTGGCGCGACTGACGGCGGATTGTCGACGGTATTCAGCGACTACCTTCCGTTTGTCCCGCAGGCCCCTCTGGGATATGCCTGGTCTTATGGTTACAACGCGTCCCGAGCGCAGAACTGGTTTTGCCTATCGAGTACTAATCCGAGCGCGGCTACCAACGCGCTGTTCACAGGCTTTGTTCGCGCAACGCGCGTACTCCCTTCATCACAGCTTTACGTAACGCAGGGCGGCGCGGCGAACTGCGGGACCACAACGTCTATCAACACGTCGACCTACACTTCCAACGTCGCTCTCACATTCTTCGTCAGCAACCCGCAGTACTTCAATCCGCGAGCCATTCCCGGATTGGTCGCGTGGCTCGACGCCAGTGATGCCTCGACACTATCCGGCTCTGGCAACGCGGTAACGCAATGGCTCGACAAGTCGGGAAATGGAAACAACGCGGTAAACGCGGTCAGCGGAACGCAACCGCTTTACAGCTCGACCGGCTTCCAGGGGAAGGGCGGCGTCGCATTTTCTCGCGCCAACTCTCAGTTTCTCGAGATGGCGGCGACGGCTACTATGCGCACCACGCAGGTCGATACGTTCGTTGCAGGCGCCATGACTGCCTCCGGAGCCAATAGCACGCTGATTTCGGCGCAGACGACCAATAATGGCAACGTGCCGGTTTATGCCTGGTATCTTGGGCAGAACGATGTAGGCGGCTCCTTCCCTGTTGACAACGGCATCGCCTTCAATATCGGGGCAGGCACCACAAACTATTTCGAGGAGCCGGGAACCGCGACCTCGGCACTGAACATCAACTCGCTCTGGGAGGGCAGCTACGGCGGAGGCTCAATTCAGGTCGCCCAGAACGGGCAGATGTACTCGGCATCGCAAAGTGTGGCAATGGCACCAGTGAATTACCCCATCGAAATTGGGCGTCCTTACGCCGGCGCTAATAACGCTTATTTCCTCGACGGCGTCATTGGGGAAATCGCCATTTACAACCGCCCGCTAACAGCAGCAGAGCGCTCGCGGCTCAATCACTATTTCGGCAAAAAGTGGTCGCTGTATTCGCTCACGAGCTGACATGAGTGCTCAGTCATCGCAGTTGTCGCGGTGACCGTTTTCTCGCAGAAATCGACGAAGAAAACGGCCTTCAGGCGAAAGAACGTAGCGCTGGGCCGGGACGGTCCAAAGTGCGAGTGCCTGAGCGGGAAGTAAGAGGCGCAAGCGGGCAAAGCCCGTACGGGCACCCCGCGTAGCCCGAGAAGCTCGGGCTTTAGGCCGAGGTCGTTCACAGAGCTTTCAAGGGTATCTCGCAGGGCGACCGCAGTCCGGTGTTTCAGGGGGCGCGGCGCCGACCGCGCCGCGCACAACCGGACACGACCTTCTAGCGGCCGATACCGACGTAGTCCAGGCCGCTGCGGGTCACCTCTTCCTTCTTGTAGAGGTTGCGGCCGTCGAACACCACGCGGTCCTTCAGTTTCTGCGCCAGTAGCGTCCAGTTCGGTGACCGGAACTGCATCCACTCCGTAATCACCACGAGTGCGTCGACTCCACCGGACAAGCAGGCATCAGCCGAGTCAACAATGCTGAGGCGGCCGGACCCCAGCCACTCCTTCGGGAATGCCGCGCGCGCCGTGCGCGCCGCCACCGGGTCGAACGCCGTCACGAAGGCACCTGCAGTGAGGAGGTCTCGGATGAGCTCATGAGAGGCCGCCTCCCGCATGTCGTCCGTTCCCGCTTTGAATGCGAGACCCCACAGCGCGAAATGCTTGCCCGCGATGTCGTGTCCATAGCGCGCACTGATTTTTTTGGTCAGGTGGTGCTTTTGGCTCTCGTTACGGGCCTCGACCGACTCGAGTATGCCCATCGTGACGCCGGAATCCCGACCCGTCCTGATGAGCGCCTTCACATCCTTGGGAAAGCAAGAACCCCCGTACCCGACGCCGGCGTAGAGAAAGTCGCTCCCGATTCGCGGGTCCGAGCCGATGCCGGCCCGAACATTTTCGACATCGACACCTAGTTTCTCGCACAGGACTGCCATCTCGTTCATGAAGGAGATGCGTGTCGCAAGCATTGCGTTGGCCGCGTATTTGGTCATCTCGGCGTCGCGCACGCCCATCACAAGGAGTCGCTCGTGGTTTCGGGTGAAGGGTGCATACAGGGTGCTCAGCGCGGCGGAAGCCTTGCTGGAGTCAGTGCCAATGATGACGCGCGCGGGGCGCATGAAATCCGCGATAGCGGCGCCTTCCTTCAGAAACTCGGGATTGGACGCGACGTCAAAGGCTACCGCCGCGCCTCGCCGCGCCATTGCTGCGCCAATGGCAGCGCGCACCTTATCTGCCGTCCCGACGGGCACCGTGGATTTGTCGACGATGACCGTGGGGTAGGTGAGGTACTGCCCGATTTCTTCGGCGACCGACACGACATGGCTCAGGTCCGCTGAGCCATCTTCGCCGGGCGGCGTTCCAACGGCGATGAATACGAAGTCAGCTGCGGTGCGTAGTGCCAACCCAAGGTTTGTACCAAATGTCAGGCAGCCCGTTTCCACCGTCTCGCGCACCAATGCGTCGAGGCCCGGCTCAAAAATCGGTATCTGGCCGGACTGAAGACGCTCAATCTTTGCCGCATCCTTGTCAATGCAGATGACCTCATTTCCGACGCGCGCCAGGCAGACACCTGTGACTAGACCAACATACCCTGTTCCCACGACGACGACTCTCACGCAATTCACTCCGCTCGATAAAGGTGTCGTCGTTTAGGGACGCGTTTTAGCTTTTCTTCGGTAAATTCATCGTTTTTGATGGGTCACGTTCCCGAGCCGCGACGCGGAAGGGCACTGCGCTGCCGTATCGGGTGCTACACGCTTAGACCGGCGTTCCAGCCGAGCACAGGCCAACTTTCCGCGCCGTCCGGCGCGCTCTCTGACAGGAAACAAACCATGCCGTTGAATCTCGATAGTTGCGTTACGCCAAACCATTTCAGCATCGAAGACTTCGAGGAGTTCCCGGGTCTTGCGCCTGCCGACGAGTTCGACCTCGTTGCGCCGATAGCCGTGTACTTTTTCGCGGACTTGAAACTCCGCCCGCAAGCCCAGGCCGCCATCCAGAAGCTTAAAAAGCTGCGGCATCCCCTGGTTGAGGACAGGAATGTGAATGACCTTCTCGAGACGACTCCGGACGGGCTTGAGTCCCGCTACAACGCCTTGATGATGAAGCTCGTCGCCGATGCTTGTCCTGAGGCGCAGTCCTACATCGACGGGTACGGCGCTTTTGGCTTTCGCATTGGGCACGACGACACCGCATTGATGGGCGATAGTCAGGGCTTTTTCGCCTTTTATCTCACGGCAGATGCAGTCAAACATCGAATAGCGCCGGTAGACAGTGAAGAAGAGTAACCAGCCGTAGTCGTCTCGCTCCGCTCGCCCGCTAGCGCGCGCGGGGCGTATTCGAAAGGGCCGCCCGCTCAGCTACCCGTCCCACAAAGGTTGTTGGAAAATCGAGTCTGATTCCGTCGAATCCCCCGTAACGCGAGTTCGGGGGATTTGCCTTTACCGGAAACATCCACGGGAGGCGATGGGCTGCATCAGTCCGTTCGAGCACGGCTGGCCGCATTAGGTGCGTCACGCTTCGTACATCCGCAGATTACCAACAAACTACCGCTGCGCCGGCGCACCTTCGGAAACTACTGCTACGCGCCACGGCCGGTAATACTTCGGCAGAGCGGCTCGGCTTGACGAAGGAAATGGTCCGCACACAGGTCATTGGCTGTTTCGACCCGAACGGTGGCCAGTGAAAAAAAGCGAGCCTCGTGAGGCTCGCGGGATAAATCATTACCGGTTGAAAATCACTTACGAAGTTCAGAAGTGAGTTGCATCACTGCAATTTTCCTCTCAGCCTCGCTCAAGTTGGCGAGCAGGTCGCACGACTCATCAACCACTTCACGAGCTTGAGACTCGCTGTCGATGGAAAATCCGTACTCTTCAGCACGGCCCTTCACGTCTTCGACCACGGATTCGATTCCCTCGTGGTCGAAGCCACCCTCAAGGTCCGAGTAACCGGTCAGCGCATACAAATCGGTCCAGCTCGCGCCGCACTCCCTGCACTCAACGTTTTGGCCAGCCCCACCACCCTCGCCTTCCAGGCGACCGCGACTGACGACGCTGTTACTCCCGCAGGCGGGGCAACGGCAACCGCGCCGAGCGACGTATTGCGAGTCAGTCATCGCACCCATCACCAAAGACCACTCGGTGGAGGCGCTTCGCGCCTTGGAGTCCGCTTCAACGGCCTTCGTCCCGGCTGCCTTCAGCGCTTCGGCCGCCATTGCCATCGGTGCGTTCTCACCGAGCGCGCTTTCGACCGCCTCGAGCTCCTCAATTGGAGCCGAAGCCATCCAGCGATAGCACATGGTCAGGGCCTGCTGCACCGTTGGCGGGTTGGACACCGCAGAAGTGACGGCCAGCTGCTCACGGAAGGTAGACCAGTTACGAAAGCCCTCCAGTCTCGACAACATCTCGAGGATGGCCGTGTGCTGCACTTCGACACCTTGGCCAGCCAGAAACTCAACTGCTGCGGTTGCTTTTGCCTTAATGAAATTAATGTCCACAAAGTTCTCCAGATTTCCCACGGGCGATATGGCCGTTGGAATACGTTTCGAGGTTCCGGATTGTCGATTCGCCTTGCATCGCCCATGGATGTGGGAAGACTCAAGGAGGATTGGGTACTGCACAGCGCTTTGCCATACCCCGAAGGGCCCGGAAACGACAGGCGGCTGCAGCCATACACGTGTAGGTAACGAGAAAGAGACGTTTTGAATTGCGCCCGATTTTTTCTGGGTTAGGTGTGAAGCACAGCCTTTGTTCGCATGCTTCGCGCGGTCAAGCAAAGCCTGAACCGCGCTTCCACCCGGACGATGTTGAGGCCGATATGCGCGCGTGAATGACGATGAGCACCCGCAGGGGCAGCTTCTCTTTTCACACGAGGCTCGGGAAGGACGGCTTACGCGCGAAGGGCAACGCACAAAGCTTTTCGCGCAATAAACGACGCGCCTAGATGTCAGGGGCCGGCTGAGCCCTATCTACACAGGCTACCGGTCACCGGGCCGCCGGCGGAGCGCATGCGACCGGGAGGCTCCGGCCTTCGGGAGACCGAAGCCTGCCTCGCTCCCCAGGGTCAGCCGGTCATCTTCTTACGGGAGTTCCATGCACAATCTTGAAGCCATGAGCGAGGCCGCGCGCTACAACGGGTGGCTGGCGAAGCTCATCGAGCGTTACGCTCCTCCCGATGCTCACACGGAGGCGCTCGACTTTGGCGCTGGACTCGGAACCTTTACAAAAGCCTTGACGGTCCGGTTCGACACTGTTCACGCCGTGGAACCCTGTCCGGAATATTGGCCGGCGTTGAGTGCTACGAGCGCCTTACTGCACAAAAGCGTTGGCGACGTCCCTCAAGCAAGCATCGACTACGCCATAAGCTTGAACGTGCTCGAGCACATCGACGATGACCACTCAGCGTTGCGGGACATCCACGACACGTTAGTGGGAGGAGGGCGGCTGTTTCTCTATGTCCCCGCCCGACCGGAGATTTTCTCGGCGATGGACACGCTCGTCGGGCACGTGCGCCGCTACCGCCGCGCGGAACTCATGTCGAAGTTGCGCGCCGCCGGATTCGTGGTCGAGCACGCGCGGTATGCCGACGTTCTCGGATATTTCGCGTCGTGGTTATTCAAAATTAGTCGCGCCGGCGGCGCGCTTAACCCGGTGGCGATTCGCCTGTACGACCGCTTCGCGTTTCCGCTCTCCCGGTTTCTTGACAGCGCCGGCGCATCACGCGTCGTCGGAAAGAATCTGGTCGTTGTCGCAACGAAGGGGGCGCTGTGAACCGCGCCGCCCTCTTCAAACTCACGCTGATTTGGGCGTGCGCTGCCGTGCTGTGGGACTTCATCGGCAATCCGGCGCTCGCGGTCGCCATCCTCGGCACGCTTTGGTATCGGCGCGAGGCCACGGCTCTTTTCGTGAACGGTCTCGAACATGACAGTGGCGCGGGCGGCGCATGCCTCGCGCTGGTTCTCTTTATCGGGTACGCGCTCATCAGCCCGCCCGGCGCGGCGGATGACCTTCTTCGGGATATTGCGAGCGGGGCATACGGGTTTGACTACCGAAAGATGTACCCGGGCACGACTCTGCCCAACTACGACATGTATCTCGGATTCGACTATGCTCTGAGCGCGCTCAATTCGTACATAGGGCCAAGAGCTACGCTCCACGCCGTTCAGGCAATCGCGGTCGCGTCGTTTCTGTCTTTGTTCGTGTTTCTCTGTCGGCAGTCGTCGGTGAAGCTGCGTGCGGAACACTACGCGCTGCTCGCCGTCGCGTTCGCCACGCCGCTTTCGGGCCGTCTGTTTCTGGGCCGTCCAGAAATCTTCCTGACAGCGTGGGGCCTTGCGGCCGCGCTGGCGACGACCCCTCGACGAATCGCGCTTTGGGTCGCCGGTGGCCTATTGTGCTCGACTGGCTATTGGCTCGCCGCGCTGTATTTTCCATTCGCGCTGCTGCTGCGGGCTGGGTGGAAGCAGAAGGGGGCAGTGCTGGTGCTGCTATTCGGATTCCACCTCGGCTACTGGCATCTCATCTCCAACGGCGACTACCTTTCGTCGCTGCGCCTCCTGTCGGTATGGACGGCCAACCGGTTGACGACGATTCAGGAGACCCAGAGCTTTCTTCAGCTGCTGCTCAACCCTTACTTCGCTGCTCTCTCACTATTGGCCGCCGTCTCCTGCGCGGCCCGCAAGCTCACTGGCCGGGACTATGCGGTCTTTGCGTTGATAGCGTTCTTTGCCCTCTCCGGGATGGTGCGGTACGTGGCCGTATGGGTCGGCTTGCTGTTGATGTTGATACTGCCGTGGCTTGCCAACCAGTCTGTCCGTCCACTGGCGCTGCGCGCGGGTCTGCTAGTCACCCCGCTCTTCTGCGCGGCGACGGCCTTTTCGCAGGCGGCATCTTATGGGTCACTGCCGGCCTTCCAGCTACCGGCCGGGGCGTACGTCCTGACTTCGATGGACACCGCTACTTTTGCGGTCCCATACTTCAACGCCGGCAGAGTCCAGGTTGCACCCTCGATGGAGCTGGGCGCCAATACCCACGAAGTTCAGGCTCTCGCAGCGCAACTCACACACGGGAAGCTATCTTGTGACCAGCTTCGTGCGCAGGGCTTTACTCATGTCGTTGAAAACCATCTGACGCAAATCCCAGCGTGCCTTAGGTTGATAGCGATAAGACGCGGCTGGCGCGCCTGGCAGGTCGTGCAATGAGCGGCGAGACATTAAGCGTCGTAGTGCCCGCTCGGGACGAGGAAGCTACCGTAGCTGACGTCCTGTTGAAGCTGCGCGCGCTGTTCCCGGACGCCGAGCTCATTCTTGTCGATAACGGCTCGACCGACGAAACCATCGCGAAAGCGCTGACCGTCGAAGGTGTGCGCGTGATTTGCGACGAGCGCCCCGGAAAAGGATTTGCTATGCGCAGCGGGGCGGAAGCCGCGACGGGGACCTTTGTCCTCTTCCACGACGCCGACCCCGAGTACGACGTTCGCGACGCCGGCGCGGTGGTCAACGCCGCGATGGACCAGAATGGCGCCGCGATAGGGGTGCGCGTCGTTTCCTTCGAAAACCTGCGCTGGTCGTCGTGGCTGGCGAACCGCCTCATCCAGGAGCTGCTTCTTCGACGTTTCGGGGTGAAGGTGCCCGACGTGTTGTCCGGGACACGCTGCATGCGTCGAGACCAGTTCACGGCCTTGCATACGACGTCAACGGGCTTTGGCATCGAAACTGAAATGACCGTCGCGTTACTGGCGGCGCGCGTGCCGTTGGGACAAGCACCGGTCCGCTACGCTCCGAGGACCACTGCGCAGGGCAAGAAGATTCGCTTTTACCACCTCTTCACGCTGCTGCGACTCGCGCTTGCCCCCATCCGGCACCTCCAACCATCGTGAGGTTAGGGGGATTTTCGAGTGAAATCTTCGTGCCGGTATCGATGAACTTCTCGCGGGTAAATCGCGGAGCCGGGCGCTCTCGACAGTTACTCGCGCGCAAGTTCGCATCCAGTGGCCCCGGGGGCGTCGCAGAGCCTATCCAAGTCGATAGTTGTCCGGTGCACAACTAACCACGGAATCCCCGCATAGCCGAAAATGGGCTGGCGCACCCGGTATTCAAAAGTTGCCGGCCCGACCTGCTTGAACAGCACTACGTCGGTTTCGTGCTGCGCCGCATACGTCGAGTTCACCAGCCCGAGCTGGGCCGCCCGGTACATCAGGAACGAGCCGTCGAAAGAAGACTGGAAGGCCATCGATGACAGCACGCAATAGATGACCGCTATCACGAGTGCCGGTTTGAGGACCGTGAGCACGTACACTCGAACCCTGTGGTCGTTTACCGTGGGCAGGACGTGCGGCACATTTGACATGCTAAAGGCTCCGTTAGGGCTTACCCTAGTAGGGTACCGGGACGGACCGCCCACGGCAACGTCATTCTTTCCGCTGATGATTCAGCGCGTCATTTTTGCTCATTCGCAAGACTTTTAATGTGGGCTACCGCACACAGCCCGCGCCTAGAAAAGGCTGACTTGGCCTTTCGCCTCAACCTCGCCGCTCATCGCCATCTCGTACGCTCGGATGAGGACAGTGATATATCGCGAGGCACGGCCGGTTCCCTCCCACGACAGCGCATCGACGCTCTTACCGCCGGTCAAGTGGGAACACCGCTCTAGAAATCCGACACCCCCGCGACGGGTAACCTCGTTAAGCAGGGCGGGATGCTGCTCGAATCGGTGCGCCAGTAGACTCGCGAACAGTTCGTCCTCGTCGTCGGTCCCTGCGGCCGTGAGTACCTTGTACGCAAGCTCGACATCCGGATAACGCTTGCCGGCGTATTCCACCGGGTAGCGTGCCTGGATGCTGCCTTTACGATAGGCAAGCTCAGTCGGCGCGGTGAGCGCGCCGCCAAGGCCGGGCGTTCCGCTGAAAATGTTGAGGGACTGAGAGATGTTTTTCATGCGGCGTGTAGCCACGCGACTTATCGTGCACTTACCCAGGGCATTACACGAAACGCGCGGCGGCTTTTAAAGGACACGGCTCCGCTTAACAAGCGCCCCACTTCTCACCGTCTGAATACTTTCGGATGACCGGGAGGCAGACCCGGACAACGTAAGCAGCGTAACACTCGGTCTTCAGCGCAGACAGTCCGCTGTCATAGTCTTCCACCAACGCATGCATTACCTCGTTTCGACTCAGCCGGGGAAGGCCCGCTGGACGCTGCTCTCGCTGCCCCCTGCTAAGCGTCATCGCGGCCATGTTGGAGAACAGAGGCGCTAGCAGCTGTACCTCGTTTGGAAAGGGTGACTTGGCCATCAGGTGTTTTTTCAGCTCACGTCCTTCGGCCCCATGAAAGCTTAATCCTGTCTGCGAAACAACTAACCCTTCCGCTATTGCCACAAATCCCATGATGGCCAACGAAAACATTTGGAGCTCGTACGCGCAGAACGTCTGTTTAATCAACTTCGCCCTTGCCGGCGCAGCCGCTAACAACTCGTCCTCCAGCGTTTTCAGATAATGTTGAACCGCTGACGACATGTACCGGTCTACCTCTTCCGCATCGTCGAAACGGGCGGCCTTCTCAAGTGCCACCGCCTCGGCGCCTGCCGCCCAGAACCATTCAGCCGCGAAATCCTCTCCTGGGATGTACCAACCGAACCGCGCGAGTGCAGCCAATTTCGCCGCGAAAGCGTTGGCTATCTTGGGCTCGAAGCGCCGCAAGAAGCGGGTACGCCACGAGTTTGCATTTTCCACCCACTGGTGAAAATCTTCGGTGCTGGGGGGGAGTTTCATTGTCACACTCGCTTTTGACAGTCCATGCAGTACACGCGTCCACCGAAACGCGCTCGGTTCCCCCAACAGAACTTCGCGACACCGATGCCGACGTGCCCTCGGCACTGCGCGCAATAGTACTGGTTCGTTTGGCTTTCTTGCCGCGCGGGCGGAACCTCGCTCGGCAAGAGAATCACTTCGCTTTGCAAGGGTGCCGCATTGTCCAGGGCGGCTTTCTGTACGCGCGGCGTGTGCGATTTTTGGAGATACGCAACCGCCTTCAGCATCTCGTCCGCAGAAAACTTCATTGCGATTTTGTCTTGCGCGCGGAATAAGATTGACCGGGCTGTATGGGCAGTTGCGTGCTCAGCTATTTTCGTACGGATATATTCACATACCTGGTCGGCCTTGAGAACGTTCGGAAACGCGTTGCCGGGAGGGCGCTCCACGATACCACTATCCGAGATAGCCACGACGACCTCACGAAAGTACGCCCTGAAGTTCTTTTGTGCGATGTTCCACAGCTTACCGAGGAAGTCGTTGCTGCGAACGTCAAGCTTCTTGACCAGAACGAGGTACTGTAGGCGAGCCTGCGCAATAGGGCTGGGCATCCCTCGCCACACGCCGTCGACCATGCGGGACCATTCATCCAGTTCATTGACTCGGATTTGCGTTGTCACGCTTTTGCTCTCGATGATGAAGAACCCGTGTTCGTAGACGACTAAGTGGTCTATTTGTGCGACCTCGCCCTCGTGCTCGAGCCTTAAGCCATTGAGTACGAGTACCTCTGAATCGTCGGCGAAACGCCTGCGAAGATAGTAGGCCATGTTTTCTTCGGCCTTCCGTCCAGCAACCTCGTAAATGTCGCCGCCGGGGAAGACGTCCAACTCTTTGACAATCATGATGACGGTTTGATAGAGCGTTAAGAGGGCGGGCTTTCTAGCGCCGCCGTTTATGCGAGGAGTCGTGAAAGCCGGGCGGACACCTGAGCGAGGTCTGCAGAATACGGAGCGCACCGACGAGGAAGCGCGCTACCCCACCTTCTGGCACTCCATACAGAGAACCAGCCCACTAAAACGGGGCTTGTTGAACCAGCAGAAGCGTGCGACTTTTAGACTTACTTCGCATCCGCACTTCTGACAGGAATAGCGCTTTTTCCCCTTGTCGTCACTCCCTGACTCCATCGCCGGTTCTTCAGACGGAGCGGGTGCCACCGGAGCAGAAGCCATAGCGACCGGTGCGCTGGGCGCGGTCGAACGCAGTAGAGGCTTGTGAGCGCGCTGGAGGAACGCAACGGTCCGTAACAACTCGTCTTGCGAGTTGTTGAGCACCACGTCGTCAGTCTTTTTCCTCCTAAAGCCCATGTATGCACTAGCCCTAGCATGCCTTTCAATCATCGCAGCCAGGTATCCCGTAACAAGGTCGGCTTTTAGCACATTCGGAAAGCTGCTAGCGGACGAGCGCTCTACAATGCCGCTGTCCGAAATGCCAACGACCACTTCCCGCTGGAACGCACCCCAGTTTTTTTGGAGAAGCAAGAATCTCCCCAAAAGCGTTGAGTTGTGGGGCCTCAACAAGTTGAACAAAACATCAAGCTGCAGCTTCGCCTGCTCAATAGGACTAGGCATGCCCCGCCAAACTCCATCAACGAGTCTCGACCACTCGTTCAATTCGTTGACCCGGACCTGTGTCGACACGCTCTTGCTCTCGACGACCACGAACGCTTCCGGGTAAATGACAAGGTGGTCTAACTGAGCTACCTCCCCGTCATGCTCGATACGCAGCCCGTTAATCACAAATACCTTCGGGTTGTTGGCGAACTCCCGACGAAGGTAGAACGCCATCTGCTCCTCAGCTCGCCGACCTGCTGTTTCGAAGATATTTCCGCCATGAAAGGGTTCTAGCTCTTTGATAATCATCTCGGTTATTCGAATGGACTCGGGGAAGACTCGTCTAGTACGCCGATTTATCGCCGCAGTCGGTGTCCGACTATCCCGCAAACTAGCCGGCGGCGCGGCTATACATCGCAGTGCCTCCATCAAGCCCTGCGACCACCCACTATGCTGAAATTCCTCCTCTCATTGTTCGCGCCAGCGGAGTCGACCACTCCGAAGCCCAAAGCCCATTCCCGAACGCGCCGTCGCATACGCGGAGTCGACATTCTGGTCCCGGGCGAGAAGGAGTCCAGAGACACGCGCGTTCCGCACAACCCCTACAGATGCTTCAAATGCCGCGCACCGGTCGGGGTAGGGGTGGCGAAGTACTGCCGGGGCAACAAGCAACGCTTCGGCGGGAATATCTACTGTGTCGATTGTCAGTGAACGCAACGGCCCTCAACGCGAAAAAGCTCCTTGTGCGTCCAGCACTACTGCCTCGACCACCTGTGCCTCGGAACCCCTATCAACTCGTTCTATTCGCGCATTAACGCATCCCACGCGGCGCAGGCGCCCGTTTGCGACCCGACGTTCACGCTCACTACTGGTACGGCCTCGGCGAACGGATATACCGCTGGGCCGTGGTTCCCCCCGGTCGCGTCTCTACGCCCTGGCGAGCTGTTTGTCCTCAGCGACATCCCCATGTACATGCCGGCCAGTTCGTTCAGCTATGGACAGCTCGCCGGTGTCTTTCAGGCGGCGGGGAAGAAGCTCGGCGTCTATCTCCAGCCGAACTCAGCGTACGGACGGCTAGTTTCAAGCGAGGGACTTGCGGTAGAAATCATTTCGACCGAGCGCAATATCGTGCTTCGTGCCAAGGACCAACACCTGGCGATGACGAATCATAAAGACTCAATCGGGGTTCCCAACGACTGCATCCCCCGATTTTGTAAAGCACGTCACGCGCCTCTAGAACGGGTTATCTTTTGCGCGGACCCGCCGTACGAACTGCCGCAAACGCCGGCCACACAGAGCATTTGCGGGGCTTCCGACGAAGGGGAAACGTGGGCCAATGACTAGGTTTAGTGTCTCCCGACCCGCCTGTGACGTGAATTCCGGATTTTGACGGCTCGCCGCGCGCAGCGTGTGCACGGTTATCCACAGGCCATCTCTTTGATTTTTCACCGATTCGACGTACCGTCAGCTTGGCGCGTGGGCTGATGACTAGGTCGGGTCCAAGACTATTAGTCTTCGACCCACGCAGGCATAGGGATTGGCCCACGCAGGCATAGTCATGTGGCTCGAAAACTAATAGTCATGGGGCCACACGACTATTAGTTTTCCTCGTCACGCAACAGGCCGAATTTCCTTTACAAACAACGCTTTTCAAAGCCCCTTAATCTTGTCTTTAATCTTTACTTTAATCTTTACAAGAAAACTGCTTCGGCCTTGACATGACCGCCTGCGTAACAAAAGTGTCAAAGGCTAAAAACGCTGATACAATGCAGCCCCTACGACGTACAACTCTGAAAAGCGTGCTTTGTAACGACCGCCGATGACTGCACAGTCGCCGTCGAGATACGCACGGCTTGACGACCTGTGAGCGTCATCAGCGAAGGCGAACACGTGGAGCTCTCTGAATGAACAAACGCAGCACAACTGCGTCGGCAGTGAAAAGCCCCGCCGACCGGGTCCGCGAAATCGCGGCCTCAGTGGCGGCACGCACGCCGGCTGTACAGGCCAAACCCGTGGTCGAAGGCCCCATTCAATTGCCAATCTGGGAGGAAGACCTGCGCGGCTTTCCGAACGGAATGGCCCGGACTTCGCTCTTTACAGCATCACGCACGGACGGTGACGACTCGCGCGAGTTCTTTCGAGAACCACGGGAACTGGCAAGCCTGGCAAACTACCGGGTCACGTACCAAGGGACTGAACTTCGCCAGGACGACGCAAGCGTTTTCATGACGTTGTTGCATATCGGACGTAGCATTCCCCTGGGCCAGCCGATTCGATTTACGGCTTACAGCATGCTTCAGGAGCTTGGGTGGTCGTTGAACAAGAAAGAGTACATCCATCTCCGGCAATGCTGTGAGCGCCTGCAGTTCACCTCGCTTAAGCTCATCCCGAACGACGGCAGTGGTGGCTACACCGGCTCTCTCATCTCGGAATTCGCTTACAAGGACGCCGCCGGTGAGAAACTGCAGCACTGGGTTGTCACGCTTACGAAAAACATGATGGGCCTGTTCCAGCCGGACACGTACACGCTCTATGACTGGAAAGTCCGCCGCAACATCGGCGGGCGGGCGCCGCTGGCGCAGTGGCTCCACTACTTCATCGGCACACATGGCAAGCCAATCCCCATGAAAGTCGCCAAATATGCGGAACTGTCTGGTAGCAGGTCTAAGGACCTTAGGGACTTCCGCCGCAGGCTGAAGCTGGCGCTCATGAAACTGCAGGAAGTGGGTTTCATTGACAGGTTCGATATCGTGCAGGATTACGTGCACATCGCACGCGCGGCCGGCAACAAGTTTCCCGCGCCGGTGCCCGGCGTACCGGGGACGCCATCGCGGGTAGTTGATGCTGTGCCAGCCTGACAGTTGAAAGCGCCGGCATAAACCGGCGGCATCGACACGGTCTTCATGGCAATCGCGGTATGTGTTCGGCGCTATCGGAGAACTAATGCGAGCAATCCGCACCGTGGGCCTCGGTCTCGTTATCGCGACCTACGTGGGGCTTCACTAGTCGGATAACTCCGTCCATTACGTGTCGTGGTTGCGAGGAAGCGTCCCGTCAACGGCCCATTTTCGATTTAGCGGCGGCAGTTACCTGGACGCGCCGCACCTGCGACAGGGTCACCGCTGCGGCGCGCAGGGGGAGTCCTCAGCGTCAGCCATCACACCCGCCTCGGTTCCTACACTCCCGGCAACTGTACGGCGAGCAAGTCTGCCCGCTCGCCTTCCGAAACTGAGCAGCCGAGGACATCAGTATGAACGCAACATTTTCGTCGCCGCCGCAGCGGTACACGACGGTGCACTACCTCTACCGCGACGCGGCCAACTGGAAGGAATTCACGGATATCCATCTGTGCGGAGCAATCACGCCGGAGCAGAAGGAGCGCATTAAGTCGAAGCTTTCGAGCGGTGAGTACTTCATCCCGGCAGACGTTGGTTTGCCGGAGCTGCAGCGTAAAACACGTCAAGCGCTCGACGAGGAACTCGACCACGTTTATCACGAGCTCGATGTTCGTCACGGGTTCCGTGTTGTCGACGCCCTGGAAGAGGGCGAGGTCGCGGAGATGACGGTCGAGGAACTGGTAGCACGATTCGACGCCATCCCGGGCGCAGAAAGCTGGGACGTTAGCGCCGCAATGGAGCGGCTGGGCATCTGAACCAAGGCAAAAAGAGGAACAGAAACATGGCATTTTCACGGGTCACATTTCTCAGCGGTCAGTACGTGTCCTGCGTCGGAGAAACCGTCTTCGACGCGGCAGCCAACGCCATTCGGGGCGGCGCGTGCGTTTTGCGGTCACTGCAGATTATCAAGGTAGAAGTCGTGAATCACATCGATGAACTCGTCAGCTTTCCGGAGCTTCGCGAGTTTGTTCAGCAGGCTCAAGCGCAGCGAGCCTTCGGAAACAATGCCGTACAACACTGAGGACAAGCTCATGACGAATTACGTTGCCGGCTACAATATGCCGGGTTACATGCCCGATTCGGAACCAGCAGAGTTCGAAACCTTCGACTCCGCTCGTGACAACATCGTTTTCTGGCTCGACGACGCGCTCGAATCGATGGCAACGGGCGAAGAAAAGGACGAAGAAAAAGAAAGCGTGCTGAAGGACGCGATTGAGTATGCGAAGAAGCAGACGGACGCCTTTTCGTTCACGGCAGCAGGGTACTGCTACTGGGTAACCCCCGCGCATTAAACGAGTTATTCAAGCCCACCGGTTCCAACTGGTGGGCTTTTTCATTTCAGAGGACCCGCACCGGGCTGTCCATGCGCGCCGCCGGTCGAACACCTAGTCATTGACCCACGGCCTCGGCGTGCCGCGCGTCAATTGAGCCGCTATCCGCGCCGACGAGAAAGGGTGCCCACGGCCGCGACGCTCAAAGTTGTCCCGTTCGGCCCATGAACGCCATGAATGACGCGCGCACGAACGGTCGCTCAACGTTTGGCGGGTCGCCGGCGCGCAGCTTACGCGCCTGACGCAGTGGGGCGCTCTCGGGCGCTGTAAGGAAGGCGGTCCAGAGCGTTTGCCGTTCATCGTCAATCATCGTTTTCCAGCGTTCATCAAAGCGCTCGGAGAGACTGCGATGGTTCTGGGTTTGCAGTTTTGCAAACTCGGCTTCCTTCGCGGCTTGTTGGCGCCGCTCCTTCAGAAGCGCGAGCTCGGTTTTCTCGCGCGTCGTGAGGAAGTATTTCCCCTCGGTGTCCTCAAGCGCGTTGACGAAAAGGCGAAACCCGTGTTTCACCGCTTTCTGTTTGAGGATGTAGCGGTAAAAGAGGACGTCGCAGATTTCGTCTATGCGTTCAACCTTGAAGCCGCGCGTGAGTTCCGTGATTTGTTTCGGGTTGAGTCCGAATTCTTCACGCAACAGGGCAAAGGTGTCTGGCGACAGACTGGCTTCCTCGCCAATCTTGAGCATGTTCTTCGGATTCGGGCGGATGATGAAATTGAGGGCAACCACCTTCCGCGACTCCGTCTTGTACTTCACCTCCGCGCAGTAGTCCGCCAGCTCCTCCAGCTCCTGGAGGGGGAACTGGATTGCACGCGCGGCCAACCGTTTGAATTCCTGATACTCGCCTGTCACGATACCCATTCGCTCGCGGTAATCCTGCAGGGGTATAAAGCCGGTTTCGCCTCGCCAGACGTTTTCCAGAAGTATTTCGTAAAGCGCATGCGCGTACTTGCTCTTGAACCGCGCATTCATGCGCATGGAGACGTGATAGTACTTTTCGGGCGCTCCGTACAGCTTTTGCAGAACAGGCGGCAACTTATAGTGCAATGTCTTGGTGTCTTCGTCGATGACAACTTCGTGGATGATTTGTGTCGACAGCCACTTCCCGCCCATCGAGACCTGTACCAACGACTGCTGCATTTCTTCCAGCGACTGCTTCAGGTAAGCGTACCCGTTGACCGAATGCTCGACCGACCAGCTCAGATACTCAAGCGAAACCGTGAAAACCTCGTTGGTGCGCATGTTCGGCCGCGCGACGAACAGGAGCGTGTTGTAAAGCTGGCGCTGCAGGAGCTTCAGGGGATTGATGAACCGCATCCGCTCGCTGGTTTTCTTAAGGAGAAGCTCTTCCTTGATGTCGATAATGGAGACCTTGTCCCCGAAGAGGTCCAGACTGCGCTGGTAATGCCGCTGGCCCTCAGACTCGTTGGTCAGGTAAAAGCGAGCGAGGTCATCCGACGCTAGCGTTTCGACCAAAGCGGCCTGGTCCTCCGCTGTGAGCACCTCAGCATCGACGGTGGGAAGGAACCCCGGTATTGCCGGCAGCTCAATAGGCGTCTTGCCGCCAGCCGCTACGTCAGCCGAGGATGCCACAAGTTCCATGGACGCAGATGGCGCCGGGGAGGCCTTGGCGCTTTTTCGCGGCATTTTTCTTGTCCTCTCAGTTATCGTTGCGACGGACTATGCAGCCGAAAGGTCTCACTGTCAAACCGGCTACGTAGTCCTTTCGCCCGTGCTGGAGCGCTCCTGCGCATATAAACGTAGTCCATTGAGCGCCGGTCTCTGCTGGTCGCCAAGGCTAAACCAGCGCAAGCTTCGGCATTCAGCCCGTCAAGCCCTTCACGGACCTACGCATATAAACGTAGTCCCATTCGACGCCGAAAAAATTTTGCCAATGTGGGGGATATGACACATCCCGAGGAGGCCGCTTCCTCGACCCGTAAGTGTCTGGGCCGGTTAACTTTTTAGAGGAAAAGGAGGGATTGTCAGGCGCAGCGATTGGACTCGCCGGTCGCGGGCGAATTTGCACCGAAGGACGTTCGAGGCTCATACAGACGTAGTCCGCTCGTCGCGCGCGGGCGCAATCGGCGGCCTCGACCCCGGGCTACTTCATCGTCTCTTTCGAAACAACATGCAAAATGGTCGGTAACTCGTTGTTTTAACTATATTTACTGTCGAGTCGAACGCGAAGGGACTACGCTTATATGCGGAAATGCAAGCCCCAGCCTGGGCGGATTTCGTTCAATGGACTACAGCTATATGCGCTGCCCCAGCACCCGTCCTTCTGCTTCCGCGTTAAGGTATCGAGCTAACTCGCTGTTTTAATAGGCTTTTCTCTTGGCTCTCTGCGAAAGGACTACGGCTATATGCGAAGCGGTGCGGTTAGTAACCGCTCACTAGCGAGGCTTCGGAGCACCAGCAGCCGTCGCGGCGTAAGGCATCAGCCGGTCGAAACGGTGCCGCACGTGGAGGTATCGAGCTGTTCCGCCTACAACGAAGCGTATTTTGCCACGAATGAGCGACGGCAGATAGAAATTTATACCAAACGTGGCGCCTAATGCACATTTCAGCTGGATACGGGTTCAGTTTCGCGCATATAAACGTAGGCCGTTCGCCGGCCGGCGGTGAGAAGGCCGCGCCCTGCCGCGACGCCGAGCATCCGAGTCTCATATGAACGTAGTCCTTTAAACTTTGCCGGTGACCCCGTCCGACCTCCCCATCGTGGCCAACCCCCACGTTCCGCATATAAACGTAGGCTTTTAGAGGACTGGGCCGCTAGGGGACTGGTGCCGCGAGCTGGCCGCACGTCAAAACCTGCATATAAACGTAGTCCGGTTAAGGGAAGACGACCAGTCGAGGGACGTGAGGAGCGGATTGGTCGCATATAAATGTAGTCCGTTCGAGCAGACCTCCTGGCGTACCGGCAAGGCCTTCGTGCGTTCTCACCGGCGCCGTACAGTATTGGCTGTTTGGCTGCAACGACGCCACACCGCATATAAACGTAGGCCGATAACTGGCTTCACGCTCGAACCGCCTAGTTCGCGGGGCAGGCGTTCGCATATAGCCGTAGTCCTTTCAGTAATATGCTGACGAGCCTCGCTTATCACCGCATAGAAACGTAGTCCGATGTGGTAGGCGGCCATCGAACTTCTCTGCATGCGAGGTAGGCGGGAGGGCCAGCCCACTGGGTGCGGTTTTTTCTTGGCTTTCTTTCTTCGGCAGGAATCGAATCCTTAAGTTAAAGAAATCCAATCTAATCGTTAACGACTGGCAAGTCTCTGATTTGAAAAGGAGAATCCGGACAAGGGACTACGGATATATGCGCGCGGCCAATATAGACGTAGTCGCTGAGCTCATGGACTACGTTCATATTGAGGCACAGGCCTACGCTTATATGCGATACGGCCTACGTCCATATGCAAAGCCTACTCTTATAAGCGTAGTCCTGTCGTGGTCGCCCGACGGTCGCGCAAGAGCAAGGATAGGAAGAGTCGCAGCGGCGCGAAAAAAAAGCGCCCGAGATGGTTGTCAAGGGCGCTTCCGAATCAGTCGTCCAGTCGAGCGTCGCCACCTTCCAGCTCAGCTTTAAAGTATTCGCCCAATGTCTGGCGAATCTGCTGTTTGGCCACCCCACCGGAAAAGTGTATCCCCGCGTAGTCACCATGCTTGACACCAAGAGCGTCCTGAATGCGCAGGCAGCCGGCGTTCAAAGCGGCCTCGGTCGCATCCTCGAGCGCGCCGTTCAGCTTGGCGAGAAACGCGGCCTCGTCGAGCGAGATGCCGTACTGCATCGGGTCGGCGGGGGTCATGCCGTCCGTGTCCAGAAACGGGTCAAAAATGTAAAACCCGTCGTGGTGGAAACCGAAAACGGCGTTGCCGTCGTGGTCCTCAGAAAACTCTAGCTTGAAACTCAGCTTCATGCCGCCCTCTCATTTGTCCTGGTACGTTAAGGTTGCTCCCTCGCAAAGTATAGGGACGAAGGGCTGTCCACCCGGCTTCAGGGAGAGCTTGCGAACGAGCGTTGCCATCGCTAGAAACCCGACTCTACGACGACAACATAGCTGGCGAGGGTGGACCGGTCAGCCTTCTTTAGGGAGGGGCGGTGGCTTGTCGCTAGAAGCCCGAAGGTCTTGCTGCACGCGGGCGCCAGCGGGTGCTGAATCGATATTTCTCTTGCGGGGGCAAGCTCCGCTGGGGCGCGTCACGCCGAAGACGAAGCCTTGGGGAGCCTGTGGGCGGGTGTGGCGCCCTTCCACCAGGGCGGTCCACGACCGATTAAGCGGGGGCAGCAGGCTCGTCCCTTGGCGAGCGGGGATTCTGGCGATAGTGATTGCTTACCAGGGGGTTGTGGGCACGGGTTTCTAGCGAGGGGTTTCTCTTGGATGAGCAGGTCGGGTTTCTAGCGATGGTTTTCGCAGGGTATTCCTGTTGAAAGCGGCACCAATCAAGGCTCTGAGAGCAATTTGGTATTGGAGGCCTCGGGTTTCTAGCGACGGTTCCCGGGATTAAGGAAGATTAAAATCTGATTAAGCACTGTGGGTTCAACCTCTAACTACCTGTTTTGCAAGACAAATAAAGAGCCTCCAAATCGCTAGAGACCCGAGCTTGCCTCGCTAGGAACCCGGGGCATCATCGCTAGAGACCCTAACGGCATCGCTGGAGACCCGATAGGCACCCATCGCTAGGAACCCGACACTTATCCACAGGACAATGTAGGTCCATCGTTGCGATTCATCCTCATCGCTAGAAACCCGGGCGCCGGCGCGACAGAAATCATCGCTAGAAGCCCGAGGGTTGCTGTATTTTCGACAATCGCTGCAAACCCGATACGGCATCGACCGGCCGTGTCATCGCCAGGAACCCGATTCGGCAGGCCGGTCGAAGGACTCATCGGCCTTGGAGCTATCGCTAGAAACCCGAGAGACCGTGACAGGCATTTGGCGAACCATCCTCGGGTTTCTAGCGATGACCCTAGTTCCATCGTAGCGGATATGCCGAATCATCGTTAGAAACCCGATAGTGCCCACTTGATACAAAAAAAGGTCTCCATATACTTGACCGCCATGACGACGCGAATTTCCGCCGTGGAGCGGGCAAAACAGCTCGAAGAGAAAGCACGGGCCAAGGCCAGTGCGGAATTGGCGCCCGCGAACGAGATTGTCGCGCGCGCCGCGCCAACCCAGATTCCCCTGTGGCCCTCGAATGTTCGAGGGATGCCAAACTCTCTGGCGCGTTCGGCCCTGTTCAACGTAAATCGCGCGTCGGCCCCGCGCGAGCAGTACACCAAGAAGGAAATCGCGAGCGTCGACGGGACGACAATCACACTCAAGGGAGAGGAGCTTCGTCAGGATGACGCCGATGTATTCCTCGAAATCCTGCATCTTGCACGTGACACTCAGATTTCGGAGCGGGTCGAGTTCACAGGGTATGCCATGCTCAAGATGTTGGGATGGGATTATTCGGGCAAAGGATACAAGCGGTTGATGAAGACCATCGAACGGCTGCAGGAGAGTACGGTCAACGTGTCCTTCGAGGGAAAAAAGAAGGGCTTTCAGGGCCAGCTGGTCCGCAAGTTTCTGTGGAAGGGTGGCGACGAGACAGAAACCGACGGGAATACCCGCTGGACCGCGTACATCGAGCCGGAAATCGCCCACCTTTTTAGTCACGACGACTACACGCGGCTTTCGCGAGAGCAGCGGCTGCGTCTGAAGTCCGAACTTTCAAAGTGGCTGCACAGCTTTTACCACACCCATGCGGTTCCTTATGCCGTGTCCGTTCGATATATCCATCAGCAATGTGGCTCGAAGGCCAAGTCGTTGGCTCACTTCCGTGTCACCCTAAGACGGTCCTTGAACGAACTCACGAAAGTTGGCTTCCTCGCCGAAGGGTATCTTGATGAAACCGACAAGGTGCAGGTCGTGCGGGCAAAAAGGACCATTCCAGCCTGAGGAAACATCGACCAGACGGTTCGGCCGCGTAATGGGGGCGTGCCTCAAGAGGAGGCCCCACCACTAGTTTTAGACTCACGCCGGCGTACGACCGGGAAAGTCATGTCGGATTCCCATCTCCGCGCGGGCGGCTTACCGCCGCCTTTCCCACTCCAGCGCGGCGGCCAAATGCCCACGCATTGGTAGCGCCCCGATGGTTATACAGGTACCCACTCCTCGCGCGTACCGCAATACCTTGACCGACCCGGCAAATCGACACTGGTGCCAGCCGCCGGGACGCTACTCCCTTACCATGGCGCAGATTCGCGACGAACTTGCCGCGCGCCTGTCTGAGCCACTCGCCGCCGCCGTCAATGGCACCTTCAACCGCCCGGTCCGGCCGGAACGCCTTGAAATGCTACATCGCCTGGTGGGTGAAGGACTAACAACAGGCATTCGCGCAGTCACGCACCCATTCCAACCGTTTGTCAAACCGGACTATAACGCTCGGTATTGGGCAGCGGTCGGCCCCGTAGCGGAGTGGAGCAACGAACACGAGCTTCTATCCTATCGTCTGGCGGCGCGGTATCTGGCGTACTTCGTGAGCCGCAGGCTAGACGTCTGGTATGCGGAAGGCCGAATGCCGAAGGAGGCGCGCCTCACCGCGCGCCGCGCGCTCATCGAGGCAGGAACCCGCGCCCTCGCGGATTATCCGGTGGGTGGATGGGAGCTGACCGTGCGTCTACGACAGCTACCCACAATGTAAAGCGGTCGCACAGGGGTTCTCTCCCCGCCGGCAAAGCGTTGGTTGTAAAGCCTTCACAATTTGGCAGAAGGCTAAATATCCTTTACAATTGCTGAACGCACAAATACCGACCCATTTTCCGCAGGGATTCGGTGCACCTTTACCATCAGGTCCCCCTTCTATGTTTTTTGAGGCTGAAAGAGAGCATTTCTACCGCCCATTGAGCGGTAAGCGGCGTGAGCTGGTGGCAGCCTGCCTGCGACTGCTGTTCGACCGTCTGCACGGACCGGGGGCCGACTACTCATCCGCTTTGACCCGCGACACATTGCGAGACCTTCTGTCGCCAGTCGTGCAGTTATTCGGTGCCGAGTCAGTGCACGAGGCGCTATCGTCCGACGACGACCTGGCGGCGGTGGACCTCGCCGATGAACAGCAGGTCACGGGCGCCATCATCCGGGCGTTGCTGCGCGACGGGTGGGTCGAGACATTTGGAGACCGTGCGGGCCTTGTGACCGCCTACCGCTTCACGCGCGCGGGTAAGCTTCACGCGGACGTACTGTGGCAGTTGGAGCGCCCTCGGGCGCGCACCCGTCAGCGCAGCATGCGCAGCTGCCGCAATTCGCTCGAAGCGGCTTTTCGCAACAACGACGCTTACGACCTGATTGACGCTTACGACCATGCCGAGCGCGTGATTGCCGACCTGAGCGAGGGTGTCGACTATTTTCAGGAGCTGATGCGCCATGTGGTCGCTGAGGCGGCGCGTACGCCCTGGGACCATTTCATCGGCTTCCTCGAGCGTTTTGAGAAAGAATTCAAGAAGCAGCTGACAGCCGACAATGTCGAGCGCCATCGTCAATACATCCGTGAAACGCTAGAGCAATTGCGCTCTCTCGATGAGCACCGGACCGTCGCGCTCGAGCGCCAGCTGAATGACGCCGCACTGTGGGCGAAGGACCAGCGTACGACCGACACCTCACTTGAGTGGATGCTCAAGCGTATTGAGGAGATGGTTGAGGCCGCATGCGAGTCGAAGCTTCCCGACCTCATCAAGTCGATGAACGGGTACATGCGCCGCGCCGCCACATTGGTGCAGCAGGCGTTCAGCCTTCGTGGCGCGCACGACCGTCAAGGCTTTGCAAAGGCAATCAAGCGCATGTCCGAGTTGCCGCAGCAAGGGCAGGACAGCTTGCTCGCAAAAATCGGCGACGCGATGGCATGCGCGGAGGTGCGCCTGATTGACCCGGCGACCTTCCGCCTTCGGAAATCGGCCGAACGCCGCAAAGCCCAAACAGTTACGTCCGCCCCTATCATCAGCCGCGAAGCGCGCCTTGCCGCCGCTATCAAGCGGGCTGAGGACGAAGCGTTTGCCATCTCGAACGAAGAAATTCTGGACTACTTGCGCGGCCAGCTGCGTGCAGCCCAATCACCGCTCAGGCTCTCAGACTTCAAGATTGTGACTGCGCTGGACCTGCTTTATCTGATGCAAGCCATTGACGCTGTGCGCGCGCCAGACCCAACGGGCATCCTGGCGCGCCGCCTTTCTACCAAAGTCTCCAACAACTTCTGGACCGGCTCCGACTACGAGCTGACACTCGAGGAAACATGCTAAGCGCGACCCTGACCGACATCCTGCAGGCAAAGAACATCTCGACCGAGCGTTTCCGGGAAATCACGAACCGCCTCTTCTCCCAGGGCATCGTGGTCCGGGACGAAGATGGCGTGGAGGAAAAGCTGTACGACGACGCGTTGCGCATCGAGGACGCGCTGACCGACTTCTTTCATCTCGCCGGCTTTCGCCTCGTCCACTCGCACGGGCATACCTACTTCCGGCTCTATGCGCCTGGCGCGCAGGTTCCAGGCGAGGTTGAGGATGGGCTTGAAGAAGTGCCAGGTCTGCGGGCGAAATTGTCGGCCGACTTTGTAGCGCTCGCGCTCGCACTCCGGTTTCACTTCAACCAAGGTCTGTGCGAAGGCGGCAGCCGTCTGACGGACACCGGCGAAGTGCTGGTTCGATTCGAAGAACTGGCAACAACGCTGCAAACGCAGCTCAAGCGCCAGCTTCCGGCCACCGTCACCGACAAGCTGAAACTGTTGGCCGAGCTGAAGCGCCACCGCCTCATCACATACGCGGCGAACTTTTCCGTGACGGACGAAGACGCGTACATCGCGATTCGACCGACCATCCTCGGCATCGTCAGCAATGAAGTGCTCGAAGCCGCGCTCGAGGCAGACGACGCCGAACGTGAGGCGGCCGGCGCAGAGGCGGCGGATGCAGTCGAGGGGGATGCTCCCGTAGCCGAGGAAGCCGTCCCTGCAGCGAGCGAAGGCGCCGTGCGAGCGGTCGACGTCGGCGCGGACGCGGCCAATAACGAAGTCGAAAACGAACAGGAGAACGCTGATGAAGCTCGGTAAGCTCATTTTGGTGAACTGGGGCAATTTGCCGTCCCAGGAATACAACGCGGGCAACATGACGATGTTGACCGGCCCCTCGGGCGCTGGCAAGTCGTCCATGCTCGATGCGTTGCAGACGGTCATGAGCGCGGTCTATACACACATTTTCAGCTACAACCCGGGGCAAGAGGAGACGAGTCAGTCGGCGCGTAACGGGAAATCCAAGCGCACGCTGTGGTCATACATCGCTGGGCAGAAGGGCAACTTGTTCGCGCGCCCGGACGGCGCTCATGGCTATATCGCGGCGGTCTTCCGCCCGAGCGAAGGTGAAACCAGCAAGCCGTTCACGGCGCTCGTATCGGCGTCCGCCCTCATCGAGAACCGAGTCGCAGTGCAGGGCAAGCTCGGTTTTATCATCGTCGACGACTGCGAAGTGTCGATGGACGACTTCGCGAGTTTCGGCGCTGATGGCGCAATGACGGCAGTGGCCGTTGGCGAAATCGAAAAGCGCCTGCGGGCCAAATATTGCGCCGTCGTCAATTTCCGCGACTCGAAGCGGGAATACCTTTGCCAGCTGTATGGGCGCTTCCGGGGCGTGAAGTCGGTGAGCTTCAGCGAAGCGGAGGCCGCCGCCAAGGCGTGGGTCGGCTCCATCGTCTATCAGCCCATCGGAAGCGTCGACGCTCTGGTCCGCACGCAGATTCTCGACAATGACCCCGCGCAGCTTTCCGAAGGCATCTCGCAAATCAGCGACCTGATGCGCCAGGTGTCGAACCTACGTCGCGACGGCGAGCGGCTTGAGAAGAATATCGGCCAGCTCGAAACCATCCAGACCCAGGCGAAGAAGGCAGCCGACGCCTTCGAGTCGCTGGCGCAGTTCGAGCTGCTTCTGGCAAAAAAGGCGCTCGTCCTGGACGAGCACCTTGTCGTCAAGCATCGGGCGGAAATCGATAGTCTGAATGGTCAGATTGACGAAGAACAAAGCCGCGTCGAGACGCTCGTCCAAAGCAAAGAGGGGCTGGTCCGCAGTCAGGTTCAGATTCAGGCGGCTCTCAGCGGCATCCCGGCGGCCGACCAGAAAAGTCGCATCGAGCAACGCATGGACGGCGCTGCCGACGATGCGCGCACCGCCATCACTTCGCTGATTGAGGCAATCGTAGCGGCCCAGACGCTCGAAAGCACGGCAAACATGTTCACGGGGATGAAATTCCCGGCCGGCCAGGCAGCGGTGAGCGATGCTCTTGAGACGCTAGCGAGCGCGCTGAAGGCCGCAAACTCGAAGTCGCTCGGTGACCTGAAGGTAGAGCTGCAGCAGTTGCTTCGTTCGGAGGAGCTCGACGTCGAGCGTGCCGTGGAAGTGTCGAAGAGCTTCGCCGGGCTTAACGACAAGTTCAGCGCGCTCCATCGTGCTATCGCCGACACCCAGAACGGCCTGTCAGCGGCGCTGAACCAGCAGGTTGCACTCGTCAATAACCAGATTGAGAACGGCCAGAAGCGAGAGCGCGACCTGGCGGCACGTAAGGCGATGCTGTTTGGCGGCAAGACTGACTACCCGCGCGACACGAGCAATGCCCTGAATCTGCTTCGGGAGGAGTTTCCGACCTCGCGGGTGCAGGTTTTGTGCGACCTGATTGAGCCGGAACCGGGTAGCGAGTGGCAGGCGGCTATCGAAGGTTACATGGGCGGTGCGCGCTTTGGTCTGGTCGTTGAACCGGAGTGGGAGTCGGACGCTATCCGGCTGCTGCGAAAGCACAATGTGCGCGCGAACATCATTCAGGGTTCGCTGTGCTTGCGCAATGCGCGCTCAGACCGCGTGGCCGGCGATTCCATCATCCATGAGCTGCGTACGGACCATCCGATTGCGAAGGCCTACCTCCAGGACCTTTATGGCAACGTACTGAAGGTCGAGGACGAGCAGGAACTCCGCCACACGTCGCGCGGGGTTACCAAAGACGGCAAGGCGTCTGGCGGCCGGTCGATGTACATCGCCGACGCACACACGCTGGTGTTCGGCGTCGACGCGAAGCGCCGCAACCGCGAGGCTGCGGAGCGCCAGCACGCCGAGGCTGAAAAGGACCTCAAGCTGCTGAAGGACTATCACCGCGAATTGGCCGGCGCGCTTGCGCTCGTGGGGCGCGTCACCCTTCCGTCGTTCAGTGGGGACGCGGCGCTTGCGCGCGCGGCGCAGGAAATCGCTGCGACGCGAGAGGACCTCGCACGTCTGGACCTGTCGGAAGTGGCGAAGCTGGAAGAGGACTCGAAGGCCCTTTACAAGTCCATCCGCGACGTCGAAGAGAAGATTCGTGAAGCGGACCAGCGCATTGGAGCCCTCCAAGGCCGCATCGATTCGCTCGAGAAGGCAATCGTGCGGATTCAGGACGGCCTGGCGCAAAAGCAGGGAAGCGCGCAAGCGAAGATGGATGACCTCGAGGCGCTGGTGGCAAAGAATCCAGCCCTGTCGTTGACAAGGTGGCTCGAGCAGGTCGACGCGATGCTGGCGGACGGTGACCTGAGCGTTGACCACGTGCAACGCCTCATGGGCAGCAAGCGCCAGGAAGGCGAGCGCGCTTTCGCGCAGGCGGAGGCGGCTGTCGTCAATTACAACGCTATCGCACGAGGCGAAGAGCGCGTCGCGTTCAACACCGAAGCAACGGTCGGCGACGGCTTCGGCGTGCGCTACAGCGCGATTATTGTCCTGGGCGGCGACGTTCACGCGCAACTGTCGGTTCAACGCGAAATCGGCGCGGTGAAGAACCTTTCTGAATTGCGCCAGGCGGAATCGTCGTTCAAGGACGTCTTCACGAAGCAGTTCTGCTACAAGATTCGGAACGCGGTCGACCTGGGGGTGACGACGCTCCGGTCATTGAATGTCGAACTCGAGAAGCTTAAGTTCGGCCCGGACAAATTCCGCATCGACTGGAACGAATGGGTACCGGAGTTCCGCGAGTATTATGAGTTCTTCGGCGCTGCCTGTGAGATGAGCGAGCAGGAGTCTCATGACCTCTTTGCATCCACCGCGCTGTCGTCGCAGAACGCAAAAGTCCGTGACAAGCTGGTCGAGCTGCTCCTTTCAGAAGACCAGGAAAAAGCGCAATCGGAACTGGCTCGCATCGCCGACTACCGGAATTACCGCCGGTACGAAATCTGGCGTGAGTCCGATGACGGCAATCTGGTCGCCCTCTCGACGTGGGGCACCGGCTCGGGCGGCGAACTGGAGACGCCGGCGTACATTGTGCGTGCCGCCGTGCTGACGAACCGGCTGAAGTACTTCGAGAAGGGTTCGCACCTGAAGCTGCTGGTCAATGACGAATCGTTCGCGAAGACTGACGAAGCTCGAGCTCGCAGCATGATTTTCTTCGTTCGGAACACCCTTGGTATGCAGCTGATTAGCGCGATGCCGACCAAGCACGTCGGCGCGGTCAAACCAGAGTTCAACAAGGAGTGGTCGTTCAGCGCCACGGCGGCGGCGAACAACGGCGAGCTGAATGTCGTCGCGGAAGTGGACGAGCGGGACCTTCGCCCGGACGAGCTGCGCAAGCTGTGGGAGAAGCGCCGAGAGCATGTCCGGGAGCAGGCTGCCCTGACCTTTGAGGCGCAGGCACCGCTCGTCGAGGACTCCCGGGCTGCTTAACGCCGAAACAGGGGCCGGCCACGCCACCGGCCCCTGTTTGCAACTGAAGGCGGCCGAACCCGGAAATTCTGTCCGGCGCCGCCGGTCAGTAGCAGGGGTGCCTGTCAGCACTTCGCGGTGAGCTAATCGCCGGACGCCGCCAACCGGATTGACGGACAGGGGCGCTCAAATAATAGGTTTTCCGGACCTTGTGCGCGGCAGCCGAATGAATTACGCGGGTTGGGCTGGCCGCTGCGAGCGGCCGGTGTCGTCAGGCAGCGGGTCTATGGGGAACTGGCGTACAGGCAAGAACACGTGACAATAGTGTTTGCTCGACGTAGCCGGCTAGCGAGAGCGCGCCGCTTTTTGCTCGAACAGCTGCCGGCGTCACCGACAGCTCGCTTACCGTGCGAACAAGGGCGAAATCCCCAAACTTGAAGCGATAGCAATGTGCCACCGTGTGCCGGATGGTTATCGTCTCACGGGCCGTGTCCGGTTGCGCCGGAGTCGGCAGGGAGAGCCTGCCGTGCGCACATCCTGCCGTTTTTTCCGCTACGCGAAGCGCCGAGAATACAGCCCAGGGGTCGTCGATGAGGCGGGGCAGGCGAGACGTCATTAATTCTCGAACTGGGTCGCCATGGGGTAGCCATGCAGACACTCGATTTTCGTCTGTCAGCAGTAGCGTTCCGTCCGGAAGCGGACGGGTCGCGCCAGTTAGGCGCCGTTTCTCGAACCTGCGGCCCGATGTGCCAACGCCGACCTGGACCGGCGTCACGGAAAAGTGCAGACCGCCATCTTCAGAGCCAAGCGGATGTTCGTAGGCGACGTGCCAGTAATCCGACCAGCGCAGCGCGGCCATCTCTTCGGCGGATGCCAATTCATTGGAACGAACAGGAACGTCTGTCAGCATTTTGTGAAGTCACGCAGGAGGTCAGCAACGGCGCGATTTTATACTGACTTTACAACGCCTGCAAACACTATGTATGAAGACGGTTTGTCCTGCTTTTCAGAAGCGACACGGCACCGCTTTACTTTTCTGTAAAGCCACAGTCGACGTGAGGCGCCGCGTCACGCCGCGATGTCTACGCAAAACCCGAATATTTCGTTGAGCGAGGTCCACCCGTTCATACCGCCTCGATTGTTCCCAATCAGGTAAGAACCCTGCCCGTCGGCGTCCTTGACGATATGCAGATATTGCTGTCCAGCAACCTTGCACAGGACGATGTCGCCTTTTTGCGGAATTCGAATGCCGCGCGGCTCCACTGTGACCAGGGAGCCGGAGCTAATCAAACCCTCCATCGAGCGGCCTCTGGGCCGTATCACGATAGTCTTTCCCAGGCGTAGTTCTTCGATGTATTTGGTGGCCCAGCCCATAGGCTTTCTCGTTAAATTGTTATAAAGCGTCTTATAGCGCAGTGGTTTAGCTCGCAGAGCTGGCAACGGACTTTGGGCCATTGCCCGGTTCCTCTCCTTGGCTCGGGCGCGACAAGCGGGTGCGCGTAACCCAGGGCGAACGCACGTGCTGGCCGGCAAAGCCACTTGACCGTGGACTCGCGCGGCACGTTCAGATGCGCAGAAGAGGCGAAGCCGTTAGAATAGATACTCTCGTTCGCGCTTGCGTCCCAACAGAGTCGGTCAATACGATGTCAACAACTGATACGCCCCAACCCCGGGACCTGCAGGAGCAGTACCTTCACCAGCTGATAGAGCAGGGGAAAGATGCGGCCATTTTCCTCGTCAATGGCATCAGGTTGACGGGGCAAATCAAATCCTTTGACAAGTTCGCGGTCTTGCTCAGTAGCACGAGCGGCGTGCAGCTCGTCTATAAATCGGCAATCAGTACGATTCAAGCCGACACGGGCCGTTCGTCGCGTGAGCGCCCACCCCTGTCCGAGCGCGACAGCGCGGTACGAACCCCGCGCTCAACTATATTGGGCCGGCGCAACGAGTAAAGAGGGGCGAACAGCGCATCGCTAGCGCACCGACAGGTGGCGCTGCTTCGCTCACTGGTCCAGGCGTATCAGCCCCAATGAATTCCGTCCATGAGCGGATTGCTGGGCGGAGCCGCCGGTGCCTCCTGAGGAGCAGTCAGCGGAAACGTCAACAACGTCCCCTTCGGTAGGTGACGCGCGCCGACACCGCGAGCCGCGTCGGCAAGCCACTGGTGACCCCGCACTGAACTCAGCGCTGCGAAAACCTCCTGACGCAGGCTTACGTCAAGCCGCAGTCGAAAGACATGGTCGGTCAGGGCAGCCGCGCCGGCTGTGACGAGCACGACCTTTTTATGGAGGTTTCGCCCGACGCGAGCGATGAGGATGTCACCCGCTTCCGCGACGACAGCGTGCTGTGCAGGCGGTACAGTCAACCGAAGTGCGCGGGGCACCTCAAAGACCTGCGGACACGACGGCAGGTCGGAGAGATGCAACAGCGGAAACGGCAGGAGTGCTCGAAGGTTAGGGGCGAACGTTCCGCGCACCAGCGACGGTTGCAAGGCGCCCAGTGTCCTGCCCGGTACGGTAGGTCGTTGCACGAAGCCATCGAGGTGTTTAACGGCGTCGGCTGGATAGGCGAGTGACGGTGCAGACAACGTGCCATGCGTGTCAAGTACACGGACCGGGTAGGGCCTGGAGGTGGGAACCCATGCACGGATGATGACGATGCTTGCTCGAGCGTCCGTCCCTTCGAACGCGTTACGGGGAAGCTGGATGAGGGATACCACTTCGTGGGTTGCGAGTAATGCGGCGCGCAACGGGAGATATCGCCGACCGGAAATGAGACCTTCCGGCGCAATGAAACCGAGCAAGCCGCCCGGACGAAGTGACCGGAGACACTTCGCAAGAAAGGCAGCGGGCGCTGTACCAAGCTCAGTGGAAAGCCCCGCTTCAGCGAACAGGGCGTCCTCGGCCGGTTCGGCCAGCGGAGTGAACGGGGGATTGCAGACTACAGCGTCAAAGCATCGCTTGGCCATCGGAAGTCGTACCGCGTCGCCATGAATCGCGCGATGTGGGGCACCCGCCCTGCTCAGCGTTGCTAGTCCCTCGGCAGTGTCATCAATGTCCACTGCGGTGACCGCAACGCCGGCCCAGCGGCTCAACACCGCACGCGTGAGCGCGCCGCCCCCGCATCCCAAATCCAGTAAGGTCTGTGGCGCGATGTCGCCCATTTCCCGGGCCAGCAAGTGGCTGACGAATTCCGTCGTGTAATAGCGTCCTAGGCGGTCGGTAGGCAGCTTTGAACGTAGAGGGCGTTGAGCCATGGGCGGCGCGCGATGGGAGCAATCGCCCGTGTAGCGCCGCTGTTTATCGCGCGCGCCCCCCGCACGGTCGGCCGAAAGAAAGGGCGGCGTCCGCGAAGACGCCGCCCTTTAGATTGCATTCACCGCCGCTGACTCACGGCGGCGGCGCCGTACTTTAAAGCCCGAAGAAAGGCCCGGTCTTGCCGCCGGCGGTATGACCTTCCATGCCGATGAACACGCTGCGACCGAAGAACACGGGCATGCCAAAGTCAAAGGTCGAAGCGCCGAGCGTCGAGTACGATGCACCCAGGCCACTGAATGCCGCGTTGCCTGACGCCGCCATTGCATCACCGTTGGCCAGAACGAAGTTGACGGAACCGTTGCTGCCGTCACTCGCCGAGAGCGCGGCCGAGAGCTGCTGGGTCGACGAAGGGCAATACAACGTGGCCATGCCGCTGCTCGACGAGCAGGGTGCAATCGAGGCGTCGTGGAAGAACATCATGTTGCTGCCACTGTCGAAGAAGCTCCCCGACATCGCGGTACCCTTGTAGTTGGCCGTGATGTTTCCGACGACGTCTGTCGGATAAACCTGGGCCGCTCCGAGCGCGTTGTTCGTCCTCGTGGCGACGCCAAAAATGAGCGAGCCAGTCACGGACTTCGCGCCTGTATCGGCGACAGCCGGCATCTGCAGAACTACGCCGTTATTGTCGGACGCAAACAGGTCGACCGGATTGTGCGTCTGCTTATCCTGCGGCATAGTCGTTTCCGAGCAGCTGGTTCCCTGGCAGGCGTAGTAAAGGCCGACGGTAGCGGAAACGCAGGTTGCACCACAGTCGGTTTTCCACAGGCCGACGCCGAGAATACCGTTCGCGCCAAGGTTCGCCTGAGTGTTGTTCTGCGGTCCAAGGCTCGAGCACCCCGAGGGCACGGCTGCGTAGTTCCCGTCTATGACTTGCACCGGCACATTCGATGCACTTGTGCCGCCAAGGGTAATGTCCGCAGTTGCAAGCGGGCCCCACGATACGCCGTCCGCGAATTGCGCGCACTCCGCGTAACCCGTGCCCGAAACGGTTGTCTGGGGAAGCGTCGTGGTACCAAGCGCCGATTTGAGTACGCGCAGACCCGTCGACCCGGTGTCGACCATGATGTGGTCGATGGTCTGGCAGTTGCTGGAACCCGGTGCACAGACCCGCACTGACACGTAAGGAACGTTCGCAGTGCCGAGGCTGCCTTCGACGTTCACGACCGCAACGTTGCTGTTCGGGGAGGTGGAAGTCGACGTGGTGGTAGCGGTGTCGCCGCCGCCGCCACCGCCACCGCCACCGCACGCGGCAACGCTGAGAAGGGCAACTGCGGAAAGAATGCCGAGGATTTTTCTCATCTGTCTCTTTTCCTTATTGCAGGTCAGCCGCCGACACGCCAGCCGGCATCAGGCTTTTCAGATATGCCGCGCCCGTAAAGGCACGCATGTGGCCCGAGGACTGCACGACGAGGTCGCCAGTGTCCGCCGAGCGGAAACCGCGACCATTGTGGGAGCTGGGCGCATTGACGTACTCCGGAAAATACGTGCCGAGCAGGGTCTGCAGGTTCGGCAGAACAGGTCCGCGCCATGTCACCGCGAATACTTTGCCTGAACCGTCGACGTACTCGGTGACAGTCACGTCGTTGGCAAGCTGCGACGTCTGCGTCGTGAACACTGCCGCAGGTACCTGCGAGCGCGGCGCGCTCATCTGCACAGCGGCGGTCGCACGGGTGGTTGACTGTGTGGCGGGTAGCGGAGCCTGACCGAGAGCCGCGTTGGCGGCGGATGCGGCAAGCAGGCACGCAGCCATGATAGCGGGTACGGCCGCGCGCTTGGCAGACAGCCTTACAAGCTGCGCCGATGCGCTCTTTTTTTGAGCAGGGGGTTTCATATCTTGAACCGTTTTAAGGGTGTTGGTCGGGAAATAACGTCAACCGCACTAACACGAAAGGGCCGCCCAAGGCGCTCGAGCCTTCCATGCTTTATCGTTTAGCCACTTGCGGCCGCCGGTACGACGCGGCTTTCTCTCAACCGGCAAGCGTGCTTGACGCCGGAATGCGTTCTGTCAAGGCGCCGATATGTTCATAAGCGCGTTGTGAGGTGTAAAGAGAATGAATTGAGGAAGTGCCTATATGTAAAGGGAGTGCTATGATTCCTACCCCTGAGAAACTAAATTTGACAAAGGAAATATCATGAAAAAGGCTTTGTGGATTATCGCGGTTACGGCTTTGACTGGTGCGCTTTCGGCATGCGGTGGCGGCGGTGGCGGCGGTTCATCGGCAAGCGGCAGCACGCCTCCTGACCCTGTCGTGACCAACCCGAACATCAAGGTCCAAGGCAACTACACCGCGAAGGAAACCGGTGTGTCGACAACGCTCCAAGGCATGACCCTCGCGATTGGTCTCACGCCTGGCGGAAGCGCATTCGGGGCGGACTCCGACTGTAGCGCTTACGTCGGTCAGTCGTCGTATGACGGCAAGACGCTCACGGTGACTGGAACCGCGTATCGTCCGGCCGTCTGCAACGGTACGACAGTTACCGCCTCGCCCACGTGGCCCAGTGGCAAAGCATCCGCGAGTTTCACGATGACCGGGTCGCTGCAGCCTGACGGCACGTTGCAGTTGACGTACGTTGGTCCGCAAGGGACGAAGTCGCTCCTCGCGGTTCTGGATACGGAGTCGACACGGTCGACCACGTTGGCGAACTTGGCTGGTGGTTCGTTCAAGGACAGCCTCGGCAATACCTTTACGGTGGACACCAGTGGCAAGGTGACGGGTGCGATGAAAGACGGCTCGGCAGTCGCCGGGACGTTGGTATCGATGAACGCGGGTGCAGCGAGCCAGTCCACAACGACTGTCGGCGCCCTGAATCAGTTCCAGGCAACGTTGACGGTTAATGGGACCAGCGTGCAGGGGTTGGCTGAACTCACCGACGCGAACGGTAGCTCGAACAATGCACTGTCGGTGATTCTGTACAGCCCGCTGTCGAATTCCACGCTGGTTTCCCAGTTCGTCCGCACGAACTAACGGCGAAGTCGTTTCATTCAAAACCTGGCTCGTGAGCTTAGCTCGCCTGCCAGGTTTTTTCTTTTGTACCCGGTGCGGTGCAGGCGGACGAAAAAAGAAACGGGGGTCCAGAGGACTCCCGTTGCGAATCAAAAGACGTTATCGGTCTAAGTCAGGTGGAAGCAGCGACTGCATGCGGAACGATAACGGCTATTTCCGCCGATTGCGACTTGAGCGCCCTCGGTGACGCGTTGGCCGAGCTCGTCCATCCTCACGTTCATCGTTGCTTTCTTTTCGCCGCACCCACACACGGTCTTCAGTTCCTCCACTGAATCGGCTCGAGCAAGCAACCACGTTGAGCCTTCGAAAGGGTCGCCCAGGAAATCCGTGCGCAAGCCGTAGCAGATTACCGGGATGCTTTGGGTAGCGGCGATTCGGTGAAGGTCGCGTACCTGCTGTGCGGACAGAAATTGAGCTTCGTCTACCAGAAGGCAAGCGATGTCGGCGCACTGTTGGACATCGGCGAGGAAGTCGAAGTGCTCGTTGAACGTCTTCGCGTCGCGCGACGGGCCCAGCCGCGAGGTGATTTTACCCACCCCGTACCGGTCATCCACTTCTGCCGTGTAAAGAGCTACACGGCGTCCCTGCTCCTCGTAGTTGTTCGCCACCTGCAGCAGGTGGATTGATTTGCCCGCGTTCATCGCGGAGAATCGGAAGTAAAGCTTGGCCATATTATTTGGTCCTCAAAAGCGGGTCTGTACGGTATAGCCATAATTGCCCCTGTCGTACGCGGCGGCGCTAAATCGGTAAACTTATCCACAATTTCTGTGGATAAGTCTGTGGGCTCTTGTCCTCGAACGACTAGCGGACCGCTCTCGGTAGTCTGTTGCCCGAAAAATGAGCAGGCTAAGAGGCGTTGCTATAACGGAGACGAGTCAACCAAGGAAAGACAGGAGATTGATGAGATGCGGATTCTATCCAAGTTCCGGGATTACTACGACGGGGGACTGTCTCATGGACACGACGACAGTATCTCGTTCTTCCGCGAGACGGCGCTCTTTTGTGATGGCGCTGAAGGTGCGGACAAACTGCCGGAGTACGCTTCGTTTCTGGCGCACCTGCCCGCGAGCTGGACGGTCTACAGACGAGGGATTGAGGAAGTGGTGCTCCGCCCGTTCATCGTAGCGTTTTGTGGGAAGATGTACCCGGGAATTGAAGGATGGACGCGAGCGGCGAGCGGAGCCTACGGCACGGCTTTCATCTACCGTCCTGACGAACTGAGCGCGTTTATGAAGAACCACGACCTCGCCGGCGCCCAGGCAGACGGCGACGAGAAGCGTTCGAAGACTCAGGGGCTTTTCTTCGCGTTCCTTGACAAAGGCGTGAGCAGCTCGTTGACAGATTTCTTCGTTGGTCGTCGTGAAGCTGTCGTGGTTGCTCACCACTACGGCAGCGGGTCAGCGCAGGCAGTCACCCTGAACGCCCAGCTCAAGTCCTTTGAGTTCTTCCGGGTGCTCGACCCGTTCCAGGCTTTCCAGGAGTTGAGCATGTTTTTCGGGAACATCCTCGCGCCCGAATCTCGACCGATGGTTAGCATCGAAGATAAGTACCGAATTGCCCAGGCGGGATTTGACAAGCGTTCGTTCCGCAAGGCACCGTCGAAGCGGTGAGAGGGACGGGGCACGTTGCCTCGTACAGCGCGCCTCCTTTCCTCCTCGCCCCCTGAAGGACGAGGAAAGGTATCAGGATGAATGTCGCCCACGGCTATCAGCTACCGCTACAACGTTGATTTGTGAAGCCTGCAAGTAGTATGATTGCGGGCTAAACAATTTTGTAAAAGGTCACTATTCAATTCGTGCGGCCGAGGTCGCTATGCGAACTATTGACACTTTTTAAGGGCCGGCTCGAGCCGCGCCGATATGATGCGACGACAATGACATTAAAGCCATTTTTTGCACTCACATTGCTGCTGTTCGCGCTGCACGCGCCTGCGGCGGAAATCGAAAACGAATCGCCACCGCCTCCCGAAGTACAAAGCAAAATTCAGACGGTCCTTGCGCAAGCGACAAACCTTATTGGTATCCGCTACAGTTGGGGCGGCAAAACGGTGGAACACGGGCTGGACTGCAGCGGGCTGGTCCAGTATGTATTCAAGACCGTCGGCCTGACATTGCCTCCGACCGCCGCTCAACAAAGCAAAGTGGGCGTCGCTGTGGCGGAGTCAGACTTGAAGCCCGGGGACCTCGTGTTTTTCAACACCACCCGCAAGGCGATTTCGCACGTTGGCGTGTATCTTGGCAACCGGCTTTTTGTTCACGCTCCGCATACTGGCACAGAGGTTCGAGTCGATAGTCTCGACTCGTCCTATTGGGTGCACACTTACTACGGGGGGCGCCGCGTAGCGGGCGCATTGCAGCCCTCGGTGACACATTGGAGCGCCGGTTCACCCGACGCCATAGCTGCCCGGGTACTCGCGATATTGAACGGTCGCACGAGCGGCGACAGCCCTCAGGCAGAGGCGACAGCGCCGGATGCAGCCGAGGCCATCGCCAACAGCGCATTGCCACAGCCCCAGTAGTCATCGACGGCCGTCTCAGCTTGCGGCATGCCGGCCGCAGACGCGCCCCAATGCCTAGAACCCGCCACTTTGCCGGCGGGTTTTGCTTTTCTGCAGGCCCGCTTGTCCTTCCCGCTCGCTAGACGAATCGGCGCTATTCACGTGACGAGGACAAAATGACCCATGGACTAACGAAAGAGATACTGGAGCGGTTTCTCGACCTGAGCAACCGGTTGTCGTCGGAGAATCTCCATTGCGATGGCGAAATTTCCCGGGCGGAAGCTGAGCGTAAGAGGAAGGCGCTACTGAAGGAGTGGGCCGACCTCGAGAGGGAGGTCGGGCACCGGGTAAGCGAGGACGAAGTGTACGCGGCTCTCTTCGAACGTCGTTGATTTCACCGGAGTTTCTTAGGAAACTCCGGTTTTTCCAAGCTACTGACGCGGTGTAGCCGGCGCTTACGCCCGCTCGATGACAACCTCGAAAGGTGGCAGCGCCTTGAGCATGCGATGCCCGTAGCGGGTGCTTGCGATGCGATGGTCAAACACGGTGATGCGGCCGGAGTCGGTTTCACGCCGCAGCAGGCGGCCTGCCATCTGAATCAACCGAAGCGTGGCATCGGGCAGGGCGCGTTCCATGAAGTACCTGTCACCCAGGCGTTCCGCGATTTCTTCTTCCACTGGGTCGGTCGGGACAGAAAACGGTAGCGCAATGATTCCGACGTGGGTGCAGAGGTCGCCCGGAAGGTCCAGACCTTCCGCCATGGTCTGCAGGCCGCACAGGATGCTGCCTTTGCCTGCCCGAATGCGGCGCTGGTGCACCTCGATTTGACCGCGCAGGTTGTCCTCCCCTTGAAGCGCCACGGTCGAGCCGCCGAAGCGCATTTTCAACACCGGACCGAGCTCATTCATGAGTTTGCGGGAAGGAAAAAGGATGAGCGTTCCCTCATCCTCGCGAATGCTCGCCGGTAGCAGCATGGACAGCTCCTGCACGAATGCCTTTCGCTCAATCGGCTTGGGCGAAGCACGCATCGGGGCAACCGTCAGCCGCGACTGCTCGTAGGGAAACGAGTAGGGCAGGACCAACTCCTCGTGGTGCTCGGGGATGCCACATTTCTTGGCGAAGCGCTTGAACCCGTCAACATCCCGAAGTGTGGCCGAGACCAGCACTGCCGTAGCACGGGCGGCATCCCACAGGAGCGGCTTGAGAACGACCGAGCCTTCCAGAGGACTTGTGTGAAGCGAGACACCCTTGTCAGTGCGGTGCAACCATTTGACAACGTCATCGGGGCCAACGAACGTGGACAACCCGCGTAACGACTCCTTCAGCGCGCGGTTGAGCTTCACTCCGAGCAACAGCGCCTCGCGAGCTGACTTTTTCGCGGACTCCGAGGCGTCATCCGCTTCGAGGACGACCTGAAGCGCGCTGACGGCATTAGTCATATTTCGGTAGAAGGGAAGCAACTCGTCAACCATCGCCTTCACGTAGAAGGCGAGCCGTTCCGGAACACGCCCCCCCGCATAACGCTTTCTCTGCGACTGTTCATCCACCTTCTCAGACTGCAGCGAATTGACGAGCTCGTCGAGTGCGCGCGTGAGCGCCACGCCACCGAAGTCTTCGACACTCAGCTCCTTGCCAGCGAGTGCATCCGGGAGCTCTTTTGCGCTCAGCAGCTCCTTCCGAAAGAACTTCAGCTTCGTTAGATGTACCTGTAGAGCGGTGAGGTAAGCGTTGCTGCTTCCGACTTCTAGTGCCTTGCCCGGCAGGTGATGCGCTTCGTCGAAGACGCTAAGGTAGTTGTCGACCGGGAGATTTGGCTCAACATCTTCGGCGGCCATCATAAGGTCGAGCAGCACCAGGTTGTGATTCGCCACAATGACGCGCGCATGCGGCATTTTTCGTTTCATGTTGTAGAACGCGCAGTTCTGGTACCGGGGGCATTTCATGCCATTGCACGTTTCAACGCTCGCCTTAACGGCGTCAAGCGACACGGGGCGGTATCCCATGTAACTGTCGAAATCGCCGTCCCAGAAGCCCGACTCAAACGAGTCCAGCATCGGGACCACGTCGTCAGCTGAGATACGCACGAAGTCGTCCTCGCGCGCGCTCCCCTCCGATATCTCCGCGATTTCGCCAGCAGCGATAACCTGGTCGGCCCCGCTCGCACAAAAGTAGTTACCGCGCCCCTTCGCGATAACCACGTCCGCCTGCGTGAGGAGGCCGATTTTGAATAGGTTAGGAAGGTCGTTACTGACGACCTGACTCTGAAGCGCTTTCGTGGCGGTGGAGACGATAACGGGCTTCGGCCGCCCGCTGGTCGCAGTCACATCCGCAGCCGCCAAAGAACCGACAAGATATGCGAGCGTTTTGCCTGTTCCGGTCGGAGCCTCGGCGAGCAGCGGCTTGCTCTGAAGAAAACTTAGGGCGATGGCCTTCGATAACTGTGGCTGCGCCTCACGCCGGCGAAAGTCGGGGAGTGAGGCCAGCTTTGCATAGCTATCGTCTATGAACGCGAGCGCGCGGTCTACTGCAGTCGTGTTTTGTTCCACGAAACAACCTTGTTGTGTCGACATATGCAATGTAAAGGCGCCCGAGTCGCAAAGGGCGGCGGCGCGGCCGTTTAGTCCGCTATACGTTTTCTGCGGCGCGAGGGGTATTTGTCAAGTTTAACATACCTGCGCAGTAGGCTTTACAAAAGCACTACGTGGTAGACTTTCCGTGCCGCGCCACCAACATCCCTACCGAAAGTTCCATGCAACGCATATTCCAGAAATCAGCGGAAGTCATCGCCCGTGCTCAGGCATTCGCTAAACGGCCTGCAGTCCGCCAGGTACTACGTCTAGCCGCGCTCGCCGCCTTCACAGCGGTAGCCCTGGTCGTCGTGCAACTATACGGGAAGGTGCCGGATATTGGAAAAGACGGCCTTGCTGTAGAAGCTCAAGCCAATCCGAACTCGTGGTTCAAAACGGAGCGCGACCTGACTGTGATGAGCAGGGATGTCCGGGCGTCGGCCGTTCAGTCAGTGGTCCTGTCGCCATCATTCGCTCTTGTTACACTCAAATCCGGAGCTCGCTATTACGTCAACGTCGCCGAGCAATGGCTACTGGTCTCGAAGCTGCTCGAAGACCAGATGAAGAACGGGGCGGTCAAAGTAGTGAATGTGGCAGGTATTGCGCCTCCGGCGAGTCCAATGGCACACGCGCTTGCACAAGTCGATATCGTTCGTCTCTTTAACGTCGGCATGCCCATACTGATGCTCGGGTTGCTTGGTGTGATGGCCAAACAGTTGCTCGGGGACATGCGCCGCTTCTCGCTGGAGAAGCGGCCGAAAGGCAGGTTCGCGGACGTCATTGGCGCCGCCGAGGCGAAGGCCGCTCTGCAGGACATTCAAAGCTACTTGCGTCGGCCGGACCGATTCGTGGCGATGGGCGCCAAGCCGCCGCGCGGGCGGCTTCTAGTGGGGCCGCCAGGAACAGGCAAGACTAAGCTGGCTCGCGCGCTGGCCGGCGAGTGCGGCGCGAACGTTATCTGTCTGTCAGGGAGCGACTTCACGGCCAAGTTCTTGGGCGTTGGGGTGGCTCGGGTAAAGTCTCTCTTCGCGCTCGCGAAGAAGCACGCGCCATGCATCGTTTTCATCGACGAAGCGGACGCCATCGGCCAGCGCTCGAACGGTGGCGGCGGCGCGGCAGAGACAGAAAACAACCGCATTATCGATGCCATCCTGGTCGAGATGGACGGGTTCCGCGCGACGGACGGGGTCATTGTCATCTTCGCCACGAACCACCCGGACAACGTCGACAAAGCGCTGCTTCGTTCTGGCCGGATTGACCGAACGGTCTTCATTGCGCTGCCCACGGTCGACGAGCGGGAGAATCTCTTCGAGTTCTACGGGAAAAAGCTCAAACTAGCTGAAGGCGTCGATTTTCGGCAGTTAGCGCGACTATCGAGCGGGCGCGCCCCGGCAGACATCGAATCCGTTGTGAACGATGCCGCTGTTCTTGCGGTAAATACAAATGCGCAGCAGGTAACGCATCAACATCTGATGGCTGCCTTGGAGCAACACCAGATGGGAGCGCCAGCACCCGAGCGTAAAAAGGCGATGCAGCCCGAAACGGTGCGGCGCGTGTCCGTTCATGAGGCCGGCCACGCCATCGTTGCCGCAGTGCTTAATCTCGGCGTCGTCGAGAAGGTTACCAACATGCCGCACGGCGCTGCGCTCGGCGTAACGCTTGTCACAGAGCAGTACGACCCGTTCCTGCTTGGCGAAGATTACCTGCACGATTCGCTCGCGATGTACCTCGGCGGCCGGGTCGCCGAAAAAATGGTCACTGGAACAGTGTCCACCGGAGCGCAGGCCGACCTCGAAGAGGTCACGAAAAGGGCCTACAAAATGGTGGCGATATGGGGGATGAGTTATCGAATCGGGGCGGTTAGCGTCGCGGGCCTGCCAGAGAGCGAAGCCCGTTCGATGCAGGCTGATGTACTCACCGAGACGCGCGGTTTTGTCGAACAAGCCGAACGGCGATGCGAGACCATCTTGAACTCACATCGACGCGCTCTCGATGCGCTTGCAGCGGCGCTGGACGCGCAAGAGACGGTGCCCGGGGAGGTGGTGTACCGTTGCATCGCTGAGGCCAACAGGCCTAACGCCACAGAACTGGCCACGGACGTAGAGCCAGCACCGGACGAAGCCGCAGCGTCCGATGCCGAGATGAATTAACTCCGTGCCACGCCGTCTATACGACGGCACTTGTTTCAGGCGTCGCTGATGTGACGCCTGTTGCGCACCGGGGAGCTAAGGAAGAGGACCTACGAAAAGAAGTGTCTTGAGCAAGGGGACATCAGCGGCGGTCGACTGCGGGAGGATTTACGGCCTTAAGTACGGCCGCAGTTCTTTGGAGAGCGTGAGAGTCAAGCGCCAAAAAGTACCAACTGCGAAACAGGCCGTCAGGAACTGAGAGAGGGTGTGCCTCCCGCGCTTACCAGGCGCGGAGGCACAGGGCACTTTGCCAGTCACGCGACTTCCCTCCGAAGAGAGCCGAGCTAGTCGGTCAACTCGTCCATGGTTTTCCACGATGGGAGGTCTTCCAGGCCACCTGCCCATGTGAGACGTGCCATCTCACTTTCCAATTCAGGGCGGAATCGCCGAGTGCTCCTTTCGGACCGACTCAGGCGGGGTAAAAACAGCATAGTCGCTGCCTCGCTCAATTGTCCAGCAGGATTTACAAAAAACTGGCTTTACAGTCGCAAGTAAACAACAGCTGCGAGGACGCCTAGGAGGAAGGGGATGAATGATGGGTTGTTACCCTACAGGTGTCGTAAGCGCCATCTGTAGGGTGGCAACACAGAGAATTCGAGAAGAATGATGAAGTAGCATTGGCACCTCCGGTGAGGCTCAAACTCACATGCGTTCATTACCCTTTCGGCGTCTTAGAAGGACGAGGGGATACGGAGGCAACGATTCCAATCGAAATGGAACGCCGGGCGGGATTCGAACCCGCGTAAGTGAAAACCCGCTTAGGAGGCGGGTGCCTAATCCGTTTCGGCCACCGGCGTGTTGACAGGCGAAGGCGAATTGCTGGCCGGTGCGGTATCCGCGCGAAGGTTTCAAGCCCTGCGCTACCCAGGCTCCGTTTGTGCGCTTAGTCATCCCACGTCGCCTATCGTCAAATTGACGGCTGCAACCCGTCATTTTAACGAGGCGTGTTTAAGAGACGGTTATCACACTCCCAAGGGGTCTTTCCTTACCAGCAATATCGTGGTGGAGTATGCGGAAATCGAATCCGCGACCTCTTGCATGCCATGCAAGCGCTCTCCCGGCTGAGCTAATACCCCGGCAAATCGAACAAAAATGGTGGTTAGTAACGGATTCGAACCGATGTGCGCGGCGTATGAAACCGCTGCCTGAGCCACTCGGCCAACTAACCAAGAAGAAGAAGAAGAAGAAGAAGAAATATTGTGAAGAGAATGGTCGGAGCGAAAGGATTTGAACCTTCGACCCGCTGGTCCCAAACCAGCTGCGCTACCAGGCTGCGCTACGCTCCGACGTGAGCAGGATAACTCTTGCGAATTGCATTTTCTTCACAAATCTAGGGGAGATGGTCGGAGCGAGAGGATTTGAACCTCCGACCACGCGGCCCCCAGCCGCGTGCGCTACCAGACTGCGCTACGCTCCGACGAAAAACAAAAGCTGAAACAAGTATAACACTGAAACTGAAAAATGGTGCCGGCTGCCTGACTCGAACAGGCCACCTGAAGCTTACAAAGCTACTGCTCTAACCTGATGAGCTAAGCCGGCAATGCATCGATTTTACAAAAGCTTTTGCTGCGCGTCTTGTGGGCGTTTTCTGTTTTTCACCATCCTTTGCATGGACGGAAAAGTGGTGCGAAGTATCGGACTCGAACCGATACGCCGTTGCCGGCGTCAGGACCTAAACCTGGTGCGTCTACCAATTTCGCCAACTTCGCACGACCGACAATCGACACTACTGGTACCCCGCGTCGGGGTCGAACCGACAAGCTTCTAATGAGCGGGGATTTTAAGTCCCCTGTGTCTACCGATTTCACCAGCGGGGCCGAAAACGGTTTCTTCTGGTGGGCTGTAAAGGACTCGAACCTTTCTCAACCGGTTATGAGCCGGACGCTTCCACCCATAAGCTAACAGCCCACATCCAGAGTAAAGCCGTACTTCATTTCAATATGGTTGCGCGAAACCGAATCAAACCGGACGAGCTATCGACTGCTCTCGCGCGAAAAACGTTGGTGCCTCGAGATGGCTTCGAACCATCGACCCCCGCGTTGTCGACGCGGTACTCTACCCCTGAGCTATCAAGGCACATATATGCCGAAGGCCGCTCAGTCAGAATGGCATTGGGTATATACGCGGTTAAGAGATGGCGGGAACAATCCGAGTCGAACGGATGGCCGGGTCGCCCCGACGGCAGCTTTCAAGGTTGCTGGGTTAAACCACTCCCCCATGTTCCCGCAGGGTGATAACAGTCCTTCCGTGGCGCGTTTAAGAGCCTCTAGGACTCTCCCTGATTCGGCCTTCCACCCTCGCTTTGCGTCACCGAAATATTCGGACGACGTCGCCGGGATGCGTCTTGCCGTAACGGCTTGGGTTGCAGCTTCTCTTAACGCTGGGCTGTTACCACCTCGGAGGAGCCTGCAACGGGTTGAACCCGCCAGTTAAGCTCCTTCGAGGTGGCGCCGTCGGCGCGAGAAGCGTCGACAGCAACCTTGGTGGTCGACCACAGGCTCGAACTGTGGACCTTCGCCTTGTAAGGGCGCCGCTCTACCAACTGAGCTAGTCGACCAAGTTAAATTCGCCGGCAGACGACGAACTCTGCTCCGGGGCCTGGTGCGCGCGCTGCTGGCGACCCCTATGCGTCGATGTACTAGCCGTTTGCTTTCCTTTCCGAGAATACCCGGGCAGCACGATAGGGCAAATCCCAGTTCCCCCACGCATACGGCGCTGCACGAGGTCCCGGGCCATGAGGACCCCTCGGTTGACGCGGGGCAAGGGAAATTTGCGAACGTTTTGCTTTGGTATCTTCAGCACATGGAAAGGGACTTGGCGTTCCCTTACACTACGGCGAAACTGGTGGAGGTGGTCGGAATCGAACCGACGACCCTCTGCTTGCAAAGCAGGCGCTCTCCCAACTGAGCTACACCCCCAATAACTCTGACCTTGCTTCGGCCATTAACAAATGACGCTCCCCGGGAACGCAATTTGTTGATGGTGGACGCGGTAGGTTCGAACTCACTGGCTGTCGGGGTAAAACCCCGTTACTCAGCAGGCATTACAGTGGTGCCGGAAGCAGGGGTCGAACCTGCGACCTACGCGTTACGAGTGCGTTACTCTACCAGCTGAGCTATTCCGGCGACTTTCCTCATCTTTTACCCGGTAATGGATTGCCCTCGTTAGACTTGGTAGAACAACCGCTTCTCATTGAGAAACGCGAAGCACCAGGGGTCCTAAGGGCGCACATTACCGGGCTGGGACGACGTGCTTAACCTTTCGAATCTGCAAAAGGCGGTGCACACGAACCGACCGACAAAACGACAACCTGTGTCGGTACAGGACATTCTTCTCGAATTGTAAAAGAGCGAATAAATCTACTTAAGACTGGCAGTGGCGGTCCAGAAAGCTTTGTCGAATCAGCAGGTGCGACTCAAGAAAGGCACTGACAGTCTTAAGAAAACTTCGTTCAAACAAAAACCAAAACCCCGTCGTGTGAGCCTTGCTGGCTCTACCCGGCGGGGTTGTCTGATGCTGCTGGAGGGTCTCTCCGCCGGGTGGTCCTGGCGGAGTATCCATCAGGACTTTCTACTTACCGATTTCCATGTCAAGAGCTGTTCTTGACGCTGGGGACGACACGGACATCGAGGTATCTGCATTCGCAGCATACCCTGCCGCCGTGAAGGCGACATGCAGCGTCAGAGCTAATGCGAGTACGAAGAAGTGTCGTTTTTTCATTTCGGGTTTGGTACATCTTTGTGGTTACCGATGTGAATCAGTATAGCCACCGTTTTTGTAAAGTGTCAAACTTTTTTTCAGCGTCGTTGTTTTGCCTTCTCCTGACGCTCCCAGTCCTTGGAACAGTTCACGTCACAGAAGAGCTGGACGTCCTTTCCCTCGACCTTTTCAAGAGGGCTGTCACAGAAATGGCATGTGCCTTTGGGCGCGAGTTGACGCCCTTTGTTCCGATGCGCCTGCAAGGCTTGCTGTAACGCGAGTTCCTCCAGCGCAGAGGCGTCGTCGGCAAAGTCGGGCATTGTTTTCTCCGGTTTGAATGAGTTCCGATAGACGTGTAGCGCCCGGTTTTTAAATGGGCGGGAGTCGCGTCGTCAGTCATTACGGTTGCTAAACGAGGACTTGTACCTCTGCTATAGGTGTAACCAGTCCACAGCCACGACCCGGAAGTCACTACCAGTATCGGTTTGGCGTTGCGTTGCATTATTGTGAAGCCTGCATGTGGTAAGCTGGCACCCCTCCTTTAGCCTTTACATAAAGTAAACGATGGCGAAACAAAAGACCGGCTATTTTTGTACAGAGTGTGGCGGACAGACGTCGAAGTGGGCGGGGCAATGTCCTCATTGCAATGAGTGGAATTGCCTTCAGGAGGGAATGGTCGACACTTCCGGTCCGAGCAAGTATTCGTCGTGGGCCGGCGAGTCCACACCGGCGATTGATTTGAACCTGGTTGAGGGAGAAGATGTGGCGCGCAGCCCCAGCGGGGTCGACGAGCTTGACCGGGTGCTCGGAGGGGGCATTGTGCGGGGCGCGGTCATCCTTATTGGTGGCGACCCGGGCATCGGTAAATCGACACTGCTTCTGCAAGCGCTGGCCAGCATATCCCGTCACGACATGGCGCTCTACGCGTCAGGCGAGGAATCGCAGCAGCAAATCAAGCTGAGAGCAGACCGGATGGGAGTTGGTGACTGCCAGATTAAGCTGGTCGCTGAAACGCAGATTGAACGTGTCCTGCAACAGGTGGAGCAGTACAAGCCCCGCGTTGCCGTGCTGGACTCAATTCAGACGATGTTCTCGAGCAAATATGAGTCAGCGCCGGGCTCGGTGACGCAGGTCCGCGAGTGCACCGCAGAGTTGACCCGCTACGCGAAGTCGCGCGGCACGACATTTTTCCTTGTCGGCCACGTCACAAAGGAGGGGAATCTAGCGGGGCCTCGGGTGCTCGAACACATCGTTGACACGGTGCTGTACTTCGAGGGTGAACCCGGGTCATCCTACCGGATGTTGCGGGCGATAAAGAATCGCTTCGGGGCGGTCAATGAACTCGGTGTTTTCGCAATGACGGAGACCGGGCTGAGCGGAGTGTCGAACCCGAGCTCCATGTTTCTCACGCAGCACGACGTACCGGTTAGCGGCTGTTCGGTGTGTTCATCGCTCGAGGGCAATCGACCGTTCATGGTAGAAGTTCAGGCGCTCGTGGAGGATACGACGAGCCCATCCCCGCGCCGCTATGCATCAGGCTTCGATTTGAACAGGCTCCAGATGCTCATTGCGGTGTTGAACAAGCACGCGCCAACGCAATCGTTCGAGCAAAACGTTTATCTTAAGGTCGTCGGCGGCGTTCGACTGACGGAGCCGGCGTCAGACCTCGCCGCGCTTCTATCGGTACATTCGTCGTTCCGGAACAGACCGTTGCCGACTGGACTCGTGCTTGCTGGGGAGGTAGGACTTGCTGGAGAGATTCGGGCCATTCCGGATGTGGAGACGCGCTTGCGGGAGGCTGCGAAGCTTGGATTTAAGCTGGCCATTGTCCCAGCGGCCAATAAGCTGGCAAAGCCGGTCCCGGGCATTGATGTTCGGCATGTCGCGCGGCTTGACAAGGCCCTCGACCTGGTGAGCGAACTGGGGTAATGATTACCATGCCCGGTTCGGCGAGAGGTAGCCCAGGCTCGTGTCCGATAGACACTTCTTATCTGTGATGAGTGCCCAATCGCCCACAGCAGTCAGCGCGCGACGCCCGTAAAAACGCCCGCAGCGTTTGCATGCGGGCGACGGCAGAGCAACCGAGGCCTATTGCTTTGCAACTCAGCGGTCATTCCCAGCTCAAAGCTCCGCCGGTCTGATATTCGATGACTCGCGTTTCAAAGAAGTTTCGCTCCTTCTTGAGGTCAATCATCTCACTCATCCACGGGAACGTATTCACTGCGTCCGGGAAAAGCGAGGTAAGACCAATTTGCACCATCCGTCGTGAGCAGATGAAGCGCAGATAGTCCTTGAACATCCCTGCGTTCAGGCCCAGGACGCCGCGCGGCATCGTGTCTTCCGCATAGGCGAATTCGAGGTCGACCGCCTTGCGAAAGATTGCAGTGAGCTCGGCCTTGAACTCCTCGGTCCACAAATGCGGATTCTCGAGCTTTATCTGGTTGATAAGGTCAATGCCGAAATTGCAGTGAGCTGACTCGTCGCGCAGGATGTACTGATACTGTTCCGCCGCGCCGGTCATCTTGTTTTGGCGACCGAGAGCCAGAATCTGTGTGAATCCGACGTAGAAGAAGAGGCCCTCCATAATGCAGGCGAACACTACGAGCGACTTCAGCAATGTCTGGTCAGACTGAAGCGTGCCGGTGGCGAACGAAGGGTCGCACAAGACGTCGATGAATGGAATCAGGAACTCGTCCTTGTTCCGGATGGAGGGAATCTCCCGATAGGCGTTGAAGAGCTCGCCCTCGTCGAGGCCGAGGCTTTCGACGATGTACTGGTACGCGTGGGTATGAATCGCTTCCTCGAATGCCTGACGCAACAGGAACTGCCGGCATTCGGGCGATGTGATGTGTCGGTACGTTCCGAGGACGATATTGTTCGCCGCGAGCGAGTCGGCCGTCACGAAAAAGCCGAGGTTGCGCTTTACGATGCGGCGTTCATCCTCGGTCAGTCCGTCAGGATTTTTCCACAGCTCGATGTCGCGCTGCATATTGATTTCCTGCGGCATCCAGTGGTTCGAGCACTGGGACAGATACTTGTCCCACGCCCACTTATGGGCGAACGGGACCAGCTGGTTGACATCCGTCTTGCCGTTGATGACGCGCTTTTCAGAGGCGCGAATGCGGGCGGTAGCCGCCGCAGGAACGGGCGCCGGCACGATAGCGTCATCGTCGAAGTTGAGCATGAAAATCTCCATCTATTTTTACAAATTTGGGGCAGAACTCCGGGGCGAGCTGTTCGCTGCCCCGGAGTTCTGGTTCAAAGGTTCAACGCATTTCTACTGGCACGCTTCGCATTCGGAGAAGCCGACGTCGCCTGGCCGGAGCATGCACGCGGGACCGACAATATCGTCCTCGGGCTCCGGGGCGGCCTGCGGAACAGGAGGTGCAACCGGCACCGGCAGCACTGCGGCGGTCGGAGCTGGAGCCTTTGCCGCGAGCTGTGTAGCTTGATGCGCACCGCCATGTACCGGCACCGCGTTAAGCTCACCGCCATTTCCGGTCGACTTCTCCGCTGCAGTAGCCCCGAGGGTCCGCAGGTAATACGTCGTTTTCAAGCCGCGCAACCACGCTTCCTTGTAGGTCTCGTCGAGTACCTTGCCGGATGCGCCCTTGATGTAGATATTCAGGGACTGCGCCTGGTCAATCCACTTCTGCCGGCGGGAAGCAGCCTGAATCAACCACGTCGGAGCTATCTCGAAGGCGTTGGCAAACACGGCCTTCAGGTCATCCGGAACGCGGTCGATGTTACCTACGCTGCCATCGAAGTACTTCAGGTCGGCGACCATGACGCTGTCCCAGAGACCTCGTGCCTTCAGTTCACGCACGAGATAGTCGTTGACCACCGTGAACTCACCGGACAGGTTCGACTTCACATAGAGGTTCTGGTAGGTCGGCTCGATGCACGCAGAAACGCCGATAATGTTCGAAATGGTCGCCGTTGGAGCGATGGCAAGGCAGTTCGAGTTACGCATGCCCACCTTTGCGATGCGCTTGCGCAGTCCGTCCCAGTCCATCCGAACCGTATCGTCCACTTCGAGATAGGCACCCCGCTCTTTTGCCAGGAGCGCCACGCTGTCGTGCGGCAGAATGCCTTGTGACCACAGGCTACCATCGAAGCTGGGATATTTACCGCGCTCATCAGCGAGTTCGGTCGAGGCCCAGTATGCGTGGTACGCCACCATTTCCATAGAAATGTCAGCGAATTCCACGGCCGCTTCGGAAGCGTACGGCACGCGCATAGCCTGGAGGCAGTCCTGGAAGCCCATGATGCCAAGACCGACCGGACGGTGGTTGAGGTTCGACGTGCGCGCCTTTTCCACCGGGTAGTAGTTGATGTCGATGACGTTGTCGAGCATGCGCATCGCGACGCGCACGGTGCGCTTGAGCTTTTGCTCGTCCAGTTCCCACGTTCCGTCGACTTTTTGCACGAGATGTGCCACAAGGTTCACCGAGCCGAGATTGCACACTGCAATCTCGCTGTCGCTGGTGTTCAGCGTAATTTCCGTACACAGGTTGGAGCTGTGCACGACGCCCACGTGCTGTTGCGGGCTGCGGATGTTGCACGGGTCCTTGAACGTGAGCCACGGATGGCCGGTCTCGAACAGCATGGCGAGCATCTTGCGCCACAAGGTCTTCGCGGAAATCTTGCGCGCGACCTTCATTTCTCCGCGCGCAGCTTTCGCCTCGTACGCCTGATAGCGCTTTTCAAATTCTTTCCCGTACACCTCATGGAGGTCCGGGCATTCGGACGGAGAGAACAACGTCCATTCGCCGTCGTCGAATACACGCTTCATGAACAGGTCTGGAATCCAGTTGGCCGTGTTCATGTCGTGCGTGCGCCGGCGGTCGTCGCCGACGTTCTTGCGCAGTTCGAGGAATTCCTCGATGTCCGCGTGCCACGTTTCGAGGTACGCGCAGACCGCGCCCTTGCGTTTCCCGCCCTGGTTCACAGCGACGGCCGTGTCGTTCACGACCTTCAGGAACGGCACAACACCTTGCGATTTCCCATTGGTTCCCTTAATCCAGGAGCCCATCGCACGCACCTTCGTCCAGTCGTTCCCGAGGCCACCGGCGAATTTCGAGAGGAGGGCGTTCTCCTTGATGCCTTCATAAATCCCGGCGAGGTCATCTGCAATTGTCGTGAGGTAGCAGCTGGACAACTGGCTGCGGCGGCTGCCGGAGTTGAACAGAGTCGGTGTCGAACTCATGAAGTCGAAGGTCGAAAGCACGTCATAGAACTCGACGGCGCGTGCTTCGCGGTCCTTCTCGTTGAGAGCCAGCCCCATCGCCACACGCATAAAGAACGCCTGTGGCATCTCGATGCGCTTGTCCTCGATGTGCAGGAAGTAGCGGTCATACAGAGTCTGCAGGCCTAGGTAACCGAACTGAAGGTCCCGGTCCGCTTTGATTGCACCGGCGAGTTTGGCGAGGTCGAACGTAGCCAGCCGCTCGTCGAGGAGCTCCGCCTTGATGCCGCTGTGGATGAACTCGGGGAAGTAGGACGCGTATCGGGCTTGCATCTGAAGCGCGCCGACGCTTTCACCCAGAATCTCGAGGCGAATGTCGTCCATGAGCAGACGCGCTGTGGCCAGATTGTACGCCGGGTCGATTTCGATGCGCGCGCGGGCGGCCATGATTGCGGACGTGTTGACCTCGTGCTCGCGAATACCGTCATAGAGGTTTTTCAGGGTGTCGGTGAGAATCCGGCCCACGTCGACCTCGTGAAGTCCGCTCGCGGCCAGTTCGATGCGTGCGCGCAACGCGACAACGTCAAGGGGCGCGCGTGAGCCGTCGGCCTTTGCCACATTGATGACTGTCGAACCCAGCGCGTCGCGGTGCGACTCGCGAGCAGCTGCGCGCTTTTCACGATAGAGAACGTACGAGCGCGCAACGTCGTGCTCGCCCGCGCGCATCAGGGCCAATTCGACTTGGTCCTGAATGTCCTCGATGTGAATCGCCCCGCCTTGCGGCCGGCTGCGAACGAGGCCCACCACCACGGTTTCCGTGAGTACGGACACCTTCGAGTGGACGCTCGAGGGCGTTGCGTCCGAGCGGCCAAGTACGCTGAGGAAAGCCTTGGTCAGTGCCACCGAGATTTTACTCGGCTCAAATGCGACTACCGACCCGTTGCGCCGGATAGTGTGATATTTCCCGAAGTCAACCGGGTTTGATGCGTTGGACATGTATCTCATCCTTGTTAAAAATCGGATGCCAGCCCGCGAGGACGACGCCCGATGATGGGAACTACCTTCCCCGTGAGTTGCCCGCAGACGCGGATGTGGCACCGGTCGGGGAAGTGGGAAAGGGGCGAAGAGTGGGGTTTGATGTCGTTTGCAAGGCGCCACATCGTGCAGCGCCGTCGAGGTCCTAGGGTGCGGTGCCTTCACCCGATGAAGGGTGAGGAAGCCGCCTGGGTTTGCCCTGAACGCAGTGACGACGCCTCAAAAATCTGTATAGTCACGTCGGACTACGTGCAGCCGGCAAGCGCTGAGGACTCGACTGCATTCGAGGTAGGAAATCAGGCAGCGTTCTTCTTCATTTTCATCGAGGGGTCGATTGCGTCGGCCGAAAGGGACAGGTGCTTGAGCAGGTCGAGGTGGGAATCCACGAACATTTTGAAAAAATACACTGCCCACGCAGACGCGTTCGCACACAAAAACTTTATGAATGTGAAGAGCAGGTCAATAGTCGGCTTTACAAAATGCTCCAGTCCGGGAATCTTGCTCATGATGACAAGTCCGAGGATGATGCCCGACAATACGAAAATGATGGTGCTCACGAGGTGCTCCTTTCAGTGTACGAGGGTGCTTCGAACCTCACCCGTCTTGATGCGGTACGCGAATTCGACCTGCTTGAGCGCTTTTGTCAGCAGGGTCCGCACCCGGGGGCTGGGTTCGTTCGTACTCACTGTAGAGAGTAAAGCCTTCATCATTGCGAGCTCTGTCGCGAAAGGGGAATCGTCGGGGGAGTCCAGGCGCATGACAGTCACGTCGCCGCCGAGCTGAATCGTAATAACGCTCACGTCAACCACGGGGTCTGCCTGGCTGTCGTCGTTGATTTGAGTCGGAATCTGGGTGACGATGGTCCCCAGCTTTTCAAGAATACGCGGATTCGTTGAGCTCAAGGCATTCTCCGTAGAATAGGGCGGGAGGCCGAACATGAGGCATCGTCGACCGCATGCTTTCGTGTAAGGCCGAGGTTTATTCCCCACGAGGCTCAGAGGGGGCGTTCGCGGGCAGGCGAGCCTCTTCTTCGACGGACATCAGAAATTCCTTGTAGCGCTCCTCGAAATTCAGTCCTTCCTCTCCCGGCTGCATCTCAATCTTTCTACGCAGCACGTGATATTCGGGGACGGGTTCGGGATACAGCAACATTGGGGTTTTGATGTGATAGATGCGCGGGCCACTCATCACGAACGCCTCACCCATACCGATGGATTTCAAGTGGTCCGGTGTAACGCGAAACTCCTCGGAAGCGCGGAATGACTCGGACATGCCTCCTCCCTTCGACGCATTCGCCTGGGGCGTGGTACGGGTATTCTGCGAAGACTCCCCCTCGTTTTCACTCACGGACATCGAATAGACGTACTTCTTGGACTTGCCGATAATCTCTGCAGCCTGTTCCGGAGAGTCCTTGGAAGCGAACTTGAAGAACACCTTATTCCACGTGTTCTGAATGATAATGTCGGCGAAATCTGGCGAGACGACGCTAAGGTTTGCGAACGATTGAAAGGCGGGCACCATGCAAATATTGGCTGACCGGGCCTGCTCAAAAAGACGGGCGATGCCGGGCATAACGTATGAGCCCATTTCGTCAGCGAACACCAGAAACGGCGGACTCGGCCTGTAAATCTTTTTGAGGCCCTGTACGTTGTAGACTGCCGTGCGAAGGTCCGACAGAATCATCTTCCCAAGGTTCAGGGCTGCCGTATCCTTCCCCATCGTCGGTAGCATCACGTACAGACATTTATTATTGAGGACGATGTCGGTCAAGTCGATTTCGGGCGTGTAGGTGTTGAATACCTTTCCGAACTTGCCTTGGGCAAAGGTGGCCATACGGCCGGCCATCCCGCCGAGGACCTGCTTAACACGGTCGATGTCAATCTGGACACCTTCCTTGCCCTTTTTGCGGAACTGGTCAAGGAACAGCTGAAACGCCATCCGCTGCGGGGTCCCCGCCGGAATCATCCGCTCGATTTCTGCCAGCGCGCGCCCGGATTGCAGCAGAATGGTGATGTCAGAGAAGTGGAAGCGCTTTTTTGCTGCCTGGAGTGCGCCCATTATTACGGTCAGCGCGTAGTTTGTGCTTTGACGGTAATAGTCGGCACCAGGGTTGTTATCGGCCGACGGTAGAAGGTTGAGCAGGCGGCTCGCGACTTCGTCCGGGTCCCCTTGAAGGAGCGGATTGTAGGTGTTGGAGTTCTCGGGCTTGTCGACGTTAAGGACGTAAAGCTCGGAGGAGCGGCCCGCGACGGCCATCATCAGGCCCAGCTTGTCACGAGTCTCGGCGTCGAGTTTTGCGTCGATGAAAATAAAGCCGCCACCACGCGAGATTTGCTGCCAGAGCAGGAACTCACCCAGGGTCGTTTTGCCGACCCCGCTCTGTCCGATGATGGCGGTATGGCGCTGGAGGAAGCCGTCTTCGATGTCAACCGGAAGCGCATTGTCGCGGGTATAGCCGAAGCGAAGACCCTTCTGCGTGTGCATCAGTTCGCCATAAGTCTCATCCGAGGGCAGGATGAAATTCTCTCGGGACTCGGTGTCAGTGCGGTCCAGCCACTCCCGGGTGGCCTTGTACGCGAGCCATGAGGCACCGGCGAAGGGCCCCGCTAGACCAGCGAGGGCAAGGGGGTTGCCGGCGAGCCACGGGCTTGACGCGGCGATTCCTGCGCCAAAGCCCAGTAAGGCCATGGCGTCCTTTCTTCCAATAAGCATGCCGTCTCCAAACACATTGACAGAGGTAAGTCGAATGTGTAGAGACGTCCTGCTACCATTTTCATGCGTTCCGGGGTTAGAGACAAAGAAAAAGCCCCGTGGTGTGCGGGGCTTTTGAACAAGGGACTCGAAACAGCCTATCGACTACTTGAGAGCAGTCGATAGAAACGAGTAAATCGTCGGCTCTTCGTCTTGCGACCGGGTTTTCTTCATCAAGGCGAAGTAAAGCGCTTCGCCTACCTGTAACGGTCGGTTCTTGAAAAGGACTTCAGCCACTTCTAGGCCTCGGGTTTCGCCGTGATTGTACGAAAGCCGCAGCAGCTCGCGGACGTCGTCAGGCATGTCCGACAGCGTGCCGGGAACGCCGTAACAAACCACATCGTCTAAGCGGTCCTTCGGAATATCAAAGCGGGTGACGAAACCGCGCAGGGATGCGGGCACTTTTACCGTCCCCGCCACCTGTAGCACTTCCGGCACCAATGCACTGCCTTGAGAGGCTTCTTCGGTTGCAAATGCAACCTTCTTCTCACGCCCTGACAAACGGGTGGTCATCAACAGCAAAACCGTGCCAGCCAGGCTGGCCAATAACATTATCCTCGTCATCCTTTTACCTTCTATTGATTATTGCATCGCTTTCGGCGCAGCGGTAGTCACGGTCTTTCCTACCGACGATGTACCCTGTCCATTCAAGCCGACTCCATCTATGGTGTCCCAGACATCGGTGACCTGCAACGTCGTATAGTGTATCCCGCTCTTCGAGGAAATGGTAAGCGTGACCGTCATCGGTACGTTCTGTGTCGCCGGATTTTTCAGGAGCTTGTTGGTGGCGGGATACTGGTGCTGAGCGGCGTATGCCGTTTCCTGTTTGCCCGACGCATCAAGGTGTTGCTCGAGGTCCGCGACATCAGTTAGCGAGCCATCGCCCCAGTCGATTTTCACAGACGACACCGGGTCCGTATCGGTAGCGGGGTCTCCGGTCGATGTTGGGTAGTTCGATGCCACGGTAAGACGCGCGATGAATGGCCCCAACCCCTGCGTCGGATTTATCACTGCTGTTTGGGAAGCCCCCGGTACGTTCGCCGCAATGCTTGCGCCACTTTGCACCGCATTGTAAAAGTCTTTCGAATCCTGAACTGCGGTTTGTGCAAGAGAAGAGCCGTCGGGCGCCTTAACGTTGTTCATCACCTGCGCCATCCACTCTGAAAAGTCCATCTTGTCAAAATCGAGGACCGAGAGTTGCGAGGCTGTGAAGCCAGAGCAATCCGGGCCTTGGGCAGAGCCCCAAGGCTTGGCAGTGGCAACGACGGTGCCTACCATCTTGAATTGGCAAAGGTTGGTCTGGGCGCTGCAGCTTCCAGACAGATTGACATCGGAATTTGGCAGCGTCACACCGACGTCTGGCGTATGCGTCGGCAGCGCCAAAGTGGACCACGATTGTCCATAGTCGATGCTGAACTCGAGGTCCAGATTGTCGGGCATCGAGGCGGTGCCGGCCGCTCCGATTGCTGCCACGGGGCGCAACACGTAGTCGCCGATGCTGAATTCGTTCTGCGCTACGCCCGGGGTGGCGAAGAGCGGAAAGCTGACCTGGCGGCTCATGACCGCTTTACCGCCAATGCCGGCGGGCCAAGCGTTGACTTTATACGAGCAAGCCGACGAGGCGGGGTCGCAGGCGCCCGAGATAGACGCGTACCGCGAAAGGGCGTTGACCTCGTTTTTGAGGGGGTCGACTTGCTGCACCACCCACCCAGCTGCACCGAGCGCCGGGTCGTCTGGAAGATTACCGCATTGGCCGCTATCGCATACCGCGAACCATTGCGTCAGCACCGGCGGGCATGAAACCGCATTGGGATTGTTCTGCATGGCGCTGGCCGCCTGGTCCGGATTCTGGCAATACGTCGGGTTGCGCCACGGCACCACGGTTACGCCATTGACGGTCATTGCCTGTCCCCAACCGCCATTGCCGTCATAGTAGTTGAACTTCAATTCCTGCGACTGGACACTGCCAAAGCCAGTGGTAGTCAACTGGGCCAGTTGCTGGCGCCCCTGAATCTGCACCGTCTTTGGTAACAAGCCATCGAACGTGCAGTAGGTCTGCGTGTTCTCGATGCACTTTTTGAAAGGCCCGAATCCAATCTTTTTTGAGCAGTACTCACCCACGTAGTAGATAGTGTCAGCTCGGCGCGCGGCCGCAAGGGTGACTTCGTTCTGGCTGCACTGGCCGAAAGGACTTCCTCCACCCGTCTGTTTCAGGTCCGTACGGCAGCAATCATTCATCAACGTGCCAGAGAGAAAGCCAACGGGCTTGCGGCAACGCAAGTCCGCACCTGAGAAGATAAGCGGCAGCGCGCCTGGCTGTGCGCTGGTGTTTCCTGACTTCGCGATGGCATCGATGACAGCGGCGGATGCTGCACCTTGCGTAAAGCTTGATGGGTTGGTGTTGATGGTGGCGTTGTTCCCGTCAAGCCCGTGCGTCAACCCGCCTGTACAGGTCGTATTCTGTTGCCATTCGGCGCATTGGGTCTGGCTTTGCGTGCACTGATATTGCTCCTGTTGCGACGTCGTGAGTCCCCCGACCGACGACTGTGGTGTGACCGATTGCAACTGGCAGTTGTTGTGAAGGGAGGTAGAGCAGTCGTCCGCAAGTGCTGCCCCGGAGCCGGGCTGAGCGTAGCAGGTGTCCGCCATCGTTTGCATGACGCAATAGCCGCAGCCGTTCTTGTCTGCGTTCGTGAGGTTTGTGATGGTCTGGGCCACCGAGCCGTCGGTCTGTGGAATTTCCGAGACGTTGGTGCATTGGCTGTCTGGGAGCGTTCGGCCGTACCAGCCGCCCGACGCACAGCCGGTCAACTGGCCCTTGCCCTGATTCGAGCATGCTGCCGCCGGCGTGCCGTTCAGCTGATACGGGTACGCGGTGCAGGAGCCGGATTGCGTTGCCTGGTCCGGAAACACGTAGTAGTCGGTCCACTGGGTGACCGGCACGCACTTTCCCGTGTTGTCGCACGCCGTTTGACCCTGAGTGGAACCTACCTTATGCGCGCCTTCCAGGTCAGCAGCCGAGCAGGAGCTGGTCGTGTCGGAGTTGTCCTGTGCATAACGCGGTCCGGCCGTAACGGTGCAATCCTTGCTGGGAATTTGGTAAGTGCAGTCGTATTCAGACAGCGGGAACGTGCGAGTGCAAACCTGCGTGTAGTTGACGGCTGAGGTTACGGTGCGCGCGCACGAGTAGGTGCCGTCGCACGACGCGGCGTTGGTCGCGTTCTGCGCAATCTGGTCGGTGCCGGAGACCTGCGACTGCCCGTCACAACTAACCGCCGGAAGTCCCTGTGATAGCCGGTCCTGGTTCATCAGGAAGCAGGCCGACGAATTCTCGGCGACCGCCTGCTGGGCCGAGCTCTTGGACTGCGCTATCTTCTGGAAGTCGGCGGCGGCCCCAGAGGCTCCCTGAGCCGCCACCGCCGCTGCGGTTTGCTGGCGAATTGCCGCGTCATTGCCGCCTACGGTTTTCGTGGCCGACACAGAGACCCGGCAAACGTTGCTGCCATTGCATGAGACGCCAATCGAAGTCTTGGGGTCAAGACTGACCCAATCGCCCATGCGGACCGTATAGTTCGTGTATTGGTTGGCGTCGCACACAGCGCCTTGCAGGGTCGCAGAGCAGACCTGGAGCGCTACGCTGGTCACACCGCCGGAACCGCCGTTACAGGCCGTGAGGCGCACCGATAGGCCGCCGACCGATTTGGGGACGCTGCCTGTCCCGGTGCAGGCGAAGTCGCCATAACTGGTGCCGCTGACCGTCGCCTGAGCGGCCGCCTGTGCCCCAGGTGTCTGATTACCCTGGACACTGGTCACGCCCATCATGGAGTTGAAGAACGTGCCCTGGGCCTGCACTGCGGTGTGTCCGCTTGTAGCAGTCGCCGCACCACTGGCGCTGGTGGCGATGTTGCCGTTTGCGTCAAAGGCTGCAGTCTTGCCCGTCATTCCTTGAGCAATGGCAATACCGGCGGACATTGTGTCACCGAAAGCAGCAGGCGAAACACCCACTACGGACGATGCTGTGAGCAGGCACAGCAACAGGGCAGTTTTTTTCATTGGGAACGGACTCTTCCTTAACGGGTCATGGCCCGTATAGAAAGAGTCTTTATCGCGGCCCGTTCTGTTACTGCGCGTTGATGGACGCCTTTCCTTCCTTCATCGCCTTGACGTCTGCCGGGCTGAGCGCGTCTTTCCACTCTCCCTGGAAGCCCTGCTGGAGCATCGGCGTCTGCTCGCCCGTCGCTTGTCCCTTTTTGAGCGCGTCGAGATATGTGCTCGCGCCGGGCGCTCCGTCCGCGATGAACTCCCGAAGCGCATAGTCCGACGTGACGACGCCGGAAATTTTCCAGTACTTGTCCTGCCCGACCGCCGGGCAAACCTTGTACTGAATCACTTGCTTGTCGTCGCCGACGAACGACTTCGGGACGTCGCAGGACATGTTGGCTCGCGTCGAGGTGTACACGATGGTCGGCACGACCTTGACCTCATACGCGTCGAATAGCCTCGGGTCGAGGGAGATAGCGGCCGACGCGCCCTTCCCGTAGACGAGTTGCTTCAAGTCGGTCATGATGAAGTCTTTGAGCCCCATGTCCGGCGGGATACCCCTGAAGACAAGGAATCCGCCAGTCCACATGGCTTCTGCCGCGTACGCGCGGAGCATCTCAAGAGGCATCGACCACGACACGAAGTAATACATGCTCGAGCCGCCTTGGGGATTAATGCCCAGGAACTTGAGGACGTCGTCTCGCTGCGAGCCGATGGCTCCATCGGCGATGTCATCAACACGCCGCGCCATGGTTGCCGCTTGCTCGGTGAACTGTTTGGCTTGGCCGCCCTGAAGCGCGTTGAGCGATGACTGGGTGATAAGCTCGCCCGCTTGCTGTGCGCGAGCCAAGTCGGCGGGCGATAACTGCGTGCCGTAGCCCGTCGGAATCGCGACGTCATTGCTGGCGCTCTTTGCGGGCTGTTCGGCTACTTGAGCGTGCGCGGCGCCCGCCGCAAGAGCGAGCGCGAGGAGGAGAGTAGTCTTCTTCATCAGTAAATCATCATAGGCATGCAGCATTGCTGGCCTTCCCAGAGGAAGTTGACCGTCGACTCGTGCGTGGGCGAATTCGTGATGTTTGGCACGTCCAGCGTGAGAGACGGAGCTTGGCTGCCGCCGGAGCTTCCCGACGATGAGGAGCCGCCAGAATTCGACCCCTCCGCCGTTCCACTAGACCCGGCGGTAGCCCCGCCACTTTGGCTGATAGGAAGCGTTAGAGTCACAGCTGCCGTCTGCAGCAGTCCTTGGCCTCCTATGTACATGGGGGGGCCGCTGCGCGGATAGGGCATGACCTGATTCACGCGAAACTGGTCCTTAATCCACACCGGGCTGGGAACCGCCGAGCACTCGGCTAACGGTCCGATAGTCATCCATTGCAAACCAATGCGGAATTGGCGTGCGATGAACTTGCTCATCACCAGGTTGTTTAACTGGAACGGCGTGTTGCTTTCATTACCGTTTCCTGTAAGGGGGTAGACGCCGCCCCAACTGCCCGCGCACCAGAACATCGGGTCGAGGGGGAACGCGACCTCAGCTGCGACCGCGTCGACGGCGCAAGAAGCCTGAAACAGCAGTGAGTCGAAGAGCGCTGCCTCTGGTGCGAAGATGGCCCCCCAGGCGTCGTCCTGCCACGTGTAGTCGATTTCGGTGACATACCCAAGGTTGAAGCCGTCTCCGGACACGCAGGCGACGTCCTTAATAATCTTGAGCATCGTAGCAGCCGGATACTCATACTCGTGAATCTGCATGCGCGAGACGTTTGAGTCAAGGTCGCCGTTCCGGTTCGCCTGCTCCGAGTTAAGCGCGCCCAAGCCACTGGAGGCTCCACTTTTGAAGAGCGAAATTCCACCCAGAGACTCGAGACATCCCGAGGTACGCTCGATTTCATAAACGTAGGCCGGCATCCAGAAGGTGACGCCGACGCCGACGTAGCCGAAAATGCCCGAACCGCATTGACAGACGGGTGGCTCATACATCAACGGAGGATTCGAATTGGCTCCCGACTGGACTCCAGCGATGGTGATGGGGTAGAGGTTATTCCAGTCCAGGTCGTTTATGGGGTTCAACAGCCGGCCAGAGCAGGCCATGCCGCTAATCCCTGTTCCGCTGGAACTGGATGACGAACTGCCAGAGCCGGCGGCCGCGCCAGTTGCCTGGGCGGACGCCGCCGAACTAACGGTCAGGGCGACTGCGGCCGCAAGGGCGAAAAGGCTCTTTCTCATTTCGATGCTCCTGGAGGTAGGCCCGCCGGTGCACCAGTGGGCGAGTAGGAAACGCCGGGTGTGCCGGTCTCCGGACCAGGCCAAAGGCTCGTCACCTGACTGACCTGATAGGGCTTCGGAAAGACGGTATTCGCGAGGAAGAGGGCGTATTTTCCGCTCGCCGGATAAATCAGTGCGGGTAGCTTATCGATGGCGAAACGGGTCAACTGCACCTGGGAGGCGAAGAACACCGGTCGGTTGAAGGACTTCAATACGCCCTGGAAGTCTTCCCCGGACGCCTCAATTGGGACGACCCGATAGTGGATATCTGATGCAAGCGTCTTCGCGAAGGCGACCTGCTCCGGGTCTCGGCCGTCGAAGTACAGCATGGCTGTCGCGGGGCGGAATTTCGCGAGGGTGTTCACCTTTTCGCCCGCTTTGTAGGCGATTTGCCACTCGTAGCCGGACGCCGTTTTAACTGGCACCTTTACATCAGAGTTCAGGACAATAGACGGGTCGATATATTTGGTCGCGAGCTGAGTAGCGGTCGGCAGGTTACGGCGGGGAAGGCGATTCAGATACGTCTTCCCGCTTTCTACCACCTGCTTGTTTGCGGCGCTCCAGTCGACCTGAGATACCTGCTCCGCGACAATTTCGCGAATGTCGCGCTCAGTGATGGGCCATACCTGCGCGACTACGCCGAAGTCTTTGGCTTGCGCTTTTGGTATGAAAGCCGCCCCGAGGAGGGCGGCGCTCAGTACTGCAACGATGATTGGCTTGGTGGTTGCGGCCATTGGGGTTCAGAGAGATTGAACGGGCTACGATGTGTAATCAATCGCGGCGATAAAGTCGCGCCGTCGCGGACTCAATTTCGTTGAGCAATGCGGCCCGCTTGATGCCCAGGCGCTTCTGGATGCTTTCGTACGTCTCGCCGTGGATGAGCAGGATGAAAATCTCCCGTTGCTGCTTGGTAAGCCGGTCCTGCTTGGCTTTCACCACCGCAAGACGCTGCTTCATGGCTTCCATTTCCTCGTCTTCCACGCTGACAGACGAAGGACCTTGCTCCAGGTCGTTGACCACGGCCTTGACATCGAGCGAGCCGACGGAAAAGGAAGCATCGGCGGATTCGTCCGCATCCATCCACCCCTCGAGCTCCTCCCACTGGAGGGGAACTGAGAGCACGCCGGGCGTCACATATGTCGTTCCATCCTTGCGTTTGCGAAAGGCGGACCCCGGAAGCCGAACCGATGAGCCGAGTTCGCGACGCAGGCGCAATGCGGTGTGGCGAGCCATCTGGTGGGCATATGACGCGATTTGCCCGGGTTTGTACTTCTTCCAGTCCGGCTTAATCTGCGACCAGACGATGCATATCTCCTGCCCGGCGTCGCTGTGCAACGAGTCAGGCACCTGCGTCTGGGCGACAGCAATATCGATGATTTTCTTGTCGAGAGGGGGCTGACACTGGCTCAGGTACTCGTAAAGGTTCATGCCCTTCTTGAGTTTTTCAGGCGGAACCACGGCTTTGCGCTTGCGCCCCGGAGACCGGCGCGCCGTAGCCGCAGGGTCAGAGTCCCCAAAGTCTGCTTCGATGGAGGCATCTTCGAACGAGTCAACGCTTAGAATTGGCTCCTGGTCGCCAAAGAGTGCTTCGCCCTCGGGCCCGCCCAGCGTTGGTACGTCATCTCCGCCGAAACCAAAAGACGGCTCGTCCGGGCCTTCGTAGGGCTCGTCAAGTTCAGCGCGATTTCTGGTCATTCAAAAAAGCTCCGGTCCGACATCGAACTGCTGCGGGGACCGCCACGCCGTTGCGATGTCACGTCAAAGAGAGTGCTGGTTGTTCACAACCGCACAAAAAGTTCAGATTGTCAGTGCAGCCTTTACAAAAGCGTCGCTTCGCTGAGCCAGGCGTCGGTTGACGCGCACTTGTGGTGAGCGAGGCGGCCCCTGCAAAACGCCACTATTTAAGCTTTACGGCAGGCGCAGCTACCCCCGTGCTTAACAATTTGTCCTCTTTTTTTTGACTTCCGTTGCCTTACCGACCGGGTTTTGACCTCTTCTCAACGGCTCATTCCCCCGGCTGCTACCTGCTACCTGCTACTGAGTGCTACCTTCTACATCGCATACACAAGTAATTCGGTCCGGCCTTCCCCCCGCTTCGCCTTGACCTGCCGCATGAACGGAGGCTGCGGCATGTTGTGGGGATTATCGTCTGCTACCAACCCAAGCCCATCCGGATTGCGCGCACTCGGCGCCACGAGGCAGTCCAAAAACGGCTTCAGCCCGCCAAGGGCGTTATCCCAGTCCAGGTGACCAACGCAATGTCGGACAATTTCGAGCCGCGACACCGCGACGGTTTCCTTTATTCCCGAACCCTGTAGCGCGCAATACACCCTGTCGCGCCACTTGTTGCGAAAAGCGCGGTAGGCATGGAAGTGCAAGCCCTTAATGACGTTGTTTGACGGGGTCTCTTCAGGAAGCCAGAGGTGGTATGTCAGATTGCCGCCCTCCTGCCATCCCGGCGTGGACGCTCCGCCCTCGACGTCATAAATCAGCACCTCTGTTCGGCCCTCTCCTCTGCTGGAGACGACCTGCTGCATGTACGGGGCGACCGGCATGTTGCGGGGATTGTCGTCGGCGATGAGACCCAACCCATCCGGGTTGCGCGCGCTCGGTTCGACGAGACAATCAAGCAACGGCTTGAGGCCTCCATACGCGTTGTCCCAGTCGAGGCCCGAGCTGGCACAATGCCGGACGACCGTAAGTCCTGCGTTGCGAATCGAGCTGGCGGGCCGCAAACCTCGCAGCGCCGCGAGCACCATCGTTCGCCACCGCTTCCGCAAGGCCCGATAGGTATGGAAATGCATGCCCTTTATGACGTTGTTCGAAGGCGTCTGCTCAGGCAGCACAAGACGATAGACGAGCTTGCCAGGGGTCGGGGGCGCACGCGTTTCCACTGGGGTGAGGGACATCGGTGGTCTGCCCGCCTCAGGACTGTTTCGCCGACTTCACGGCGGACTTGTCGCCGCTTTGAGCTTTCTCGTGCTTCACGAATTCCTTGTCGTCGCTGATAAGCGTGTCGAGAATTCGCTGCACAAAGTAGTTCATCTTAAGCTTCCCGCCCAGATGACCCTCCTTGTACGCCTTGTACGCGCGCAAACGTTCCATCGTCGTCTTGGGCAGGCCAAGCGTGACGCGTTCGATGTCCTCTTCTTCAATTTCCAGAACGAGTTTTGGCATGGTGAGTCTCCGGTAGGCTAGAACGCGACGCTGGCTTTACAAAAGGCGTTGCGCTGTTTAGCAGATGTATATTAGGGTTAAGGCTTTACAAAAGCAAGTGGTCAACGAACGACACTGCAGAAACGCAGAAGCCTCGGCGGTCGCGAGGCTCCGGTTTCTGTGCTCCGGCCGACAAGTTACTCCGCTACTTCTTCCGCGCGTTTTTGCGGGGGCTCAGTCGGCTCAACCTCGAACGCAAGAATGGTCAGGCCGACTCCTTGCGTTCCGTCCGCCTTCTCGTAAATAGAGGTGTCAAGGCGGCCCTTCACGTGAACATACATGCGCATCCCCAGCATGTCGCCAGCAAGGTCGTCGATGAAGGCGTTGACGTCGTACCACGTCGTTTTTTTGTTGTCATCCTTGCCAAAGTTCTCGGCCACACGGAACCGATAGTACGGTTTGCCGCTCTTCGCAATCTTCTTCTCGACGTTGGAACCGATGTTGCCTTTGACTTCCATTTGCGGTGCTCCGGGGGTGCTTGACCGGCTTCGCCGGCCTCGTGTTCATGGGAAGACGCCACTTTTGTAAAGACGAAAAGAAAGGCGCTTACCTCGTATAGCGACCGCATTCGGATTTTTATACAAACCCAGCAAAAATCTTCACTTTTTTCGATAGCAATCGACAAGGCTCTGCAGGGCAGTTCTGCGCGTGACATCGTTGCACCGGTTCGCGCAGAGAGGCGCCGCTAAAAGACGCCCTCCTCCCGCGTTCGCTATACATGTACGAGACGTAGGTCTCCAATAAAAACATCAAGGGCAAAGAGAGCGGTTCACAACCGAACAAAAGGTGAAACAATGAAAGGTAACAAGGACAGCAACGTTGTAGGAGCCGGAGCCGGAGGCGGCGCCGAAGCGGGTGCAAAGCGTGAAGCACCTGTGCCGGCGCGATGTCTCGGGTGGACGGGGGGGCTGTGGCAAGAAGATATGAAAAAACCCGGTGGCGTGCTGTTGGCTATGTTGTCAGCCAAAGCTGCTGAACTCGGACATAGCCAAGCCGAGATGTGCGAAGCGCTCGGATACACGGGCGGTTACATCTCGCAGCTGCGAGGTGGCGCGCGCAAAACGGTGCACATCCAGGACGAGTTTGTCACGGCGTGCGCCGCGTATTTGGGTGTTCCTCGCATCACGGTACAGGTAGCGAGCCGTCGCATGTCGCCGTTGGACATGTATGCGGACCCGCACGAAGCGTTGCGCTGCGTGCCGAAGGCAATCAAGTGGATTCAAAAGGACGAGAAGTATGGTCCGCTGGTTCCACCTGAGCTGCCTGACCTGTCGCCCCAAATGCAACTATTTGTGGTGTTTTTGTACGAGGCAGCCACCAACACAAAGTTGCTTCCCGGGTACGAGGACCCCGAAGAGCTGACGCGGCAGATGGAAGTATTCATCGAGCAGCACCTCGCGCTGCTTGCGAAAGCGGAGCGCGAAAAAGCTAACCGTCTGCAACAGCTGACGGGAAAAGAGCCGTTGGAAGCGTGAAAGGATGTCTAGCCCCGATGCAGGACCCACTGGCACCACCTACCCGTAATCAGGCAGTAGACCATGTCTTGATTCTAAAAACCCCTAAGCTTCGGCTTAGGGGTTTTTCTATGTGCTGACGACAAAGCGCCCGAGTCGCCCGGAGCGTTATCGGGAGAGCAGCTTGATATTGCGCCAGCTATCGCCTCGGTAGACGCGCCCGGACGTCGAAAACAGCACGGAGTTTGCGTTCATCGATACCTTGGTTGTGTCGTATTCGGCAGTCGGCGCCAGAACCTGCAGGAAGCGCTCAACGATGAGCGTATAGAGCTGCAGGTCCTTTCCTGACAATGCTTGCACGTTGTCCGTGGGAACGATTGCGTGGTGGTCTGTGAGCTGTGACTCATCAAAAACCTTCTTCCGATACTGTGGCCCTTTTGCCATGACAATTGACGCGGCGTCGGGGAACATTTTGGTGAGGCCTCGCAGAACGGCAGGAATGCCTGGAATAAGGGTTGGGTCCAGATGCTGGCTGTCTGTTCGTGGGTAGCTGATGACTTTCAAATCGTTGTACAGACGCTGCGCCACCGCGAGGGTTTCTGCCGCACTGAATCCGAACGCGGTGCTTGCATCTTTCTGCAGCGCAGGCATGGAGTAGGGATAGGGCGGTTCGTCAGCGCCGGGGGAGGTCTCGACGCGCAGAGGTGCGGTGGCGCCTTTTGCGAGTTCCAGGCGGCGCTTCGCTTCCGCTTCCGTCCGCATCGCGTTTTCGCTTTTTTCACCGGGCGCGTGCTTCAGCTTGAGCAGATGTCCGTTCGCGGTTTTGACCTCCGCAACGAGCTCATAAAAAGTCTGCGCCTTGAATGTTTCGACTTCGTTATCGAGCCTCACCACCAGATACAAAACCGGCGTCTGGACGCGGCCGACGGAAAACATCTCGCCAGTATTCGCTGCCAGCGTTACGGCACGCGTCAGGTTGATGCCCCAGAGGAAGTCGGCGTGCTGGCGGCCCAAAGCTGCTTCGTGCAACGGAAGCTTAGCCTCGTTTGGCAACAGATTGGCGAGAGCCGTCTTGATACCGGCGTCGGTAAGGACGGACGTCCACAGGCGCTCTATCTTTCCCTTGAATTTGCAATATTCGAGCGTCTCGCGAGCAATCAGCTCACCCTCACGGCCGGCGTCAGTTGCGATGACGACTCGCTGTGCGCCCTTGAGCAGTTCCTTGATGACCTTCACCTGGCCGGCTTTCTTCTTGTCGACCGCATTTTTCCACACCTCAGGAATCATCGGAAGTGTGTTCCAAGCCCACCGCTTCCAGGCTGGATTGTATTCGTGCGGCTCGAGGCCTTGAAGCGGGTGGCCAATCGTCCACGTGACCTTGTCTCCGTTCTTCAATTCGATGAAGCCGTTTTTTCTTCCTGCCGCTCCGAGCACGCGCGCAATATCGGCGCCTTGAGAGGGCTTTTCCGTTAGCCACACAGTCGTCATTTCAGACATCTTCCTTTGGTTGTTTCAGTAGGGCGCTTTCACCTGTCGAACGGAGCAGGACTTCTGCTGCCGTGACTTCCGTGCAGCCTTCCCATATCAGGGGCGTTCGTATCTGTGCGCGAGCGAACACGATGTTGTGCAACACGCCATCGCCGTAGTCCGAGAGAACTGGCATCACCTCGCGTCGCAGATACGAACAGAAGGCGGCCTCATGTCGCTGCCGCGCGTCGAAGAGGAACACGACGCGGTCAATCACCGTAGTTTCCGCTGCGTCCAGCCACACACCGGGGCGCAGCGCGATGCGCATCATATTTGCGATATCGGCGTCTGCCTTTACATTGGACTCGACCTCAATCCAGTCTGCGGCAAAACGCGGGCCGTTATAGCCCCGGCTGCTTGCGGGATAAAGCACAAGGCCGTCAGGGAATTTGTTGAATCGTTCTTTCAACCCGGCGCGGGTCGCCGGTGCGCGTTGTTTGAGAATGGCATATTCTCCGAACACTTGCGCGCCCTCGCGCAGTTTCTGGATGAGATAGTTGGTTCCCAACGCGCGATGATAGAACTGCGGTCCGTCAACACTACTGAGGTCGCGGCCGTCTGCGGACTCGTGTCCGGACAAGGCAAGTCTGCGTACGCCGCGCAATGCGACTACGAGGGACTTTCCGCCGAGTGCGTTGGGCCGCTCCTCCAGTTCCCTACGCGCAAGCAGTCGCCGCACCGTGATGGAGCACATCTTCTTCGCACTCTCCGGACTCGAAGAAGGCCACACGGACGCAGCAATCTCTGCACGCCGCAAGTGGCCGAACCTGCTCACCATCTGGAGCACGCTTTCCTCGTTCCATTCTGCGACAACTCGACCATCAATCTTTGTGGGATTTTTCGGCTTATATTTCATCGGTTTTCAAGGGTACCCCTCTTCCCTTAGCCCCTTCCCTGGCAGGGTAAGGGGGTAGTGGAAGAGGGGCCGTGCGGAGGCCTCAAGTATAGCTTCATTTGAAAATCCGTAAAGTATCGGGAAAATTCTTTGTAAAGGAGTATAGCCACTGGGCGGTGGGTGCATGCGTTTTCCGGGGCGAAAAACCTTGCCCCTCCTGCTGCGCACTCGCCCCTCCGGGGACATTAGCTTGAGCGTTTGGAATCCGGTTTCCCGAACCCCCGGCGAGGCCCCGGCTTTACCGCTTCGCGCTGCGGCAAACACCGGTTTTCTCGAACGGGGCAGGGGTTGATACGCGGCGACAACTCGGCGGCTTTACGGGGGGGATAGTGCGACAAACACGTTGAGGAGCGCGTGAGGCGATGTCAAGGGCGAACGAGGCAGGGACGTCGCGAACACCGGGACCTACCGTGGCAACGACAGCGGTTTGGAAGCGGGGTGGCAAGCTGCGCTCCTCCACGAGCCGCCGCTGCGCGGGGCAACAGGAAGGGCGGATAGGAGATTGAATGGTGGTACGCAGCGCGCCGACCGGACCGCGTGTGCGGCCCGGCACCACCGCTGACGCGGCCGGCACGCGACGGATGCGATTCACATTTGGCTGCAGCTGTGCGCGCTGGCGCGCGCCACAGGCCGCCCCACCGGGGCGTGTTGAAGCCGTTGGTACACCGGGTGGCGAGCTACGCTCCTCCACGGCGCCTTGCTGACGCGGCGCGGAGGATATTTCGGTCTCAGTTTGAGGGGGCGGTGCCCCGTTGGCCGGTCCGCTGGGGCGTCCCGGTTTTACCGCTTCGCGGCCGACGGGTCCCCTCCCTTATACGGCTGTCGCCTCGCCCCGCCTGAACGGCGGGGTACTGCTGGCTATGGTGGCATAACGACGGAAATGGGTATTAGCTTGAGCGCGGCTTCCCCGATATCCCTGCCCCGGGGTTCGCCCGGCTTTACCGCTTCGCGCTCGTGCAGACCGTCTCTGCATGGCGGCGGCATTCAACCCTTCGCGATGTTCGCGTTTGTGCCTGCGATGGACACAGGGGGCCGTTGCACGCGCGCCCCCGGGCGGCTCGTTGCGGCTTCTACTGGCTCGTCACTGCTTCGAACGGCTGCGCGACTGGGTACGCGGAACTGCGATACCGGACAGGCCCCTGCTCCTTGCGCGCGCACTTGGTTTTCCGTTGGCCGCATCGCGTCCCGTTTTGGGATTGGGTCTCAGTCTGATGGCCGGTATCCGGTTTTCCCGCCCGCCGTGGATGCCCGGTTTTACCGCTTCGCGCGACGATTGCGGATGGCAGCGAGGCTTAATTTGCGGCGTTTCAAGCCGGGGTGGACAGGGGCCTGGCTGAACGCACCGGTTCGCGGAGGACAGGTAGATTGGCCGTCGAAGTGCTCCGGTCTTTCTCGTGCGGCTCCTGTCCCTGCGCTTATCTGTTTCGCGGCTAGCCGATGTTCCGGGCATGCGGGTGAGAGCGCAGCGGAGCTTGTGAACGCGAACCCTCCGGTCGATGAAACATAGGGCTGCGCGGCGCGCATTCGAGCGAAGGGGGGCGCTTCGGAACGTGCCTGCGAAGGTGACCGCGAGTGCCTATCGTAGGGCTTCTACGGAACTCCTTTTCCGGCGGCCGCCCCCCTTGTGCACGCTGTACTGTTCTCCCCTGGTTCGGGAGAAGGAATGCTATGCGGAGGTCTGTCGGTGGCGAGGCTTTGCCGCGTGGGGTGTTCGTGCGCGGGTGACTTTGGCTCCCTCGCTTTTAGTTGCGCGGGGTAGTTCCTTGAAGGCAGCTTTGCCAATGGGGTGTGAATTTCGGCGCGTGGTTTTTTGGTGATTTTCGGTGGTGCGCGCGTGGCCGGGTAGCGCTTCGCGGTAGACGCTGAGGAGAACCCGACATCAAATCACGGGAGCGGCGGAGCCGGCTTTTTCGAGGGCAGATTTGCCGCCGGGAGAGCATCGCGCTCTCTATCGGCTGGCGTGAAATTCGGGCTGCCCACGACCTGCCCCATCGCGCATGTCGCGTGCGCCGGTGGCCGAAAGGCACGTGCGCCCGCATCTCATCGCCGGGCCGCTGGCAATCCATGACCAATGACGAATCGACTTTCGGCCCGCCTGCCAGGAGCGGGCCGGAACCCTCCCTCAGTTGAAAGAATCGGCCTCGGGGAGGGGCAGAAAGTAAATTTCCGTAAGCGAATTTCGGGTCTCTGCGTCGTCGACCGTGTAGTCGATTGGCGCATCCTCGAGCGCTTCATATGCCGCGAGGCACATTTGCTCGAGAGTGGTTGTGGCTCTAACTACTGGGCAGCTCCGGGCATGCCCCGGCCTCGAAACTGTTCGACTGCGATGTCGCCTTCTGTTTCGCATCTTCCCCCCTTTTTCGCATCGCGCGCCAGACTTGAGAAGATGCTTTAACTTTAGTCGCCAACACGCCGTAGGACAAGCATTGCGGCGAATTCCTTTCCTGCGGCAGTGCAGCGAAATCTCGCATCTGAGCGTGTGGATGGAATGCAGTTAATGGAACAGTTAATGTGCAAATACCGTGCCCGAGCCATACAATCTGGTTTCAGTCGTGCCTGCGGACGCGAGGTTTTGTACGACCAGAAGGAAGAGTTACAGGCGGCTGTCGACGCTCGGACGACGGTCGTAACGGCGCGCGAACGGTGCCAGACCACGGCGGAAAGTGCTATGGTGGGGGCCGCACTTTCGGGGGCGAGCAGCCAGCCGCCAAAGGGATTGTTTTTTGAAGAGGACCAGTTAAAAAATGAATGTGCAAGATTCCTTGAAAGCCAAATTGAATCCGCAGCGCTTCCAGCAGATGAGCAGCAAGATGGCCGCGCTCGTAGGTTTCATACTGAATGAAGAATTTACCAGCCCGGCCATCGCCGAAGTCTCCATCACCAGCGACGGATATGTGCTGGCCCGCGAGGGGGACGATATCGGCGCGAACGCCTTTCTGGGCGCATACGCGGACCTCGAGTCGAATTTCAGGCGGCTCGTCGACGTGGCCGGACTCACCCCCGAAGAGGCCGAGGAATTCTCACGGCTGTACCGTGAGCATGTGGGTCGAGTCCTCAACTGACGCACGAGCCGGGCAGCGGTCGGCGGCACGGACCGCCCCGGTTTTGCTCTGATTCCGGTCGCACTGACGTTGCGCCGGCGAGGCGACAGCGTGGCTAACAGAGGCTCACGGAGTGGGCCAATCAGCACGCCAGCCGAACCCAATGCAACAGGGCAGTTGCCGTCACGACCGCCCGTGGGTAGCGTCCAAAGCGACCTATACGGAATCGATTTTTCTGTCCCGCTATCTGCAAAGATGGCGGTTTTTTTTGTCCGAAAAGAGAAACGCGGCCGCAGCGGAGCAAAAGCTCCGGGCTGTCCAGGCTGAATCCGGCTGCGGTCCCGTAATGACCCGGCCATTGCTCTGTCCCGGCGTCCCCGAACCCAGCAGTCCACCGGTCCAATCGGCTACCAGTGAAACCCGGTGGCGCCCCCGCTGAAACGCGTCGTAACGCACACTGAATCCCGCGCGCAGGGCGCTACTATGCCCACAAATAGAACGAAAACGGGGCCGGGTGATGCCAAAAATGTCGTTGTGGTGGATACGCGTGGCGGTTGTGATGTCGCTGTTGTGGTGCTGCCTCGTCTATCTCTTGGCGGCCCCGGGCGGCCACCTGTCCGGACCCACATTCGTCGAATGGGGTGTGCTGCCGCTAGTTCTCACATGGGGCGCCGGCTGGGTCCTTTCTGCACTTCGAGCTCGACGCATGGACACCGGCGAGGCCTCGGAATCTACGCCAAAAAGTGCAGTGGAAACAGAAGCTACCAACCCTTCTGCGATGACCCGCTTTTACGCGCGCATGTTCGACCTCACCCTCTGGTCGTTCCTGGTGGGGTACCCGCTCGCCTACGTCCTCGGCCTGTGCGTGCCGGTCTTCGCCGCTGCGGTCGACTCGCAGCTCGTTGCTACCGTCCTCATCGTTACCGCAGTCTTCGTCCTCGTGTCGCTGCCCGTGAACCTGTGCTTCGACGCCCTTGTTTATCGCTGGTTTGGCAACACGCCGGGTAAAGCGCTGCTCAGTCTGTCGGTGCGCACTACTGCGGATGAGCGGCTGTCGCCGGCTCAGTACATGAAACGAAACTTTGCGATGTGGGCGCCGGGCTTCGGGTTTGGGTTGCCGCTTGTGTCGATGGTGGCGCTCGGCGCGAGCGGCCACTCCCTTAAGCAAACCGGAGCCACCCGCTGGGACAGGGAAGGAGGCTACAGGGTAGTTGGGACCCGCCGGCAGGCGTGGCGGGTGGGCGTGTTTATCGTGCTGGGCTTGCTGATGACCGTCATTTCGCGAATGGAAGGTCAAGAAGCGGCAAAGTCGCTAGAACGACTGCTTCTTGCGCAGCCGGCCGGTAATCTGGAAAGCGAGAATTCCCAACCGATTACACCGCCCCAGACTACGCTCACGGGCGACCAACCCGTGGCTATGCCCGCGCCGCCAGTGGCCGTCGCGGTACCGACGCCCATAGCGCCGCCAGTGGCAACGGCGCAGAGCGCGCAGGCAGTCACATGGAAAAATCCAATCTCAGGACTGCCGGCCCAGTTCGACGCCCGCTGGAGTGAGAACCGGTCGCTCGAAGGCAGCTACGACTCCTGGGTATTCGTGAGTGCCGGCGGCGACGAAGTGGTGAGCGTCGACTCCGCCCCCGTCTATGACTTGATGACGAACGGACAGGTGGTACGTCTTCATCAGTCGGATGGCCCTGTAGTGAGCATTCAGAGAATTGTTGAAAGCGGCAGGGATGTCTGGGAGGGCCAAGGGGTAGGCTCCCTAGACCTGCAGAACCGGGCTCTGAACCCCTATGTCGATACCCGGGGCGTTACTCACCTCCGAACATACGCCCGCATCTGGGCCTTCAAGGGAAGCGGAGGTTACTGGCGGGTCACGTATGCGGCTGACGTAGCGACCCCGCAGAACGAAAAAGACTCGCATGATTTCTTCACCGCTGTATTGAACTCTACCCGACGCGACCAGGAACCTGACCCGGCTGAAGGTCCGAATGGCAGCGCGCTTACGTGGCTGAACCCCGTTTCCGGCCAAGCGGTCAGGCTCGACGCGCGTTGGCACCGCAATCCCTTCTTGCCGGATAAACAAAACCCATGGGCCTTTGGCTCCCTGCATTGCGCGAGTTCGGCCGGACCCTGCTCCGGCGGGGAGGAGCAGGTCGGTGTCCGCTATTTCCCGGACGAGGGCACCAGCTCAGAGTCGCTGCAAGCCTACGCGCAAGCGATGCACGCGGCCGGTGACCCGATTTACCCGCTCCTGGTCAACAGCCATGAGGTCGTCGAAAGCGGCAGGCGGGTGTGGGAGGGTGAAGCGACGGGCGACGCGGGTCTTGTCTACCACGCCACCCCGGAATTCGTGCGGTTCTGGCTCTTTAGAGGAAACGGCGGTTTCTGGCGTGTCAGCTATTCGGCAGAGGCGGCGTTTCCGCGAGCTGAAAAAGACGCGGAAAACTTCTTTCACGCGGTGTTGAGTACGACGACGCCGTAGGTTGGGCGTGAGGTTGAGCAGGCGGCGCGCGGGTCGGGAAGAATCATGAATCGCCGTGGTGAAAAGCCCCTCCTGAGCGCTCATCGGGCTGGCGGCGCGGTGAAGCGGCCAACCTGCAAAATGAGCGTGAAAAGCCCCCGGCAGCAGTGCTGCGCGGGGGCGAGAAGTAAAGGCTTATGCTGCTTAGAGTGAGAGCAGCGCCCGGCCGAGGGCTTCGCGTTGGGTCTCGGTGAGCAGGCCGTCAGCGACGAAAGCCCAGGCCGCCGGTCGGTCGTTGATGATGACTTCTTTGTCCGGAACCGCGAACAGCACGCCCGGGAACTGGTCCGCGAGCGGCTTCATCCCCTTCAGCAGAGCTTTGACGACTTCCTCGTGCGGCTTGAGGTTGCGGTCGAACTCCGAGTCGCCGGATGACTCTCCTTCTTCGCTTTCCTTCGAGCAGTATTCCGCCTCGAACAGAACGCCGAACTGGCCGTTCTTGCGCACGATGAAAGTGAGCTCGTCCCACATCTGGGCACGCAGGCGCTCGAACAGCGCTTCATCGTCCTCAAGCTCCTCCAGCGGCTTGTTGGCAGCGTTGTGGTAGTTCAGCTCGCCCCATCGGTCGGTGAGGTTCTGCGAGATGAGCCAGTCCACCGGCTGCACCGGCTCATCGGGATTTCCACCAACCGGCTGCACCATGACAACGGGGTCCGGTACGACCTTCGGTGCGCGCACCTGGAGCACCGTTCCCAGCGGGTAGCCCACACGGTCAATGCCCTCGTAGCCGATGACCACGCAGTCCGGAGTTTCCCGGTCCACATGCGCGACGACGGCGTATTCCGAGTCAGCTGTGGGGTGGTTCTGAAGGAACGGGCACGACTCGAGGTCGACCCGATTGCCCACGACCAGGTCTTCAACATTGCGGGAAATCGTTTCCATCTATTGCTCCTTTTTGAAAAGGCGGCGCGCCGGTAGTCCTTTACAGGGTGACGGTGCTTATCCGCATTGGTTAAATGTCCTCAACTGCGTATAGCGGATGGGACAAGCGGCCTCGTCGGGTCGGCTCGGCGGCGCGCGAGCGGGTGGACAGAGCTGGTGTCAAAACAGCATGTGGTGGACAACAAGAAGCCGCCTGACAAAGAAAACGCCGACCCAGGAAGGTCAGCGTTTTTGTGACGCTTTCACAAACGGTTCAGGCCGTTCGTGGAGAATTTAGCCACTCCTGCGCCAGGCTGCGCGCCGCTCGCTCCAGTTTTTTGTCGGTCCGAGGGGCGGGCGGGGCCACGTTAAGGTGCAAAACATATCTCACTATGGCCCCGCGTTGACCGAAGCCAACGACAATGGCTTTTCCCTCGTAGCTCGCAATCAGGGGGCTGTCGAGAAACAGTCCTTTGGCCGGTCGACTCATCTGGTCGACACTTGGGTCTATCAGATGCCGTTCTGTCAGGCACACGACATGGCCGACGAACCGGTTCTTGTCCAGTTCCTTCCGGCCTACAAAGTCGTCGGACGATTCGGGCAGTCCCACGCCCACCGCCCAATAGCCGGGCTCTGACATCAACGCTTCGGCATCCCGGCCCTCGGCCACCGCCTGCGCAAGCAACGGAGTCATCGCAGTCGCCTGACAAACGGCCCGTTTGACGCCCAGGCCCAGGTGATGTGCTGTGCGCTCGAACAGAAATGCGCTTTCAATGCACGATGTCGCCTTATATCGCGATTTAACCCACGCGCGACATTGCGTTGCAAGTTGCAGGGCGTCGACATTCGGCTCGGTTTCTACGGATTTCATTGGCACAAGAAACACGTTCAGAAGACAGTTTTTCATTGTAACCGCGAGCGGGGCTTCATCGATAGCGTCTGATGTGTGATTTGAAACCGGCGGGTCCTCCCGCTGTTTTTTCTTTGCCCAAATGAAAACCGCGACCCCCTGGTGGGCATCGCGGTTAATCACAAATGTCTAGCCCTCAGGCTGTAGACCGGCAACTCGTGCGCGTCCTTCTCATCCTTCAGTTCCAGCAGAACCGGGACGCGGAGAGCTGCAAAGTCGAGGTCGCCGCCTGATTCGACATCCGTCACGTACGTCCTTGTAGGTCAGGTTCCTATACGGCTTTAGGAACGAACTTAAGGACAATTCGGAGGAACCTATGGAGCAGCAAAGCCTTTTTCATTGCGGCATGACCGCTCAAGAGTCTGCAATTTTGCAGGACGCACAACCTGGTGTGCAATCGGAACCGTCTCTTGACGACTACGACCGATTCATTGTTTTCTTTTCAGGTGGCAAAGACTCGGTAGCCTGCTTCCTGTGGCTTCTCGACCAGGGCATTTCTGTCGAGAAAATCGAGCTGCATCACCATCTCGTCGATGGTCGAGAAGGCTCGGAGCTAATGGACTGGCCGATTACCACGGACTACTGCACCAAGTTCGCAGCATCCTTCGGCGTGCGTATGTCGTTCTCCTGGAAAGAAGGTGGCTTCGAGCGCGAGATGCTACGTCATGAAGCTCCTACGGCGCCAGTGCACTTCTACACCCAGTCGGGGGAGAAGCGCCAAATCGGCGGCGTGGGGCCACTCGGCACCCGGGAGAAATTTCCGCAAGTGTCGGCTGACCTGTCGGTACGGTGGTGCAGCAGCTACCTGAAAATCGGGGTTGGTGAGGCATACATCGTCAATGACCCCGTGTTCAGGCAGGGCAAGACGTTGGTGCTGACAGGAGAACGAGCTGAAGAGTCGACGGCCCGCGCGCGCTACAAGGCCTTCGAGCCGCACCGGTCTGATAACCGGGACGGCGTCAGGGTGAAGCGCTGGGTGGATGTCTTCCGTGCAGTTCACAGCTGGAAGGAAGCGCAAGTGTGGGACATCATGCGCAAGTATGGCGTGAACCCGCATCCTGCCTACCATCTCGGCCTCAGCCGGACGTCCTGTATGGCCTGCATCTTCGGCAGCCCGCAGCAATGGGCAATGCTGAAGACCTACATGCCCCGCCACTTCAGCAGGATTGCCAACTATGAGACCGCTTTCGGCACGACCATCAAGCGTGGTGCGACTGTCGAAGCGACCGCTGCAAAAGGTATTGCGCCCGAGCTGGACCCATACTGGCTTGACATCGCGATGGGCAATGATTTTACGGCCCCTATCCTCATCGAGCCGTCCACGTGGGTTCTCCCATTAGGCGCCTTTGGTGAGACATCAGGTCCCACCTAATCCAGAGGTTGCTTCTCATTCCAGGCCCGTGCACTGCGCGGGCCTATTTTTCGCGCTTTGTCCTCACCTCCAAATAAAATCCGCCGACTGATTGCTCAGCGGGAGCTCGAGAGCGTCGCGTTGCAGTTCCCGCTTACGGAGCAGGAGGTCATCGCCAATGCAGCCCGGCTGTTTAAACCCCGGGATAGTCGAGGTGTGCCCGTGGAAACGCGGGGTTTTAAAAGGGATAAAGCGGTTCGCTAGACAGGGTTTCACTCCCCGGATGGCGCATGTCACGCGAGAACTTCTCTTTTATCGACCTGTTCGCAGGCATCGGCGGTATCCGTCGCGCATTCGAATCGATTGGCGGCGCGTGTGTTTTCACCTCCGAGTGGGACAAGTTCGCGCGCCAGACCTATGCGGCAAACTATGGCCTGCCCATCGACGACATCGCCGGCGACATCTGGGCGGTCAAGCTCGAGACCATCCCCGACCATGACGTGCTCGTGGGAGGTTTCCCGTGTCAGCCGTTCTCGCTCGCGGGTGTTTCGAAGAAAAATGCAATGGGCCGCGTGCACGGATTCGCATGTGATGCGCAGGGCACGCTTTTCTTTCGCCTCGCTGAAGTCATCAAGGAAAAGCGGCCGGCGGCCTTCATGCTGGAGAACGTCAAGAACCTGGTGTCTCACAACAAGGGGCACACGTTTCGCGTCATCCGGCACGTGCTCGAGAACGAACTCGGCTACCACATCAGCTACAAGGTGATTGACGCGCGCCGCTGGAGTCCTCAGCATCGCGAGCGCATCTACATTGTGGGTTTTCGGGACGACGTCGGCTTCGAATGGCCCGACGAGTCGGAATGGCCGGCGCCGGGCGGCGCGCGAATGAACTCGGTGCTGCAGACGCCAGAAGAGGTTGCGCCGAAGTACACGCTGACACCCAAGCTCTGGGCCTACCTGCAGGCCTACCGTGAAAAGCACCAGAAGGCCGGCAACGGATTCGGCTGCTCGGTGGTGACGGCCGCCGACACCTGCCGAACCCTGTCGGCGCGCTATCGCAAGGACGGCTCCGAGATTTTGATTGACCAGGGACCGGGCAAGATTCCGCGACGCCTCACGCCTCGCGAGTGCTCGCGCCTGATGGGCTTCGGGGATGACTTCATCCTCCCGGTGTCAGATACGCAGCTCTACCGGCAGTTCGGCAATTCAGTCTCGGTTCCTGCAGTGAAGGCCGTCGCCTCGGCGATGCTGCCGTATCTGACGAAGGCGCTGGCCACTGGACGCGCGTCGGGCAAGGCTGCTTCCGACGACAAGCCCGTCATTGTGCTCAAGGGCAGCAAGGAGGTTGAACGCCACGCGGTGGACATTCCGAACGTGGACTGACTCGCGACGGTAGGGCGGCGCGTTAGCAGAAGGACGCTCGCAGCGGCCCAGCGGACCAGCCGCCCCCCAGCCCCAAACTGGCCCGACGAATTTTGCCCCGTCGCCCACAGCGTGCCGTCGGACTTAAGCGCCAACGCATGGACGGCCCCGGCAGCGACCTGGCTAACACCAGTCAGTGCCTGCTTGAAGGGCGTCCGGTTAATACCGGTCGCGCCGTCCCCCAGCTCCCCATAGTAGGCAGGGGGAAAGTTGAGCATGGCGGTATAGCCCCGCGCGTCGCCAGGGCCTCGAGCAACCGGCGCGCGGTCGGTTTTTCGAATCCCACAGCAATCGTTGGACAAAAGTCGAAGATATAATGTTGGATGAGACGTCTGCGTCGTGCTCACAGCCTCTCGGATAGCTATAATCGGGGCAGAATCTTCTGCATCAGACGAGGACATCATGCATGTTGAAGACCGACTCGCTCCTTCAGAATTGCTCGCCCGCTGGCGCGCGCTTCAAGACGGTGAACTGGAAATCAAAGACGATTACTACGAGCTCAATGAGCGCGGAGAAATCGTCGTGACGCCCCGCCCTACGCTGTTCCATCAAGCTTACGGTGGCTATGTTGCATCTCAGCTATTCGCTCAACTCGGCGACTTGGTGGTATCCGAAGCTTCTGTCCTGACATTGGCCGGGATTTTGGTGCCCGACGTCGTTTGGATGCCGCTTGAACGCTGGGAAGGTTTATCTCGAGAAGACCCGCTTGCTTTCGCGCCTGATGTCTGTGTTGAAATTTTGTCCAAGAGCAACACCACGCTCGATATTGCGAGGAAGACCAAAGCGTATCTCGATGGCGGAGCGAAAGAGGTCATCCTGGTTGGGATGGATGGGCAAATTAGCTACTGGGGGCATGACGGGGAGTCGAAGTCTTCTCGACTTGGACTCACGCTGAACATCAGTCCCACGCTCCTCCCTCGCAGTTGATTGAAAACAACGGGCCCTTCGGGCCCGTTGTTTCATGTGCAGCGATTCGCCGCTTTCAAAGCTCTCCACCCACGTGAAGCGGGACCGCCGCCCTTCGGGCAATAGCGTCTCCGTGCACGCTGGTAGGCCCCTCGGCTGGCGAACTCTTCTGGTACGCGATTCTCAAGTGGAGAAGGGGTTTGGCGACCGAGGTTCGCATCGAGATGCGAACCCCACACCGATAAAGCTAGGCCGTGGCTGTCTTCGTCAACCAGCCAGTGAGCACTGTATCAGGTGACCGGGCGCCGGAGGTGATACTCAATGCCATTACTGGGTGACCGGAGTCCACGTCGACCGATTGGCGCTATCTCCCAGCCCCAGCTGCCCATCGACGTTCCATCCGGTGACCGATAGCGAACCATCCGTTTTCAGCGCTAGCGACTGAAGGATACCGGCCTCGACGTGGGCCACGCCGCTCAGTACCTGTTTGAAGCTTGAGCGGGAGACGGTAGTGCCATCACCGAGTTGGCCAACGTTGTTGACCCCTGTGGCCCAAAGCGTTCCGTCGGTCTTCAGGGCTAGAGAGTGACCGTCACCGGCGGACACCTGAGCTACGCCGCTTAAAACCTGTTTGAATGAGAGGCTGTTCGTGGTAGTGCCATCCCCTAGTTCCCCATCGCTGTTGTATCCCGTCGCCCACAGGGTGCCATCCGATTTCAGGGCCATGGTATGAAATTCCCCAACGGTGGCCTGAGTGACGCCGCTCAGCACCTGCTTGAATGTAAGGCGGTTTGTTGTTGTACCGTCGCCTAGTTCGCCATAGCCGTTGTGTCCCGTCGCCCACAGGGTGCCATCCGATTTCAGGGCCACGGTATGGTAATAACCAGCAGACACTTGAGTTACTCCACTGAGTGTCTTCACAAATGCCAAACGGTTTGTGTTTGTACCGTCGCCGAGTTGTCCCTGGCTGTTCCACCCAGTCGCCCAAAGGGTGCCGTCGGCTTTCAGCGCCATGGTATGCATATAACCAGCGGAGACCCGCGTAACGCCGCTTAGTACCTGTTCGAACGCGTTTCTGTTTGTGGTCGTCGCATCCCCAAGCTGGCCATAGCCGTTGTAGCCGGCAGCCCAGAGGGTGTTGTCTGACTTCACTACCATCACGTGAAAGGAGCCGGATACGCTAGCCGCTCCAGTTAGTACCTGCGCAAATTTGGTTTTTCCTGTGGTCGTGCCGTCACCTAACTGGCCGAACTCGTTGTCACCGGAGGCCCAGAGCGTGCCCCCCTGCATCAGTGCAAAGGAGTCGTATGCCGCATACCCAGAGAAAATCGCTTGTGGGCTAAAACCGGAGGGCGCGGATTGAGAGGGCGCTGGCCCCGTCAAGCCAACGAACGGGACGCGTAATGTGTAAAGGGTGTTGGGGGTTGCGCTCGCCGTGGAAAGACCGGCGCCGCAGAGGGCAACGGCTAAGGCAATCGAACGTAGTGGTGCCTGCATCGGGGACACTCCAGATATTCACAGTTATTTGGAGCGTGTAGATAGAACAAGTTATGCGAGCTGTTAGGCGTACCGCTCAATACCTGTTCGAAGGTACTGACGCGTTGCCGAGCGGCATGCCGATGGCGGCGGCACAGGGAGCGAACCCCGCGCCGATAAAGATAGGCCCAGTGGCTAGCTTCGTCAGCCAGACTCGGCTAAGGGTGCCCGTGAGCCAGCGTCAGGTGACCGGGCGCCGGCTTTGATACTCAAGGGTTATTGGGTAACCTGGGTCCATGTCGTCCGATTGGCGACATCCCCTAGCCCCAGCTGACCACCGCTGTTCAGTCCAGTGACCCACACTGACCCATCGGACTTCAGTGCTAGCGAGTGCCCGTTACCCGACGCGATGGCGCTCACCCCGCTTAGCACCATCTTGAAAGTTGAGACGGTGTCTGAGGTCGTGCCATCACCGAGTTCGCCATCACCGTTATACCCCGTCGCCCACACGGTGCCGTCAGATTTCAGCGCAAGCACAGAGGAATCCCCGGCGGCAATTTGCGTAACACCGCTGAGGACCTGTTTAAATGAGGAGCGGGCGGTGGTCGTGCCGTCACCCAATTGGCCGTCTCCGTTGAATCCCGTCGCCCAAAGTGTGCCGTCGGTTTTCAGCGCCAAAGTAAAGAAGCCACCCGCCGCGATTTGGGACACGTTAGCAAGAGTTTGCTTGAACGATTGGCGGTTGGTGGTCGTGCCGTCCCCAAGCTGGCCATAGTAGTTGTACCCCGTCGCCCACAGCGTCCCGTCGGTTTTCAGGGCCACGGTATGGTAGAGACCAACGGCGACTTGCGCTACTCCGCTGAGCGTCTGCTCGAACGAACTTCGGTAGGTGTAGGTCGAGCCGTCTCCAAGCTCGCCCATACTGTTCTCTCCAGTCGCCAAGAGCGTCCCGTCGGCTTTCAGCGCGACAGAATGGTAACCAGCGGAGACCTGAGTAACGCCGGTGAGCACCTGTTTGAATGACGCGCGGTTCGTGGTGGTGCCGTCCCCCAGCTGACCAACGCCGTTGTAACCCACAGCCAGCAGAGTGCCGTCTGACTTTATCACCATCGAGGTACTCGGCCCTCCAGATACGCTACGCACTCCTGTTAGCACTTGCGCAAACCGGGTTTTATTCGTGGCGGAGCCGTCCCCCAGCTGACCAAAGCTGTTGGAGCCGGTCGCCCACAAGGAGGTGTCCGGCTTTAAAATGAAGCTGGAGTTTGATTCGCTTCCCGCGAAAACCGCTTGGGCAGTGAAAGCGGGTGGCGAAGATTGTGACGGTGCAGGCCCCGTCAAGCCCACGAACGGGACGCGTAATGTGTAAAGGCTGCTGGGGGTTGCGCTTGCCGTGGAAAGACCAATGACACAAAGGGCAACGGCTAAGGCAATCGAACGTAGTGGTGGCTGCATCTTAGACACGCTCCAAATATTCACAGGTATTTGGAGCGTGTAGATACGGCACGATTTTCTTCGGCGGCCGGGCCGTATGCTACACGCGCGTCTCGCGGACCTCGTAAGGCCCAAAGCCGTGCGGGATACGCTGCAGGCTCTCATGGAGCTGCTGGCGGCGCGCACCGATGATTGCCAGCTCAGCCCAGGAGAAGCCCGAGAGGTCGAACGGCAGGCCCTGTTCCAGCCGTAGCACGGCCTGGTCGATATCCTGATTCGCGGGTTCTGCCGGCGGAATAATCCGCAGCGTGACGCCCAGTTGCGCAAGGCGGTCGCCCAGAGCGTTGAAGTCGAGCGCCGCCATCACCGTGGTTCGTTTGGATTCGCCCGCCTGCAGGCAGTGAAGAATGCGGCGCGCCGCCGGCGGATTGCAGCTCTCACCCATCAGCAAGTCGAGAAGTGCGTGGGCGTCCGTTGGAGCTCCGCTCAGCTCAAGGCCCACGCCCTCGTCGCCACGATAGGGCCAGTCGCCTTTATGGTATCTGTCAAACCTTGGGCGATATCGCGCGCGTTCCATGCGTTTTCCCAGTGATTTCCTAGTTCCGGTCTAGGTCACTGGTTTAAACACACGCGCCGCCCCCCGTAGGCCCTTCTTCAATGCTTGCCGCAATCTTCGACCCGCGTCACCGGCCCACACGTTCGTCCACAAGCTTATAGCCGGCCTGTTTGAGCGCGCGTTCGAGGAAGATGAAGCCCACATCGCTGCCGAGCCACTGGAGGACCGTCGCGGCCGCGCTGGCCTGTGCCTGGTCGTAGTTCGGAACGAGGTGCTTCATGACGGGTTCCAAGCCCGGTCCGGCATAGTCGTTGGCCGCCTCCCACGCAACCGCTAACGCGGTCTCGCGCTGCGTATCACGCCACTTCCGGTCACGCTTCAGCCTGTTGTGTGCCAGTCCCCGGTGGACGATATCGCGTTCAAGCAGGTGGCCCGCTGCGCCCGAAGCGTCGACAGATGGTGTAAGCCCCACGGCGAGTGCCATCGCAACGACCGTGGAGAGCTGCGGGTCCGCGTCCTGTTCCCTCGAGCGTTGAATCGTCATCCGGCTCACCCCCACTCGCTTGGCAAGTTCGACGTTGGTTAGCCCCAGCGCTTCCTGTTGCCGGGCAATCGACCCGAGCAGTCCCCGGCAGACGGCGTCAGTCTGGTCCTGGTGAACTACGGCTGTGTCACTCATACGCATCCTTTTCGGTTCGGTGATGCGTAAATGTATCACGCTTTGTAAAGGAGCGGCAGATATGTGCAGTCTCGTGAGGGGCTTCCACCGGGAAATGACGGGGAAAAGAAATCCCGCGCAGCTGGGGTGCTGGCGGGATGAATGAATGAGACGACGGTAGGTGCAAACTATAAAGCCGACCGGCCTTCCAGAAGCGCTTCACTTCCGTCGTATCGGATGGGCGGGTTCTTGACTGGGGGCGGCTCGTCGACGTCGATTCCGAGCTCGTCGTCCATCGGGAAGAACTTTTGTGCCCAACGCCCTTCGGCCGTCTGGTATTCAAGGCCGTTCAGAATGGCAGCGTTGAACCAGAGGTTCGGCGGCGCGTCGAACTCGAAAAGAAAGGTCGATTCCGCCACAGCTTCCTCCTCCCGGTCTGCATCGCTTTCATCACGGTCCATCCAGCGGCGAGGAGCGAGACCCCCCTCAGTCGGCCCCTTGCCATCAACTGAACGACACAGAGCTTCCCACAGCGCATCGGCGACCTCTTCGTAGAGGCGGCTGGACATGATTTCCCGGACAGTGATGCGCACGTGGTGCGAGACGTCGCCATAAACCGGGTCCACGACTCGCCATCCCAGGGGCAGACTCTGATAGATGGGGCACCGCTCCTGCTCCGGACCTCGCGGATGCGTGTCATAGAACGGCTTTTGGAGCCACATGTCACATCGCTCGATGCCGCGAACGATGAGGTCCCAGGTAGAGGGACGGGTGAACCAGATTTTCATAGCTGACCTCGCGATTGGTATTCCTTCTACTGTCTAGCGAAGGGTCGCGAGCTTAAACCTCAAGGCCTGGGCATTGTCTGCGGCGTAAAGGAGAAGGTGTAAAGGCACAAAGAGCGCGCCCCGTAGGATTTACGGGGCGCGTTGCAAATCAAAGGAGTTCTCGCGCGCTCGGGCGAACTGCTATCCGGCCTTATCGGGCGGCGCGGGGAGTGTACTGAATCAGATGGTGACCGTGTTCGCAGAGCAAGGCATATTCCTTATCGCTCAGCAGCGTGCGTAGCTTCTGATTGAGGGCCTCGAACTGCCTGAGCCGCTTCTTGCGCAAAGCGGCGGCCGCGTCTTCCAGCTTCCGCACTGCCTCGACATACGACGCCCGGAGTTCGCCGAGCGTTGCTCCGGAGAGCTCGAGGACCACCTCCTTGGACAGCGTCGGCCCGTACGGCTTCTTTGGGTCACTCAAGCCCGCTGCCAAGGCGCTTTGCCAGGCAACATCAGCCGGGAGCGGGATGGCCCACAGCGGATGGCCTTCGGGTACTTCGATGTCGCCAGAGACGAAATAGACTAGTGTTCCCCCCACGAACCGGGCTGGCGCGTCGGCGAAGGCGTGTGTCGATTGCTTGTTGCGAATCTGTGCGAGGTACTTGTCCAACGACCGGGTCAGAGGCACAAGCGCAGCAAGCAGATGGTGCGACGGAGCGCAGGGAAGTTGTTTTTCTGAAGCGGTCCGCTCGACGCATCGATGTTTCGGGCGATTACTCCAGGCGGAGGCGGCAAGCAGGGCCTTTTTGAACTGCTCCCGTTCCGCTTTGATGGCCAGTTTCGCAGCGGCGCAAAGGGCGGTCAGCGTTCGAATGTCGTACTGCGGTTTCATTGGCGGGTTTGTCCTTGTTGTGAATGTTCCTGCGACGTGTAGCCATCACTCCGCTGCCCGCTCCGCCGGAGACGCAGGCATTCCAAGCCTGGCAGGAATCTCCGGACGGCCTGCCGAGTGCGCGGGCGAAGTTTAGTCGGTCCTGCTAGCGTGCAAAACGTGAGCCAGCGCACAGACAGCGCACATCAGCCAGATTCACCCTCCAGGTGACCGCGCCACCAGGTTATCGCACGGAGCTGATATTGCGACGACTGCTCGATGCAGGAGACCCAGATGCGCCCGTTCCGGCTTTTCGTCGTTCTGGGGTTGTTCTGGCTCTTCGGGACCGGCCAGTTCAATCCCGCGCACGCTGCATCATCCAGTCAGCGGGACGACTGCCTGCACTATGAAGCAGACTGGACCGCGACCGAGCGCAAGGTCTGGACGTCAGCGTGCAATGCAGCACAAGTCCCGTCAAAATTAAAATGTATTAAGCCAAAAGGCTTTCGTGAAGATTTCATGCGCCCGGCGACGGAGGAGCGCCAGCGGGATTACCAAGGTGCCCTGCTTATTTTTGAAGACATGGTTACAAGCCCGGCGGGGTCTGCCTATCTCACCACCACCGGGGGTGACGTCTTTGCACGCTGTTTCGTTTCCGATTCCGAGCCATACTCAGCCTCCCGGATGTTATTTCTGGCCGGAGAAATGTCAGACCTTGACATTGGTGATTTTTGCAGCAGCGACCGCGCGGCTATTTCAAGCGCATTCCTGTCCACGCTTCTTACTAAAAATCCATATCGCGAGCTCGTCGCCGAGCGTGGCCTTTCCTTGTCAGGCGTGCACGTCATCGGCGATTTTAACGTTTCCAGGCGCTCCCTTCCGGGAGATATTCAATTCCATTGTTTCGCATTTGACGATTCCGTCTCATTCAGGAACACCATGATAGGAGGTTCTCTGGTCTTTGACGACGGAGAATTCTACGAGCCCCCCAATTTATCGGGCAGTCATGTTAACGGTGACCTTCGGTTTTCTTTAATATTGTTCACACGCCTAAAATTGGATTCCTTTGACATGGAAAATATATCTGTAGACGGTAGTTTTGAAATCCATGGTCTACGTCCCGATATTAATACGCTTGCACTCAGAAGCAGCACTGTCGGCAGTCTGATAATTGGACGTACAAAAATATATGTTGTTGATGTGAGCCACGCGAAGATTCATAACCTTTTTTTACCCGCCGGACCAATCGCCGTAGTCGACCTGGAAAACGCGGATATAGGTGGTACGCTGCATCTTCATAGCATGGACTTTGATGCTGTCGACGCAACAGACGCTCATATCGCTCGCCTTCTCATGGACGTATCGCCCCGCTCAAGGCCCCTCGACAAGGAACCGACTTGCTCGGGTAGAGAACTGCCGGAGCAGGTTCTTCAGCTCAGAGGAGCCTCTATCGACGAAATCGTGGGAAACACTGACATGGACACATGGCCCAACCAAATCAGCCTGTCCGGTCTCTCCTTTAAACACTTTCGGATAATCGGAAGCAAGAATAAGTTAGAAAGTGATAATCTGAAAAAATATTTTCCGTGCTTGCTCGAGCGTGCAACCTCGAATCGTTACGAGCCGAGCACCTATCAGGCCGTCGCAGACTATCTGGAAAAAACGGGAGAGCCTGCGGCTTCCGCCGCAGTTGGATTTGCGGGAAAGAACAGGGAAAAGAGGGACACCTGCAGCAAAGTTTTTACGCGCGACGCAGCAGAGCACATTCTGACGTGCACCTACCTGTGGCTTTCTTGGGGGCTTGTTGGCTACGGCTACCGCTTGTATCTGTCAATTATCTGGGCTGCTGCGTTCATAGGCATCGGTGCGGGAGTTTTCAGCCACATGCTCGAGGCGCGGTTCGCCCAAGTTCCAATCGGATTTGCCTACAGCTTCGACATGTTCCTGCCGCTGGTCAGACTCCGCGACGAACACTACAAAATCGATGTCAAAACCCGCGTGCGGTACTACCTGTACGTTCACAAACTCGCGGGATGGGTGCTCAGTTCCTTCATAGTTGCAGCGGTCACAGGCATCACGAAGTAAGCTACCGCGTTAAGCGCAGCCGGCGCGCGGCCGAGAAAAACGAGCCCGTGGACAGCCCGCCGTTCGCCAGCAGCAACCTGCGCCCGCAGGCCCGTGCACTGTCAAGGGGCTTTTCATTTGCGGCGACCTATGCGTGAGACGCTCCTTGCCGAGAGTAGACGCTGGCCACGCGCGGCTTCGGAGAGTCCTCAACACCAATGCGGCCAGAAAGCCTAGCGCGCTCTCGGACAGCGGACGTCGCGCGCTGCTGTCAATCGGGCTTCTTTAGCCCGCTCGGGTTAGCAGGGGTGCCTGGCGACGCATCCGGACCCGTCGACATTCCCGCGCCGCCGGTCTGGTCCATGGTCACTGTCCCGGAAGCTGCGGAGGGCGAACCAGACATGGCTGGGCCGGGGGTGGAAAGTTTCGACCCGGCATTGCCGCCCTGGCGTCCGGTGCCTGAACCAGCTTGTGCCCCCGCGCCAGGTTTCCCCTGCGCGTATGCCGTTCCTGTGAAGGCCAGGGCCAATGCGGCTACGGCAAGTAGTCTTGTCACCATAACGGCCTCCTCAGTCGCTGTCAGCGAGCGCTTCTAACGATATTACACGCCCCATAGCAAGCGCGGCTGGCGGAATGCGATGGTTGCTGGCCCGGGGCGGCTGGCTGAAGCTGGATTCCGCTGTAGCCGTAGCCGAATTCGCGGCGGAGTGGGAGAAAGTCTCAATCGCTCGCCGGGCGGACTCCGCAGATGTGGGATTTTTGCTTCGTTTTCCTGGGTTCTGCGGGATTGGCGCCGCGTTTGCCTGAGTGGGCCTACCGCCAAACCACGCCGTCTGCAGCGCCGGCAGTGCAGCATTTCGCGGTGCACGGGTGCAGGCTGGCCAGAGTTACTGGAGTTGCTGTGTGGACTACCGCCTAGCCGGGCCGACGCCTTGAGTCGCTTTTATCAGGCGCCGACTCACTTGGCCCCTGGTTGACGAGGGCATAGCGTTCCCATAGACTCGGAGCCTTTTTCATTCTCATCAGGTCCTCCGCAACGTGACAGCCGGGCGATGCCCTTTTCCCGCCAGACGAGGCCGTCTGCCGCGACTGCCCAAGCAGGATGACCATTCCGTTGCCACGGCGCAAGCCCAGGCGGACGCGGACGACGAACTCAAGGCCGTGGCACTTGCGCGACGTGAGAATATGCGTCTGCTTTTGTCGCAACCATATTCGACGCTTAAACACCTTTCCCGTCTGACCGGCGTTGATGAGCAAGTCCTTCGCAATCTTGACCACGGCCTGTACCAGGATTATTTGTCCGAGGACAGTGACGCAGCTGTCGCATCCATTTGTTCAGCCTTGGGATTATCTGAGGGATGGTTAGACCAGCACTCGCGAGAGCACGCAAATACCGAACTCACGGCTACAGTCCTGCTCAGATTGCGGGACCACGAGGAAGAACGGACAGTTGCGCCACGCGAGCAACATCTAAAGTGGCGAGACCTTCGAAAGCACCGCAACAAGGTTCGCTTGTTGCAGGAAAAACTGGCGGTCGTTGAGAGGAAGATTGAACGGCACGAACAGTTGCAACGCGAGCAGCTCGAGGAAGAACAATTTAGACAGCGACGCCTATTAGAAAAAGCGCAGTTGATAATGCGCAGGCGGGCGGAAGCCGAGGACCGACGTGTTCAAGCGCAAAATGAACGAATCGGCCGCGCTATCATCAATGTGCGCCTCGCAAACCTCAGACTCCTCTGCCGCGAGCGGGAGGACGTCGCCGCCGCTATCGCTGACCTGACTCCCGTACCGAAGGCGCGCCTTCTTCATGTGTTCAGGGGTGCGATGGCGATGGAGAACGAAGTCGCCGAGGAGCTGTGCAAAGCTATCGGGAAGCCCTCAGATTGGTTCGATATACCGCGCCCCTGGCGGTAGAGGCAAAAAGAGGGCGGGGCACGCACTTTAGTGCGCCCGCTAACCGGCGAGATGGCAGTCAAACTAGCGTTGGTGCGTCAGCCGCTGGGCGGCGCGTGAGAACGCGCGCCATTGCTGCGCCCAGAATCCCTTGCCGTAATCGACGCCTTCACGCCCGCCCTGCGGTTCCTGGTCCCGAATCCCGGTAGGCTCAACGGCCGGGTTCCACGACGCGCTTCTGAACATGATGTCCCACCACGGAAAGAGAACGCCGAAATTGCATCCGTAGCGTGTTCCCTCATGGCCATATCCGACGGCATGATGTAAAGCATGTCGACGCGAGTGGCTTTGCGCTCCTGCCATTCTTCTGCCGGCCACAATGCTTCCAGCGGACGCAAGATACAGAGAATCGCAAGCACCTCAAACCCGCCCACAACGACCCAGAACATCGAGTCGTAAAGAGTGTCGTCGTAGGTCATGAGGCCCATGCTAAAGAGAAACGGCTGGCCGATGTTGATGTAGAGGAAGGTTTGGAGGAAGGAACAGACGTCGGCGGGAATCGCGAGAATGGTGGCAAGCATCTTACGGGCGAAAGAATTCACAGGGGCAGCCCGGAACGCCCGGGCGCGACATTAAACCAGTGACGCAGAATCTCGCTCAGGGACGACCGCTGCCACGAACAGTGAGATTGGTATAGAGCGCGCCCACATCAGGCAGCCGATGCCCTGCTAGCAGACCCTCAGAGTTCCTGAGTCCAGTAGGCGAGCTTCGGGTACACCGGTAGCCGGCCGAAGCGATTGACCGAACAGAAGCCGGCATGGGCGAGGCCGTTGATGCCAACGTACGCACGCATAGCGAGGCACATGCGCACTTCGGCGCCTGTCGGCACCCCGTTTTCGTCCGGGTACTGGTCGTCCTTGATGATTTCCTCTTCTGGCAGTCCCAGGTGTTTGCCAAACGCCCATGCCCACGCCGTAGCTTCCGGGTCGGAGCACTGGATGACCGCTCGATACAGGGGCGAATCTGGTTCGTCTCCATTCACGAGGTCCAAATCCTCCAGCATGAACTTTGTCAGGACGTCGAGGTCATCGTTGGCGCGAGACCGATAACGGCTGGGGATGATAGAGAGATGTCCGGCTTCATGCAGGACATCGGAGGCATCACATTCGGGCGCGATATGCAGCGTGCCGTTGACAATCCTGACGTTCTCGAGGAATCCGCATGCCTTTTCAACAAAGGTTGTCGCGATGCCAATTTCGTTAAGAGCAGTGCAGACACGCACGACAGTCGCGTCGAAGATGCCAGCGGGAGAGGTGAGCATGCTTGTCACTGGAGGATGTCACAGGGTCCAGGAAGCTTACACAGTGGGCAAAGCTTTGGCGAGGTTCGCATAGAGCGAATCCACGTCAATGAACTCGTTGACACCCGCCTGCTGGCCGTCATTCACCTCGACGAGGACCCACTCGCCGGCGGCGGTCTTCGCGATATCGAGCACGAAGAAGGCGGCGCGCTGGGCAACGATAGCAGCCAACTTGCGAGCGAAGGGAATCCCCGTTTCGAGAAAATCCGGCTTCGCTTTCTCGACCGCCGTCAGGTCATCGATGATGGACCAGTAGTACCCGTGGGCGAGGAGCTCGTCACGGTAGAAGAAGAGCCGCCACTCGTTGGTCATCGGCACGTCGTTCAGGCCTATCTCGAACGTCTCGAGCGGCACATACTCGCGAATCACCAGCCCCTGCGGCCCGATGAACGGGTCGTTCATCAACTCGGCACCGAGATGGACCGCACTTCGGAAGTCAGGCGCGAACATGTGCGTCCGCCACTGCAGCTTGCGCGAATTGGTGCGGCCTTTTACGACGAACGCGCCGCCGCGCGCCCACTGAGGAATGGCCGCGAAACTCTCCCACGTTCGGAACGTATGCGGCTCGACATCCGGGTAGTACTCGAAGTCGGCGATGTAGTTGTGCGCCTCTACGGTGTTGATGAGCCGGCTGCCGTGAATGGCGAGGTCGCCGGCGAGCTCAGTGTAGTAGGGCAGGCAGGCGTATCGACCGATGACAAGGCTTTCCGGAGGAACGGCGGCGCGCAGGCCCACAACAGGCAGATGGCGGCCGGCGATAGTGGATTCACCGTCCTGGTCGAACTGGCTTCGGAACAACACAACAGGCTTCACAGGCACTCCCGAACGGGCGAAAGATAGAGCCTCCATTTTACCCGAACCGGGCTGGCGCTTTACAAAAACGCTCTGAGGAGGTTGAGGTCGATGCTTTACCCTTCGAGTTTTACCGGAGGGATAGCCCAAGCATGTAGGTCCATAGCCGTCTTGTGCCGTGATTAACTGGAAACGCCTGCTAGCACCGCGAAAGTTAGGGCCGCGCTCGCTTTACAAGATGGCTGGTGGCGTCGCCGGTGGTTTACAATGCGGGTAATCGAGCGTTCGCCGAACATCACAACGGGAGGATTCTTGAAGTCAAAAAAAGTGGTCTTGGGCGTAGTGCTAATAATCAGCTTCATTGCTGTCAGCGCCTTCGCGGGCGGGCGTCATACTGCCAAGGCGACACAGGACGCGGTGTACCGGGACGGAATCTTCTATGGATGCAGCATTCTCGCGAAGAACGAAGCTGAAATGCGGGGCTGTTCCTCGATGCTCACCGTGACTCGCCCCACGTACCCCGGACTCAATGGATTTTCGAAATAGGAAGGCAAATTCAATATGTCGGAGAAACTCCCCACTGCTTCAGAGACTGGCACCTCGAGTAACACCGATGTTCCGCCTCAAGCGAAAAGCGACGCCTTCGCTGCCATCCATAGCGCGGCGAAGGGCCTTCATACCGCCGGCGCCCTCAACGGCGCGGAGATGTTGGAGTATGACGCGATGTGCCTAAAGCAGCAGCGCACCGCTACGCCTGCTGACGAAGGGCCGTCAGAGGTGGACCGAGTGATGACGCTAGTGCAGGAGTTCGCAAGCGCGTGGTCAACGGTCGGTGGTCGCTTCGACAACGGCAACGGACTTGCGAATGCCGAAGAGGCAAAGCAGCGCGTCCGCGACGCGCTGACGGCGCTGTCGAACGCGCGGGCCGTCACGGTGGCGAGCGAGGAAAACACGGAAGGCGATACTCGCAGCGCAATTCCGGCCGACGTGTTGCGCGACATCGACGCAGTTACTGCGGACGCCATGGCGACATACCCGGGGAGCCTCGGCACGCCGGACTATGCGGTGAACGTGGCGTACTGGTTGTGCTATGGAAAATCGGGTTACGCGCGGAACGCTGCGACCGGGCCGGCACACGCAGATAGCGAGTGACGAGGCCGCGTTGCCCAATTAACCCGCCACGGGTACCTGGCCTTTACCCGAACATCTCGTCGAGAGCCTGCCCGAGGGTTTGCACGCGGGCTGCCGGCGCCCGCGAAGGCGAGGGCGATACGCGGCGCGGGCTTGCCGAAGCTCCAGCCAGGGGCGCCTGCTGCGGCGCGGTCCCTTTCTCCTTCAATCGATTCAGCAACTTGCGGTTCTCGAGCTCGGCCTTCTCGGCCCGGCGCCGAACACCTTCCGACAGGGTCTTCGACTTTTCAAGGTCTGACCGAAGGCGGCGCAGCTTTTTCTCATGCTGCTTTTCCAGCGCCGCGAATGCTTCTTCGCGCTCCAGGGTAACTTTCTCGAAAAGGTCTGTCAGTGCCCTTGCGAGGGCATTAAGCAGCAGATGCGATTCTTCCAGGCAGCTCGATGCGGGGCGTTCCGCGAAGTCGACCATGTGTTGAAGGAGACTGTGGGATTGGCTGAGCCACGTCGTGATTGCCTGCCAGAGTGGGTCGGAAACCTCGAGCGCAGGCTCTGCTGCCCGGCACGCGGCCGCTAGCTCGTTTTTGCAACTGTCCTCGCGAAGCCACCGTTGGACGATTTTCGATGCATCCGGAGGCCCGTCTCGCGTGGGCAGCACCTCAGACAACACCTGCTCAATTTCGGACTGGTTTGTCGCAATGCGTCGCAGGCTCGAGGCGAGCGCGGCATAAAGTGCTTCTCCGCCGGTGTGGTCGCGCAAGAAGACGAAAAATCCTTCGACATGGCGACTCTGGATAGCCCCTATCCAAAGGCTGACGGCGACGTTATCGCCGGCGGCGCGCAGGGTCTCGTCCATCTTGTCGCGTAGCGCCGACGAACCCGCGTGAAAGAAGACAGGCGGCGCAAATTGAACACCCGCGCCTTTCCATTTCGCACCCGATTTAGATGGGGTACTGCCCAGGCGCTCGTACGTCAGGATGCGGGGCGCGGCGGGTCCGAAACGGGCAAGAATCGACAGCTCACGCGTTAGTTGCTGCCCCTCTTCTTCGAGGAAGGTTGTAATGGCTTCGGGTACCGGCTCGGGCGGCGGCGCGTCGGGAGCCAGGCGCTCCATCAGTGCCTTCAGCTCGCTCCCGGAGACGTTCGAGAGCATCTCCATCAGCTGGGACGCAGCCTTGCGTAACTTCCTGTCATTGCTAGCCATGGTGGTATCTCGTGGCGCGGATGTGATGAGAGACGGGAGGAGCGGGCGCTCCGGGTTTCCCCGGGCGGGGGGGCCAGCAAAACTAGGAAAGCGAGTTCGGCAAGTGCTGCGGCATGACACCGACTACACATCGTTCGGTCTCGGCATCCCAGAAGAAATAGATTCGCATGCAATACCGAGGCTCGCGGCCTCCGCCCTTAAGAAGGTGGAACTCGAGAAAACGGCGACGGCCACCCCAATTAACGAAGTAGGCGTCGCCCTGTTCGCCTGCGATGGCAGGAGCGACTGAGCCAGCGAGTTGAAGGCCTTCGGCCGCGAGCGCGGCCTCAAACTCTGCCTTGCTTGTCCGCCCCAAACGGTGGTCGCGGTAAGGCCCGGCTAGTATCTCGAGTGACGCCATGATAGTCGCGGGACTCTGGTACTGCGACTTCTTCGCGCCGTTCAATGCGCGCGGGAGAATCACGATGCGCTCCGTATTTTCCACCGCCCACGCTGGAAGCTCTTCGAGTCCAAGGCCTTCTTCGGATGAAGGTAGCGTATCGACGTCGGAGAACATGGGCGCGAGCATCTGGTCGAAGGACGGAGATTGCCCTATGTGTCGGAGGTTCTCCTTGGCTGTTTGCAGATGGTCCGACTGCTCGAGCAGCATGATGCGTAAATGCTCAACCTCGGACTCCAGCACACGCGCGCGCTCCAGCGCGGCCGATGTCCCGACCACGACCCGCCCATGGTTGGCGAGAATGGCCACCAGGTCGACGAATGCCGGAAAGCGAAGGTCGGGCGCTGTATCGACGCCGCCGACCGCCGCACGCCACTCCATTGCAAGCGTTGGCGCGCCGCCATCGCCGTTCCCGGACTCGCGCACAGGACGTATTCGTAGCCCACTGCGAGCCGGCGAATTCTGCGGCGTAACAAAAAACGATTCGGTCACCGCTGGCGTGTCGCCGGAAGGGGCTATCCATTGAAACGCAGCGAAGGCGTTCTCGCGCGACACGGCGAACGACGCATACCCCGTTGCGGTTGCGAGCTCGCCCGTGCCGTCGGGTACTGAGGCCTTTGAAGATAGGCCCAAGTGCGCGCAGATGAAATCCAGATATCCCTCGAAGTTTCCGGAATCGAGAAGTCGTAGCTCTGTTCGATGCAAGACAGTCCCTCCGCGTGAGAGTTAAAGGGTGGAACGACTGGCCGGCGACGCGGTGGGCCGGCCGCACGAGGAGGGATTTTATACGAAGGCGCCTGCTGCGTTCTAGCCGCTTGCCTTGTTCGTCATCGCGCCGGTGCGGCGGCGTGCCTGACGCAGCGCTTCGCGTTCACGAAACGAAAACGCGGGTTACGGCCCCGCCTTTATCGACGAGTTCGAAGACGTTGAGTCTTCCGGCTCTTACATCGAGGATGAGTCGCTCCAGGTCACTGATACCGTTTTCAAGCGCCGCGCAATCGGGCGGTTTTGCTTGCTCCAGCTCTTCGGTGAGCAGACGCCTCCTGGTCACCAGCTCCTGAACAGCCCTTCTTCGTGAAACAAACATCTGCATACCTACGACGAGCCTGACTGCTTGGAACAATCGCGCAGTTTATCAGCCGGCGGCGCGCGCGACCTTCGAGGCCGGCAGAGACGCCCATTGAGCGCGGGCCCGCTTGTTGACTCCCGGTCTGCACGGAAGGAGGACGCTCCACGCTCAAAAGCGCACCTTCGTGAGCGTGAGGCATCGTCTTCACGCGTTTTCCCTTGCGGATAAATCGCTTTCGCTATGTTGAGTTGCAGACCTCAACTCTAATTGGCAGGGAACCCGCATGCTGGAAGCAGCGCAATCACCTCGAATCATCGCCGACTACATCAACGACTACGCGGACTGGGCAGAAACCCGATGGACCACGTCCCTGCTGCCCGGTATCGACCCGTCTCTCGCGAGTGAACTCGTGATGGCTTTTGGCCTTGGCGGTGAAACAGCTGAAGTCGCCGAGGAAGTGCTGAATTTCGAAAATGCGGGAGGTTCAGAAAGGGTTGCCCCGGACAATCTGCTCAAGGAGCTCGGCGACAGCTTTTACTATTTTTGTCGACTCACCCGACAATTCGGTCTGCGCGCGAGCACCGTCTTTTTCAGTGCTCCGCTGCGACTCGAGAACGACCTGAAAAGCCAGACGTTGACGATGGTCGTAGCGGCGGGAAAGGTTCAGGAGGCTTGCAAGAAATACGTCCGGGACGGAAGTCTCAATCGTGAAAAACTCGAGGCAGGACTTGGTGGCTTCGCAGCGGCCTGGCGTGGTGTGTGCGCGCTTCTCGAGGTGGAGCCCGAGTTCATCATGAGCCAGAACCGGGCGAAAATCGACGCGCGGCACGTCAAAGGCACGATTCGGGGCAGCGGAAACGACCGCTAAAGCCCGACGATGTGGGGTGAACGGCTCTTTTTGTCAGCCGTGACCCTTCGGGGATGGCGCTGCCGGTCTGGGCGCGCCGCCGGATTGCGTTACCCCATGCGATTTGATAGCATGGGGTAACCTAGGGGCTGCCCATGGAATTCCACGAACTCGCAATGCAGACGTTGTTCGCCGAAGCGGTGGACGAAGCGAATACGCAGGAGGTGATTCCGCTGGACTCACCCGGCTCTCCCCATAGGAAAACCATTAAAGGATTGGAGTATCTCTACTGGCGCTATTATCGCGCGGGGAAACGGTTCGAGGAATCGCTTGGTCGCGCGGATACACCCGAAGCAGAGGAAAAGCTCGAGCGCAAGCGCGAACTCCAGCGGGAGCGCATGTCGCTCGCAAAAAAGGCACAGTTGCTCCGGGCGGCCCATTATGCGGCGGCCGACAACGACGCCGCCGTTACCATCGCATCGATATTCAACGCCGGGATTTTTCGAAATGGCGGCGTTCTCGTGGGCAGCCACGCTTTTGGTGCCCTGCTCAACAGCCTCGGGCTTCGTCCGGCCCGGAACTACCAGACGACCGACATCGACATTGGCACTTCGCCGCGCATTGCTCTTGGTATCGACGAGCGGCGCAGTCTGCTGGAAGTGTTGCGCGAAAGCGGGTTGCGTTTTCTCGAAGTGCCTGAGCTTGACCACCGGAAGCAATCGACATCGTTCAAGGTCGCTGGACAGCCGCTGAAGGTTGACCTGCTGGTGCCCGGCACCATGAGCTACGAGTCTCGCCCGGTGCCCGGCCTGCAGGCGCACGCGACTGCACTGCCTTTCTTCGGGTACCTCATGGACGAGGCAATTGCCGGAGCCGTCATCGGAAAGGACCACATCATTCCAGTCCGGATTCCGAGGCCCGCGCGCTTTGCATTGCACAAGCTCATCGTGAGCACGTTGCGGGTCGAGACCAGCGCACAAAAAGCCGACAAAGATTGCCATCAGGCCGTGACGTTGCTCGAGGCGCTACTCGACCGGGCACCGAACGACATCGAGGAAGCACGGGCCGCCTTAGATGAGGCGGCCCGCCACCGTGTCGCAAACGGCGCCGCGCGCGCAGTTCGCGTCGTGCGTCCGGCCAACGTTAGCGAGCAGCTTCGGGACTATCTGGACGAATTACAGCAACCATGATTGCCTCGGTGCTTCAGGATGGACCGAATTTGGAGGATGGCAGCGGGCTGCGCGAGCTTGTTCGGCTGCTGTGCGTGCGCTATACGGAACGTGCCTGTTCCGATTCACGGAACGATGGCCTACCTTAAAATTGCACAGAGGACATATGAGCGAACAGTTCAAAGCAACCGCATCTTCCACAGTCGATGTCTTTCGCAACGCTGTGAAAGCGCGCATCGCGTACGCGGCAGCGGTCACCAGCCTCGCAATGAGCTTCAACGCCGGCAAGGCACACGCCGAATCGAAAGTCGCAACAATTCGCGAGCGAATCGACGAAATCGCTGGCGGGTTCGACACGCCAACCGAGGTCGATGGCGCGATGGACGACGCGTATCTCAAGCACGTGACGCCGGCGGGCCTCAAGGCCGCTGAAAGCGCACACAAGGCGCTGGAGACCGCCGTCAAAGCGCGTCTCGCTTACTGGCGATATTTCCGCGACCTGGAACTGGAAATCTGCGTTGGGAAGGACTTTTCGGAAGAACAGGCACACGCGCTGACGACCGGTATCGACGACGCGGCCGCCGGCCTCGGAGAAGGTTCGAACTTGCAGGCGAGTGTCGGTCAAGAGCAGCTGTATCGCGCTCTCGGTCTGGTCGCGGACGCTGTTGCCTGACGTCCGTGCCCGGTGATTGCAATGACGTGTAGTTGATTCCACGAATCCCCTCTGGCGCCGCGCCTCAGGGGATTCTTTTTCTTGGGCTTGTCTGCAGTTTTAGGCGAGCGTGCGAGCCTTACGCGCTCGCACGCGACCTAATCGTTGCCATCGGGCGCGCCGCCCGTGCGCGGGGCGTCCGCCGCCGTGGGCCAGTTCCGTCGGCGCGGACGCATCTCAAGGTCACCGCCGCAATGCTTGCAAAGGCTGTGCTCCTTCGCGCATTCCGGACACAGTGCGTCGGTTGCCGTGCTCCCAAATTGCATGAGCTTTCCGCAGCAGGCGCAAGGCTGCGAGGTCATCGACGCGCCGCCTACTCGCTGGCGGTAAAAACAGCTCTTGCATTCCTGCTTCTCGAGCCGCAGGGACTTTCTTGCGTCAGTCTCGATTTCCCGGGCGAGCGCCAGGATGCTGTCCACATACATTCGGCTGCGCTCCGTTGCGCTGATGAGGGCGAAGCGGTCGAACGTCCTACGTGGGCGGTGCATGGAAACTCCGTGGAGGTTGAGGGCGGCGTCGCTGCGTGCTTAACGAGTGGCACGCGCGTGAATACGGGCAAAGGGGGACGGGGCCAGCCTCGGGCAAAACAGTAGGGTTCTCTCCCCGCGTCAACCCCCGTAGCCCCTCAACGTACAGCTATCAGCCCTGCCGGTACGTGTGCGGCGCTGCATCCGTGTCCTCGGCACGGCCATCGAGACCGAAGAGCTTTCGCATGCGCGGGTAGTCGGACTTCTCAATCGCGGTCACCGGTTCGGGCGTGAGGCCAGACGCGAGATACTGCTGCACGCGGGGTGATTGGGCCGTGTTGCTGGTGTCACCCGCTTCGCCTGTCGCCTGTTCCGCCACTGCCGGACGAGGACTGTCTCCGATAAGTTCGGCTTTGGCTGCGGCCAATAGCAGCCGCTCCGCCATTTGTCGCGCCATTGCGGGGACCAGCGCGACGCGCACCTGCTCGCCGGTCTCGTCCTGAAGTTGCACGATAACCTTGCCGAAAAATGTGTCCTCTCCTACCGCCCAATGGGTGCCGGCGCCCGTGTCGTCGATGAAATTTTGTCGCATTTGTTGAAGTCCTGTTGAAGTGGCTAACACTGTACGGGTGAAACCGGGCGCGCGGCGGCGCCAGCGCCAGTAGTGTTTGACATACGGGTGTCCGGGACATGCCTACGGTAGACGGGCTTTCTCTTCTTTACAACGAGCGCAGGCCGGCGCCGGAGGCAGGTCTTTGGACGTCGTAATTGTAAAGGCGGAAGCCGTGCAAGTGGTCACTTTTTCGTGCGCTCACTCAGCCTGGGGTCGGCTTGCGTTCTGTATGATACGTCATACAACTTGCCGCCGATGTGCGATATTCCATACAAATCTAGCTCGGCTCGTCAACCGGGTGGTGCTGATGTTTCAAACATACTTGCAGTCGGGAGCAATCAAATCAATCCCGCGTTGCGGGAGCGGTGGTAGCTTTGCTCATCGGCTGCGCACACTCTTGAGTAGCTCCTCGTTCGGGCGTGCTTGGCTCGCAACTACACGGCGTGTGTAACGGGGAATAGAAACCAGCCAGGGGGTTCACGCGCAATTCCGCCTGACGTGCTTTCAACAGTTCGTATCCGTCTTTTGCGCAGAGGAGCAGGCTGGTTGGATAGTTCAATGCGGACAGATTGTTCTTGCCAAAGGTGTAGCTGCTATCTGTTGCGCTCGAGTGTTCCCACCCAGCAATGACCGCCTTGTATCCCTCGGTGTGTGCGACCAGGTCCAGGAAGGATTTGGGCAATGAGTCGCCAATGACCAGCTGGACGTTGCCGACGATGGCTTGTTCCATCCGGACATTCATTGGCTGGAACACGTTGCGCATCCAGCTCCGCCACACAGATATTTCTTCCGCCGTCGGCCGTTGCGGCGGCTTCGCTGCTTCGTTGTAGACAGGCAGTCCCTTCCTCGACGGAAGGTACTGGGCTCTGAACTGCGTCCACGTCTCGTCGTTTGCCTTAGCGACCGCATAGAGCGGCCCGTAAAGCTTCTCGATTTGCTTGTTGACGACGTCGAGCCGCGCGACGCGCACCTTGTCGATGTAGGAAACAATGAACGTCCCGGCGGCGGTCAGCGCCGACAGAGCAAGCGTCACGAGCGCGGGGACTATAAGCTTTCGTAGCCACCCGCCTTCGGGTGGATAGCCTTCGACGCTTTCTCTGGTGTCGGTTTCTTCCATCGTGACTCCAACGTCCTGCGGCGAGGTAGCCATTCGACGCGGACCTATGCTCAAACGGGCATTCTTTGTTTGTTATAGCAGGCCGCTCCTCGATGTCAACGAGCCACGCCGGCGCGACCAACGCACCGACCGTCACGCTTTCAGAAGGTGGGCCCGGATACGGTCAGCGAATATCGGAAAATGGGTATCCGGCTGGAAATTTGCGCGTGGCACATACTTTCCGCTGAGATGCGGATAAGCCAGGAGGAGCGTCCCGTCGACGACCGTGTTCTGCACGGCAGGCGGTTCAAACCGGTCCAACGAAATCTCGTACGTGCGCTCAACGAAGGCAATGCCCCCGTCTTGTCCATGCACAAAGAGGACCTTGGGTCGGCAGAACTCGATGAGCCGGCGCAAGAACGTCTCGTGCTGCGTTTTCTGCCTCGAGGAAAGTTCGCGGACGCTTGCCGTCGGGTGCCAGCACCTGTTCGTCACGAGGCAGTGCTCCTCGCCGATAAGCGACTTGAGCAGCCGGACGTTCCCTGAGGTCTTCGATTCCTGGCCAGAATGTTTCGCCGCATACGTTTTCCGGAATTGCTCGGTGTTGCCGGTCAGCCCTTCCCAGTACGACTCGAAATCCTCAAATTCATCGCGCAACGGCGTCGCTGGATTGGTCCCAATGATGAATACCGATGCTGTCTTCCAGTTGCGGTTCCCCGTGAAAGGTCGCAGGTAGGGACCGGTTTCGCTGTGGCAGTACGCTTTGAGCTCCTCCTCAAACCCCGCATGACCGCCAGGGAGCGCATGAAACCCGCCTGCTAGCGGCGATAGCAAAGAAGTCGATTGGGGCATTTTGTTCCGGTCGATTTTTTTGGGAAAAAGCGAGCATAGCGCGTCGCGGCTGGAAAATCACCAGGGCACGATGTGGGCGGCGCGCGAGCGCTCTAGTTGAGCCGGCCCGGTGTCGTGGACCTCTCTCGAGAATCGTAAAACCGCACAATGAACGGAGCGGAGGTTTTCAGGTGAGGCGGGGCTATCGCGATTCGCGGCTATGCTTTACAATACATTTTATACGGCACTTCACAAAACTGCCGGCCGCTGTCAAATATTTGTAAAGCTAATACTCTCGGGGCCTCGCGACGTGGAAGCGACTCAACTTAATCTCTTTTCAAGCGTGCTCCACGCCTACTCGGCGCAGACCTCCGGTGTGCTCGACAACGCGGCGCTCTACCGGAACGTCGCTGTGGCGGCCGGGGTAAGCGAAGCCGACGCGGCGGCGCGCGCGCCGGTTGGCAAGGACGGCGACATGCGCAACGTCTTCGAGCGCAAGGTGCGGTGGTATCAGCAGACCTTGAAGTCAGCAGGCATCCTCGAGCATGTCGCCGGGGAGCGTGGCGTGTGGCAGCTCACGCGGCCGGCGTCGAAGGACCTGAACCAGATTGAGCCGACGGTTTCGGTTCTCGGGTTTTCCACTGACCTCGGCATCGCCATCCTTGGGTCTTGCGACTCGGTGTTCGCGAAGCTTGATGCACCCATCACGCTCGTCGTGACCTCGCCTCCGTATCCGCTCGCTCGCGCGCGCAGCTACGGCAATCCAACCGAGGCTCAATACGTCGACTGGATTTGCAAGATGCTGGAACCCGTGGTGCGCAATCTCGTGCCGGGCGGCAGTATTTGCCTGAATGTCTCGAACGACATCTTCATGCCGGGCAGTCCGGCGCGCTCGCTCTACCGTGAACGACTTGTTCTGGCACTGCACGACCGCTTAGGACTCCATAAGATGGACGAGCTGATATGGCGAAACCCGAGCAAAGCCCCGGGACCCATACGCTACGCGAGCATCGACCGTACGCAGCTGAACGTCGAATACGAGCCGGTGTACTGGCTCACGAACGACCCGTATCAGGTGCGTTCGAACAACCGGCGTGTGCTGCAGGAGCATACGCAGCGGCATCTTGATTTGATTCAGCAGGGCGGCGAGCAACGTGATGTGAGCTTCTCGGACGGCGCGTACCGAATCAAGCCGGGGCGATTCGCCAACCCGACGGAGGGCCGCATCCCGCGCAACGTCCTGTCTTTCGGTCACCGGTGTCCGACGCAGACTGCGTATAAGCGCGCCGCCAAGGAGCGGGGGCTGCCCGCGCACGGCGCGCCGATGCCGATGAAGCTTGCATCGTTCCTCATCGAGTTCCTGACGGAGCCGGGTGAACTCGTCGTCGACCCGTTCGCGGGTTCATTCACGACAGCCGACGCCGCTGAACGGCTTGGCCGCCGGTGGCTCGCCACTGAGTGCATGCTCGAGTACGTGTGTGGCGGCGCGACGCGTTTTGTGCAGGCGCCGGGCTTTTACAACCGACTGGCCGCTTGAGCTGTCAGGAAATTGGAAATGACAGCCGAACAGAAACTGGAAGAGCAGCAGGGCGTCCAGACGCCGGCCACTCACCCCTATCACCTGACGGTGGGCGTCCTGTGGCGCTCGGCCGACGGGCGCGTGTTCTTTTGCGAGAGCTTCATGCCCGACCGGGGATATCGCATGACCGACATCCTGGCGCCGTATGAAGCCATTGATGTACCCGGCAACGCGATTGGTACCGCATTTCGCGCGGTGCGCGGAACGTGGAAGCTGCACGAAGTCGTCGGCACCCGTGCGGCGTCACTGTGGCTGGTCGATGCTCGCGAATGCGACCATGGTGTTCAGCCCAGAATGACTGCCCCGGGGGATGTGCGCAAGCTGGCCGATTGGCGCACCGCTATTTTCGTGAAGGAGACCCACGCGCGCGCGTTTGCACGCGAGCTCCAACGTGCGCTGGAGCCAACACACTAGGGGCGCCACGACAATTCGAATCGATTCACAGAGCGTTGTGATATTCAGAACTTAGCCGGCAGGCCCAGATAGAAACGCTTTACCCCTTTGCGACGAAAAACGAATGAGTACCCAAATCTATGCGCCGGAAGGTTCCGGCCCTTGCTGCAAACAAACCGTCAAGGCAACCATCGTTGCCACCGACGGAATCCGTTTCGTCGGGACGAATCATTGCATGAGGCCGCAAAGTACGTGTGCCCGTGAAGGCATGCCCACAGGCGTCGGTTACGAACTGTGCAAGTCGGTCTGCGAGCAGGACGGCCATGCGGAGGTCAACGCGGTTCGCATAGCCGCTGACCACGCCAGGGGCGCGACGCTCTATCTGGAAGGTCACACCTACGCATGCCAGCCGTGCCAGAAAACCGCATCGGCCGCAGGCATCGTCGAAATAATTGTTGGTCCGCCACCGCAGGCAGCTTGAGCGCGGCTAAGCCTCGACTCACGACAGTACAAGGACAGAACCCATGGACCACCCGGGTAAAGCAACGGCAACTGAGCAGACAGCTAAAGCGCTGCCGAAAATAGGCTGGATGCGGTGTAACCGCGCCGGCGAACCCACCGATATCACGCTGGACGCAGAACTGGCGAAGAACTGGCAGCTGCAAGGACATCCGGTCAACGAGTTCGCTTTGCCTTGCCCGGCGACGTCCGGTGCGCCGGTACCAGTAGAAGGCCTCCAGGCCGAACTGGCCCTGCTGCAACGACGCTACCTTAGCCTCATCGGTCAACTGGCCGCGCAGACGACGAACTACGACAGCCGGAGCGACTATACCGCTGTCGACTTCACGTTGTTCTTCCACGGTGACCAGCGCTGGGCACTCAAGAGAGCATGCGCCGGCCATGCCCAGTGTGACAAATCGGGTAAGTGCGGCGCCCCTGGCTGCCCCTCGCGTTACCTGACCGACGAGTTGGTGGACAAAATGCCGTACAGAGGCGATGTACGCAGCGGGACACCGAACTGTTGAAAAAACAAGCCCGTCTCGCGGGCTTGTCCTAAACCACCTGGACTAAAATGGACGCTGCTGCAAGCCAACACATGCTTTCCGGCATTGAGCTGGATTTCGAAATTCTGCGGTTTGTCCGCGATTCGACGGACCGCACGCCCGCCACTATCCGAGCCACCATCGAAGCGGCTTTCCCGGATGTGCCGAGGTGCGAATTGCTGAACTCGTTCGAGCGCCTGACTCGAGCTATCGCGTGACAGGTTTTCGGGCAGGTTCGCCGAGCGCGACCAGGTCCACCGCTCAAAGAAGAAGCCTGGCCTCCGAATGGAAGAGCCAGGCTTGAAATCAAAATCGCTTACGCAGTTTCAATCGACCACCAGCCGCGATATTCCGTCTCGTCGTCGGCACCGATGACACAGAGTTCGCCCTGATTGAACCCGTCCCGGATTAGCTTCTCGATGTGCTCGACTGAGGCTTCATCCAGCTCGTTGGGAGCATCGTCTCCGCGCAGGAAGAACTTGATGCGGTGTTGCAGGATTTCGGTGTAAAGGTCGTCGGATTTTTCAGCTTGAGTCATTGTCCTCTCCGGTGTTTTCGATACGGTAAATGTACCCGCAGGCATGAAAGCTATGCACGGTCCTACGCAATATAGCGATGCGCACGTCCTCTCCCACTGCATAGTCCAGTTCATTGTCCCTTGCCGCCGGAACGATTGTTGTCTATTTCGCAAAGCTGATTTTTGGAAATAGTAAGGGTTTACCCTACTTCGGTTGCTATACGGGGTATGCAGACGAGATTTGTTCTGCCCCTTAACCTCGTGAGATATCGTTGAAAACAGCACTCCTCGCATCCTCCCTCGTCCTGAGCCTTCTGGCTGCACCAGCCTTTGCAAATGGCAACAGCAATGGCCCCGGCGGTCATGGCTCCCATCCGTCCTACACGGCCGACCCGGTCGGAGGCACCGCCGCGTCGGCACCGAAGACGCGCGCCGAAGTGAAGGCCGAACTGAAGGCCTACCTCGCCGCCGGCGAGCCGGGCAGCGAAGTTTATCGCGGCCAATAAGGCGGCCGCCCAATTGAAAACCGCCCAGGCACTTCAATGCCTGAGCGGTTTTTCGTTTCGGGTGTCCGACGGGAAGATGTCAGAACAGCGAGCGGATACCCACGGTCAACATCAATTGTCGGCTCGTCGTTGAGTAGCCCTGAATGGACGCGGATTTGACGAACTGGCCGCCGGTCAAGTAGCCCGCGTCGCCTGCGGCAAGCTGGAAATCGCCCAACGCGTAAAGGTCTGTGCGCTTCGAGAGCTTGTAGTCGGCGAGCAACTGAAAAATGTGGAACTTCGACTCACGCGAAACCGCATGCAAATCCATGGTCGAGAGCACATAGGCTGCGTTCACCGAGAACGCTGGCGTGAAATTGTAAAGGGCGCCCACTTCATAGTTGTTGAATACCACCGTCGTGAGCGGGTTGCCCGGGCCGCCGGCGTCCACCAGGTAGGCGCTCTGCTCATATCGGGTGTTGGTGTACTCGGCAAGCAGGACGGCCTTCCCGATGGTGTACGAAGTGCCGATTCCAGCGACCTTCCACTTCGCCGCATCCTGCAGGCCAATGTAGTTGCCGCCCATGTAGCCGGTGTAGTTGTCTTTGCTCGGGTCCTGGAATCCCGCGCCGATGCCGGCCGAGTCGAACGGACCGGCGCTCGAGCCGATATCGTTCGCGTCAAGGTAGCCGCCACCAATGGAAAACGGCCCGTTGACGTAGGACAGGGCGACTGACCACGCCCGGTTATTCGCGAAATTGGTCTGATTCCCCAGCGCAAACATTCCGCCAAGCGTCACCCCGCCCAGCGTCGGGGAGACGTACTTGACCGCGTTGTTAAACCGTGCCGACTGACACGCGTTGTCGTTGTCGCCAAAATGCGACCCGGAGCCGCCGTAGACCCAGCAGCTGGTGTAGTTGCCGAGTACATCGCTCGCGCTATCGAACTGGCGCCCAAGCGTGACGGTGCCGGCCTTGTCAGAGCCGAGTCCGACAAACGCGGTGCGACCGAACATCAACCCACCCTGCTGGTTGCGACCCGAGTTGATGTCGAAGCCACTTTCAATCTGAAAGACGGCTTTCATGCCCCCGCCCAGGTCTTCCGTACCCTTGAGGCCAAAGGCGGTCCCCCAAAGATTTCCACTTTCGGCCTGCACGAGTGACTTGCCGCCAAAGTTGTTGAAATACGATATGCCCTCATCAAGCGTGCCGTAGAGCGTGACAGAGCTTTGAGCAAACGCGCCGAAGGATGCGGCCGAGGAAATTGCGGCTGCGAGAAGTTGTTTTTTCATGTTGAACGTGAATTTCTTATCATCGGACGCTGGATACCCGTGGACTGTCTTGCGGGCCGCTCGCCTGCAAGCTTCCTTCACACTCTTGAGGTCCGGCAAAAGTGCGACAAAAATGTGTACCTGCTGTGACCTGTCCAAAACGCTCCCGATACTGGCGGGCGTCCCTACAAACAGCCAGCGATTACTGGTCCAGTTCTTCCCTCGACGCGCGGATACACTTTTCCAGCGCGTCTTGAAGGTCCTGCACTGACACCGGCTTTTTCAGCGCGGCGCGAAAGATTTCCGTACCCGGCTGCGAGAGCAGGTCGTGGTAGGCCGTCACCGCGATAACAGGGGTCGCGAAGTTCTGGGTCTTCTGGCAAAACCGGGCCGCGTCGAGGCCCGTACCGTCTGGGAGCTGCATGTCGAGAATGATGCAGTCATAGGGGTGGTTGAGCAGACACTCCTTCGCCTGCTTCACGGTCGAAGCGGTGTCGACGGCGTAGCCATAGGACAGGAGCAGGTCACCGAGCGTTTCCTGGATAGACAGGTCGTCTTCTGCATAGAGAAGCTTTACCGAACCCAGCGGCGCGTTGAGGGAAGCCTCGCCGGGTGATGCAATGGGCGCTGCAGGGGGCGGGGCGACTGGTCGCGCCGGCCGCTCGGGTACGCTCACACCAGCCTCCGGTATTCCCACAGGGATGGTCACGACGAATTCCGTTCCGAGCTCCGATGTCGTGTACGTGATGTCGCCACGCATCTGGTCGACGAGGCCCTTCACGATAGCCATGCCTAGTCCGGTGCCACGGCTCTTGTTTGCTCGCACGAACGGGTCGAACAGATGCTGTTGAATGTCGGGAGGGATGCCCGAGCCCGTGTCTCGTACGCGCATGACGAGCTGGCCCATAGACGCTTGCGCGCGCAGGCTGGCGTGAACGGTGACGGCGCCCCGGTCGGTGTTGTTGATGGCGTTCGTCACCAGGTTCGTCAGAATCTGGCAAATGCGGCGGCCATCGGCGACAATCAGGCCAATGTTGCCGTGACTGAAGGAGAGACTCAGATTTTTCAGGTCAGTACTGGCTTCGTGGACCTCAAGCGACTCCGCCAGCAGGGCGGCGATGTCGACCACCTCGCGACTCAGGCTTAACCGTCGGCTTTCGAGCTCGGTGACCTCCAGCAGGTCGCCGGCCTGTGCCCGCAATAGCGCTACGCTCGTCTTCAGGCGCTTGACGACTTTCGTTGCTGCTGGGTCGGATGCACAGCGCTCCTCCAGCAACTGTACGTTGGTGACGAACGACTGTAGCGGCGAGATGATTTCGTGGGATATCTTGCCGAGAAACGTGTTTCGGGCATCCTTGGCTCGGGCAGCGTCCTCGATAGCTTTTTGACGTTGCATGACCGCTTCGTCCTTAGCCTTGAGGGAGAACAGCAGGAACCCAAATGCCGTAACGAGGGTCACCCAACCGCTGCACAGAAGCGCTAAAAACCGGCGATGGTTCTGCTGGGATTCCATGTTTCTTACGCGCCGGACCTCTGTAGCGGCCGCGCGTGCGTTCGCACGAAGCTCGCCGACTGCCGATACCATGCCGTGCACCGCTGCCTGCAGAGTTCCGAAATCATTCGGTCGCGTATTCAGAGTTGTCCGCGAGGCGGCAATGAAGGTGGACACGTTCACCACTGTCTCTTCCGCCTGAGGAACGCGCGACAGAGCACGACCGCCCCGAACGCTGTCGCGGACGTGGCCCAGGGCATCGTTAAGCGCATCCAGCCGGGCGTTCAAATCGGCCACGTTGGTGCGATGCAGTTCGAGCTCCTCGACCCCTTTGCAGAATCGCTCTGCCGCAAGCTGCAGCTGTGCTGGCTCCCAGTAAAGCTCTTCATTGTTGAACCTGCGCGCAACGAGTGCTTCATCGCTACTGAGGAGGTGGTGGGCGAGGGGAATCAGTGCTCCGGTCAGTCCAACTGCGGCCGACACGTACAGAACTGACAGTTTTTTGCGCGACCAGGATGCGAGGGCCATTCACGTCACTAAAAAGCAAGTTGTTACCCGGCGAGCCGGCCGCATTTCATGGAACGCCGCAGCGCATAGCTGCGGCCGTTTCCGGCGCACTCCATGAGAGCGGAAACGTCTACAAAACAGGAACTGGCTGCCTTTACAGCAATCTTTACCGGGTCGGCAGCGCCTGAAAATAAGCCAGCGATTATAACAACGGCGGCGCGTCAAAAAGGTTGTTTTTATACCGCGCTTTCGCCCGCGCGGCTTAAAATCAAAGAAAGGCCTTAACGTATTTCATGCCCGGCCATGAAATGGCGCGCTTTTCACCATTCTGAAGAAGGGAGAATTTCTAAAACTGGAATAATGGGACCGAGGGTCTTGACAGACGCTTTTTGTAGTCACATCTCATCGTGCTGCCGGCGCGTCAACCACCTGCACAGGCAGGGTGACGATAAACTCTGTTCCCTCGTTAGCCCTTGACGCGCATTCGACATGCCCGTCGAGCTGCTCGGCAAGCCCCTTTACGATGGCGAGACCAAGCCCGCTGCCACGCGTACTGCCGATAGCGTGGGTGAAGGGCTGGAAAAGGTGCTTCAGGACCTCGGGGGCGATGCCCGAGCCTGAATCGCTTACCTTCAGGACCAGCTTGGTAGCCGAAGTCTCCGTCGGAATAAGATTTGCGGCGACGGTGATGACCCCTCGCTCAGTATGGCGTATGGCGTTGGTTAGCAGGTTCGTCAGGATTTGCGAGATGCGTCGCCCGTCGGTGCGCACGACGCGCAATTCACCCGGATAAAACAGGAGCCGGAGATTCTTAATCTCCGCACTGGGCTGCTGGACGGCCACGGATTGCTCGAGCAGCTTATGGAGGTCGACCGCCTCAAGTTGCAGGGTGAGCTTGCCGCTCTTGAGATAGGACATGTCGAGGAGGTCGCCAACCTGCGCTTGCAACTGCATCACGCTCGTGTTAATCCGCTCGACTGGCCTTAGTACGTTGTCATTGCCCTTAAACTGGTGCTGCAGGAGCTGTACGCTGGAGAGCAGTGTCTGCATCGGGGTATAAAACTCATGCGAGATTCTGCCGAAAAACGTATTGCGGGCATGCTCCGCTTCAAGCGCAGCATCGAGCGCCAGCTGTCGCGCAGCGGCAAGCTCCTGGCTACTTTTGAGTTCCTTTTCCTTGGCGAGCAGGCGCGAGATGGCGGCCCATATGACGGCAAGAAAAGCGACCCAGATAAAGAGGAACGCGCCCAGCAGCACATGCCGGTTATTCCGTATTTCCGCGTCACGGGTGAGTTTCGCACGCGTTTCGACCTCGCGCGCGGACATCGCCAGCGCGATGATGTCCGGGCGCAGCTGTTCGATGTCACCGCGCACGGCCTCGAGGTCGTTATGCTGGCCTGCCGTCAGATGCGCGTCCGCCGTCCGGACGAATGCCTGGATTTCGTCACGCGTATCACCGAAGCCCGGAATCAGGGCAAGGGAACGGGCAACGTCCGAATCAGCCTGCATTTCTGCGAGTTTGGTCATCAGCACATCAAGCCGTTGGCGGACGCTGGCTTTGGATGTCTCCCCCATCTCGTAGGCCGCGACCTCCGCCCCCAGGCGTTCGGTGCCGAGCTGGACCTGAGCCGGCACCCAATACACCTCCTCAAAACGAGGCGTCCACTTTCCAGTTTCTTCGGGAGAGAGAAGAGCGTGATGAATTGCGGGCACTAACCCAACGGTTAGCGCCACAGAAACAGCTGCGAAGACCGCGAAGAGCTTTTTAGGCGACCACGCGGAAAACGGCAGCAGTGTCATTTGAAGACGACGCGGTTCACCTGCCACACGAACTTGCCGTCAGTAAGCGGACCAACGAGTTCCGGAAACTGGTCACGCGGATAGATGACCCACGTCGGACCGTAGTGGTCAGGCGGCAGCGGCTTACCATCCATCGTATCGGCCAGAATCACGTTGTACTTCGTGAAGTCCGAGACCGGAATGCCTTGCATGTAGTCGTCAATCGCGTACGCATTCATCGTGGTGCCGCTTGCACCGACTGCCTTTTGCAAATCGCGCAGCAGCGGGCCGCGAAAAACGTGCACGCCCTTGGTCCAGCTGGTCGACGTCGAAACGGTAGTCTGCGGGAGGGCGTCAAACTGGGCCTGCGTAAACGAGACCTTGTGTCCGGACCCTGACTTTGCGCCGGCCGTGATGTTTCCGGAAACCGTCAGGAATGTCTCGTCCGCAAAGGCCGAGCTGCTCAGCGCGCAAAGAGCGGCGGCAGCGCACAGCGCGTTACGTGCCAAAAGGTGCATATGTTGTCCTCTAGATTGTCAAAGTCGGTCAGGCGGAGAAGGTGCCCAATTCTCGCGGCTGGATTATAGACACGGCTTTACGGGGAGTCACGACAGAAAAATAAGTATGTCGCGTCACGGCCGGAGCGGTCCATGGAACATCGCCACGTCGACTATTACGGCAGCCGGCCTGAAAACTTTATACGGGTTCTGCAACCAGCAAGGCGCGCCAATATCGACCGTGCCCTTCGAAGTCACAGGCGGCCACATCAAAGTGCCAGTCATCGCGCTCGAGCAACCGGTCGTCGGAGCAGTTCGAGTAAGTGAAGACCAGGCGCCCGCCCGGGTTCAGATGTGATTTTGCGCTGTCAAGCAGGCGCGCCGCCAGCTGGCCGTCGGCGTCGGCGAGTGCCAGTTCATCCGCGCTGACCACCCTCTTGTGATAAAGGGGCAGATTGAAAAGGACGACGTCGAACTTCCGGCCGTCAAAAGCCGCGAAGAGGTCGGAAAGGAGGAAGTCAACTGTCAAGCCGTTGGCTGCCGCGTTCGCGCGCGCAGCGCTTACCGCCTTGATGTCGCAATCTGCGGCAGTGACCTTCCAGCCACGCCGAGCGGCAAGCAGCGCGAGAGCGCCGGTGCCGCAGCCAAGCTCAAGCAGCGTGCCGTTCGGCTCGTCGAGCCCGGCGCAGTGCCAGTGCGTGGCAACAAAACTCGTTGACGAACCTTCGGGACGCGGATGATAGACGCCAGCAGGCGCAACCAGCTTGAGGCCCAGGAAATCGTATTCGAGAGGTTCGCGCAGCGTCGAAATCAGGCTGCGGTAGCCTTCGTCGAAGACGGGGTAGTGCGGTTTCTGGTGTGCACGTCGCGCGAGCAGTCGGCCGAACGAGGAGTTTTGCAAAACTGTTTCTTGTAGGTCCAACATTACCGCACATTCCAGGTAAGGGCTCGTGGTCCCGGGAGGATGCGCACCCCGCCGCTGGGTTCAGCGGCGGGGCCAACGCGTTAAGCGGGCAAATTGTACAGTAAGGAGAGCGCCGATGTCGACGCAGCTCCAGGCCATTTGAAGAAACACTGTTACTGTTTTCGTTAAAATGCGGGGGCTAGCTGTCGTAAAAGAGAGCGCCGATGTCAATGCGGTTTTGCGAGGATTTTCTTTTACTTTTTTACCGATTTTTTTACCGATTTTATTCGCCATCGACGCAAGCGATTGCATAGGCAAAGGGCCTATGTCGCGCGAAACGGCGCATTGTCAAGCCGTTCTTAAGGCGGTCATACGCCATCACGTATAATCGCGCGACTGAAATCAGAGGGTGGGGCTGTACACGATGTCGACTGTTTCATCGCCACGAGGCGTTGCGCTCGTTACCGGCGGCGCGCGCCGCCTTGGCAGAGAAATCGCCCTTGGACTTGCTCGAGCAGGTTGGGATGTATGCATTCATTATCGGCACTCGCGCGCCGAGGCCGAGCAGACTGTACGGGACCTGCGGGCGTTAGGCAGACGAGCGGCGTCCGTCTGTGCGGAATTCGCGTCGGAGGAAGAGGTTGAGCGGGTCGTCCCCTCGTGCATCGAAATGCTGGGTGCGCCACGCATTCTGGTCAACAGCGCATCGACCTTTGAGTATGACACTGCCCAGACGGTCACCTACGGCATGCTGACCCGCCTGATGGCTGCGAACGTGGCCGCGCCTCTCGCGCTCGCCAAGGCGGTCTATGCGGCGCTTCCCGAGGAGGCCGCCACGGACGATGCGAAGCGCGGGGCGGTCATCAACCTGCTTGACCAGAAGCTTTGGGGACTCAACCCCGACCACCTGTCCTACACCCTTACCAAAGCGGCGCTTCACGCGGCGACCTCGATGCTGGCGCTGAGCCTGGCGCCAAAGATGCGCGTTGTCGGTGTCGCGCCCGGCTTGACAATGCGACTCGAAGAACAGGCCATTGGCCCGTACGAGCGCGCGCATAAGGAAACTCCTCTCGGGCGGTCATCCCGACCGGAGGACATTGTCGCGGCCGTCTGCTATCTGGCGGACGCCCCGTCGGCAACGGATACGGTGCTGGTCGTCGACGGTGGCCAACACCTGTGGAAGCGCGAGAGAGATACCCTCTTCGCCGAATAGGCCGAGAATCGCACCTGGACGCTCTGCTGTAACGCGCAGTTCTTCAAACAGCACAGATTTTACAAAACCACAGTTTTGTCGCCGGGCAGGGCGGGACTGTGGCTTTTCTCGTGCGCTTCGCCTTCCGGTGCTTTACAATTGCCGGTATTGTCGGGTTTATGACCCGCGTTCCTGCGCGCGGTGACTTCCTGCAGGTCACGCGTTAGCGGCTTTACAAAAGTGGAGTCGTTGCCAATATTGTGAGTCCGACTCTTACAACGGAATCTAGTTTTGAACGAAATTTCTTTTCGAATCCGGGGCGCGGATGCCGACGTGCCGTCCGGCGAAACTGAGTCGCCTGCCGACGCGTTCGCGCCGGGCACCATCGACGTTCTCGTTGACGGGCTTTCGCTGCTTCGGCAACCGGACGGATATGTGTTCGACGCGGCCACTGTATTAGCCCTGCGCGCGACGCCTTCGCCGAATTTCTTCCCCTTCACCTGTGGCTGTGGTGTGCCGGGCTGCATCGGCATTCACACACCGGCTGTCATGGTGGTCGAGTCGGATACGGTTACGTGGACCTTTCCTGAGAAGCCGTTCCGCGAGACGCTCGCCGCCGAGGCTTTCGGGAGCGAGGGTCCTTTGCAGCTTCGGTTCGACCGCGCGCTGTATGTAGCTGCGCTGGATAACCTGCAGGGACATCTTGAAGAGGTAAGGCGCGCACGCGGGCGCAACATGAACATATGGCCCGGTTACCCGGACGAAGACCTCGTAACCGCGCCGCTACAGCAGGTACTGGCGAAGCAGCGCAAGCGGCACCTGGACTGGGACGCGCGCGAGGCGTGGCGTGAGCGCGTGTGGGGAGACGCTTTGGGTACGGACCTGGTGATAGCTTTCGAGTCGGGCAATCAGTATTCGATTCCGCTCGAAAATCTGGCTGATTCCGTCGCAAGCCATCGTCTTTCGCAGGACCGATACGCCCGTAGATGGGCGACAGCGCGCAAGCACACGGAGTTCATCGAATCGCGGCTGGCGCCGACGCTCAGGAGCGGACTCGAGGCTGTCGTGCGGGAGGCGCGCAGTGTGCCCTGGGAGATTCTGGTGGAGGACGTGTTTTCAGACGGGCGCCAGCAGCAGCGCGAAAAGGACGTGGTCGCAGAAGGCAAGACATGGCCGGAGGCTTCCTTCCGTCTTCGGACGTACGAGCAGTATCAGGCGGAACGACGAGGGGCTGCTAACCCTCTCGCGGGCGCCGTCGAATAAGACCCGGCGGCCTTTCCCTATCTCATTCTTTGGAGTCAGTCTTGCAGCGTAAGCTCTTGTTTGTTTTCGCGGTCGTAGTCGCACTCGCGTTCGTCGCCCTCATGCTCAGCCCGACGTCGCTGTTGGTGTCGATGCTGGGAACCCTGCTGGTTCTGTTGCTCGCGGCCGGCGCCGGCGCCGGCTGGATTTTCGGTATCTTTGGCAAGACGCCAGAAGAAGGATGGGACGCTCGTTACTGAGCGGCTACCTCGCCGCGCGCAGCACGTTGCAAAGAATGAATCCAACTTCCAAGGAGCACGTCATGACCGCCCAGCCGCTGGACGTCGCCGAACCTGACTGGATTGACCTGAATGACTGGGTTCTGCTGAACCACCCTGAAGTACATCGGGCCACGCGCTACATCTCTGGCATGACTATTCAGATGTCTGTGTGGCTTGAACTTTGGTCGAAGGCCCACTAAAAATTGCGACGGCTGCTCACCTGACCCGCGCGCGACTTGTGCCGACTTCATTGGCACGCTGACGGGGCGGCGCGCCATTTTTCCCAAAGTTGCTGGTGGCGTGGAACAAGGCGCTCCACGGGCAGCATGCCCCAGTTCGTGTAGCCCGGGTCGTTCGCAGGAGGCAACTCGAGGTTGACGCCCTCGGGGGACCATCGGGCGACCGAGTGAGGGTAGCCGAAGGCGAGGAACAGGCCGTGGCGCAGCATCTCGCAGATTGCCGAGGGGGTTCGTGTCTCCCACAGCGCATTGAACACCGGGTCGTTGATAGCTTTGACGAGCTGCGCTGCCACCTCATTGTCCTGCAAGCGCCAGGGCATTTCAGGCACTGCCGTCGCGGGGTTGAGGTACGGGGCCGACGGGGGGATTGGCAGTAGCATTTGCGGGAGCGACTCGGCATAGGCAGGCAGGCTGTTCGCAAGCAGGAACAGCAGCCGGCCCAGACGCTCGTCCATTTTGACGTAAGCGCTAAAGTGGTCGAACACGTTCCGGAATGAGAGCATGGCGGTCGCGAGCTCTACGACGGCCATTTCGTGGCCGGTCAACTCATCCTTTACAAGCTTGAGCTCATTGCGCGCGGATGCCTGCGTGACGCGTGATTTAATCAATATCGCGGCTAAGACAGTCGCGGCTCCGGTGGCAACGACGCTATAGCAGGCAAGGAGAGACATGGGTGCTTTCCGTTCGAAAGGGGATGTCGAACGTTTAGCCTCTGCTTTTTAGCCGGCCGCGCGGACCGTCACACCTGCCTCAGCCCGGCGTCGCTGCTGGTGTCGCTTGGGAAACTCGCTGATGCGGTTACTTGCGGCCGGCGCCGGCGCCGGCTGGATTTTCGGTATCTTTGGCAAGACGCCAGAAGAAGGATGGGACGCTCGTTACTGAGGGGCTACCTGGTCGCGCGCAACACGTTGCAAAGAACGAACCCAACATCCAAGGAGAACCTCATGACCGCCCAGCCGCTGGACGTCGCCGAACCTGACTGGATTGACCTGAATGACTGGGTTCTGCTGAACCATCCTGAAGTACACCGGGCCACGCGCTACATCTCTGGCATGACTATTCAGATGTCTGCGTGGCTTGAGCTTTGGTCGAAGGTCCACTAAACAATTGTAACGACTGCTCACCTGACTTGCGTGCGATTTGTGCTGTACGCCGACGGGCGGCAGCGGTCGTCGTAACGGTTGTCGGGACACCGGGTAAAAGTTGGCTATACCGGATTCCTCCTTCCGATTTGTCGTGGAACCGTTGCGATGCAAGTGGTCCCTGCTTTTACCAGAATGCTTGCAGTGCTGTGCTGCATGTTTTGCCTGCCTGCGAGTGCCTATGAATATCGTGTGCCTGTTTCGGGGCTATCCGGGCCGGGTTCCCCTTCGCAATCCAGCCACACTTACGCCACGTGGAACCCAAGTGACAAGTCGGCGACGCTCCTGACCCTGTCCGGGGGTAACCTCGCCGAGGCGGCATACTCCGGCGGCGGCGTAAGGGCGAATCAGGGAAAGGCGGCGGGCAAGTGGTATTGGGAGGTTACCATCACGGCTTTGGGGAACTTTCAACCGCCCGTGATAGGCCTCGCGGGCGCGGACACCCCGGTGACATCTGGATTTTGGGGGCCGAACGAATTCACATTTTTCGGGAGTAGTTCCGCCACGCTAATCTATGGCAGCTTTACACACATCCCCTATGGCCAGCTTGTAGGGGTCGGGGATGTTGTTGGCGTGGCGGCTGACTTTGACAATCGCACGGTGACGTTTTACCGGAACGGCGTTTCCATGGGCGTCGCGTACACAAGCGCCCAGCTCCCTGGCGGCACCTACTACCCCTACGTTTGCGACCCGCAGGCGGGCGGCACGTCGACAAGCACCACCAATTTCGGGCAGAGTCCCTTCAAATACGCCGTCCCGTCCGGATACAACGCAGGCTGGTACCAGTGAAACTCTCCAACCAAGCTAGCTGTCGCGTCGCTTGGTTGGAGCTTCCTCAAGAGCGCGTGGGCGCCCCGTTTTTATCTGGTCAGGTGTCGGAAGTTCAGTAATCCCACCTGTGTCCTGCTCGATGAGAAGCACCTTCAGGACGCTGCGTTTTCATTGGCTTGGGAGAACATCTCCCCTGCTGGTCTGTCTCATAGCAGGGGCTGGCGCAGTCCTGCGCAGCCCCGGTTTTCAGGTTCCTGAAATCCGCTTCGGCCTGGGTCCATCAAAAAAGCGCCGCTCCGAATGGACCTCGGAAGCGGCGCGTTAATCATCGAGTCGTTCTGCTGCTCTACGCGGGGTGGCCGGCAAGCGCCGCGACGAGCGCGATGCTCTCTCGCGCCAGTTCCAGCGCGCGTCCCTCGCCTGCAACCGCCAACTCATCGCGTAAGGACTTGAGCTTCACTTCGAGCTCGCCGAGGATGCATTCCCGCTGGAAACTTTGGTCATCCGTGACTTCCGCAAATGCAGCGCGCGTGGCCGCGTTCCCCACAGTCTCAGCAGTTTTCGGGATTACCTCCGCGTTGGCCCCCGCGCGTGCTTTAGAGCCGCCTTCGCGGCCGTGAGGGTTGTCCGCCAGCCCCTACCGTGACGCTCATGACCTGCCCCGGGAAGGGCAGCCGCAGGGTGTACGTTCCGCTGGCTGTGCTGGCGCCCGTAGCTATAGCGCTGCAGGCAAAAAGAATGGCAATAAGGCCTTTTCGAACAATGCTTTTCATGAACGCTTTCGGCGAGGTGGGCAACTCGTCCCGCACCCTGCGCTTAGCGTCGTAACGGAAAAGATTTTGTGAATGTAGTCCCAGTCAACCGAATTACTGCCATTAAGGTGCCTCTGGCGGCGTTTCCGCGCCGCCCGTACGGCAACGGGCTGGCGAAAATTTGACTACACGTGTTTATTACGCTCTATAACGGAACGCTAATGTTTCGATTTGTCAAGTCACTCCAGCTTGCAGCTGCGCTCACTTTTCTCGGTGCAGCCGGTTTCGCGGTTGCCGACCCCTCTTACGTTTTCAAAGTTTCTGTTCCCGGCCTACGGGCTGCGGGGGTACCGCAAACTCCAGCCGCGACGGGCGACGTCGTTTTTAACACCGTCGGCACCACGTCCTGGACAGTTCCTGCCGGCGTTTTTTCAATCAGCTCCGTAGCAATCGGCGGGGGCGGGGGGACGACTAACAG
>NZ_VZQP01000019.1:0-141990 GCF_014397655.1 Paraburkholderia sp. UCT31
CGGAACGTCCGGGCGCGCTGATGAAATTCCTGTCGTCGATGGCGCCGAACTGGAACATCAGCCTGTTCCACTACCGCAACCAGGGCGCGGACTACAGCTCGATTCTGGTCGGCATTCAGGTGCCCGGGAGCGACCACGCGGCGTTCGAGCGCTTCATCGAAACGCTCGGCTATCCGTGCTGGGAAGAGACGAAAAATCCGGTCTATCGTCTCTTCCTCGCCTGATCTCTTCGAACCGGAACGCAACGATGGCGCTTTCGCTCGTCGACAAACTGGTGGTCGCAATCTCGTCGCGCGCACTGTTCGACTTCGAGGAAGAGAACCGTGTCTACGAGGCCGGCGACCTGAAGGCTTACGAAGCGTTGCAGCGCGAGCGTCTGAACGTGCCCGCGAAACCGGGCGTCGCGTTTCCGCTGATCCGCAAGCTGCTTGCGCTGAACGCCGGCGATCATCGCGTCGAAGTGGTGATCCTGTCGCGCAGCGATCCGATCAGCGGTCTGCGCGCGTTTCATTCCTGCCGCGAACACGGGCTCGCGATCGAGCGCGGCGTGTTCACGCGCGGCCGCGCGCCGTTCGGTTATCTGAAGCCGCTGAACGCTTCGCTGTTTTTGTCGGCGAATCAGCACGACGTGCGCGATGCGCTCGCCGCTGGCTTCCCAGCCGCACGCGTGTTGCCGGAATCGGCGAAAATGGCGAGCAAATACCCGGACGAAATCCGCATTGCGTTCGACGGCGACGCGGTCTTGTTTTCCGACGAAGCGGAACGCATCTTCCAGCAAGACGGCCTGCGCGCGTTCGTCGGTCACGAGATCGACAACAAGCATCTGCCGCTCGCGGACGGTCCGCTCAAGCCGCTGCTCGAAGCACTCCACCGGCTGCAAAAACTCGCGGACGCGGCCGCGCCGATGCGCATTCGCACGGCGCTGGTGACGGCGCGCTCGGCTCCCGCGCATGAGCGCGCGATCCGCACCCTGATGGCATGGAACATCGAAATCGACGAAGCGATGTTCCTCGGCGGCCTCGACAAAAGCGCATTTCTGCGCGAGTTCGAGCCCGACTTTTTCTTCGACGACCAGATCGGCCACTGCGAATCGGCCCGCGTCGTAACCGCGACCGGGCACGTGCTGAGTGGCATCGTGAACGCATCATGACCCCCGAACAATCCCCGCTCGGCAAGTCCTCGACTTACACCGAACAATACGATCCGACGCTGCTATTTCCGATTGCGCGCAGCCATGCGCGCGAGGCGATCGGCATTACCGCGCGACTGCCGTTTTTCGGCACCGACATCTGGAACGCCTACGAGCTGTCGTGGCTGAACGCGCGCGGCAAGCCGCAGATCGCCGTCGCGACGTTCTTCGTGCCGGCCGACTCGCCGAACATCGTCGAGTCGAAATCGTTCAAGCTGTATCTGGGCTCGTTCGCGCAGACTGCGTTCGACTCGGCCGAGAGCGTGCGCGACACGATCAGGCGCGACGTGTCCGCGTCGTGCGGCGCGACCGTGTCGGTACATCTGAGCACACCGCACGAATTCGGCAAGCTGAAAATGGAAGAATTCGCCGGTCTGTCGCTCGACCGGCTCGAACTCGAGGCGAGCGTCTATCAGCCGGACGCGTCACTTTTGAGCGCCGCGCGCGACGAAGCGCCGGTCGAGGAAACGCTGTTCTCGAACCTGCTGAAGTCGAACTGCCCGGTGACCGGTCAGCCGGACTGGGGCAGCGTGCAGATCCACTACGCCGGCCCGCAGATCGATCACGCGGGCCTCTTGCGATACATCATCTCGTACCGCAATCACACGGGGTTTCATGAGCAATGCGTCGAGCGAATCTTCGTCGACATCATGAAGATGTGCAAACCGCTGAAGCTCGCCGTGTATGCGCGCTACACGCGCCGCGGCGGGCTCGACATCAACCCGTTCCGCACCAACTACAACCTGCCGATGCCGGACAACATGCGGCTCGCGCGGCAGTAACTCCAACGCAAAAAAGCAGCGGTAAACGCGACGAGGGCGCCGCAGGCCATCACGACCTGCGGCGCCCTCGTCACATGAAAGCCATCAAAGCGATCAGGCCGCCGGCTTCTTATAAGCGACGCAATCCACCTCGACCTTGCAGTCGATCACCATCGACGACACCACGCACGCGCGCGCCGGCGGATTCTCGCCAAAATACTCGCGAAACACCTTGTTGAACGACGCGAAGTCGCGCGGATCGTCGAGCCACACGCCGCAACGCACGACGTGCTCGGCGCCATAGCCCGCTTCCTTCAGGATCGCGAACACGTTCTGGATCGCCTTGTGCGATTGCTCGACGATGCCGCCGTTGATCACTTCGCCGTTTTCCATCGGCGTCTGGCCCGATACGAACAGCCAGCCGTCCGCCTCGACCGCGCGCGCGAACGGCATCACCTGACCGCCCGTTCCCTTTCCGCCTTCCACGCCATATCGCTTCATCGTCACACTCCTTAAAAAGTCGGGCACGCGCGGCGCCCTCGCCGCGCGTGCCGCCATCAATCGATAAAAAATCAGAACGCGCCCTGCGCATCGCCCTTCGACGGCGCGCCGCGCGTGACGAACCGGCCAGCCCGCTCGCCCGTCACCGCGCCATCGCGATACGACAGCACGCCGTTGACCCACACCGCGTCGATGCCGGCAGCGGGCTGCTGGGGCTTGTCGAACGTCGCCACGTCATGCACTTTCGCCGGATCGAACAGCACGAGGTCGGCGTGATAGCCGATATGCACTTCGCCGCGTTGCGCGAGTCCGAAGCGGCGCGCGGACAGGCTCGTCATCTTGCGCACCGCTTCCTCGAGCGGCAGCAAAGCGGTATCGCGCGCATAGTGACCGAGCACGCGCGGAAACGCGCCCCACAGCCGCGGATGCGGCAGCGGATCGTTCGGCAGGCCGTCGGAACCGACCATCGTCGCAGGATGCGACAGGATGCGCCGCACGTCGTCTTCGGACATGTTGTGATAGACCGCGCCGGCCGGCTGCAGGCGCTTGCCCGCCTCCTGCTGCGAGACGCCCCATTCGGCCGCGACTTCCTTGATCAGCTTGCCCGCCATTTCCGGATGCGGCTCGGACCACGTGATCGTGATGTCGATGTCGCCTGTCACCTGCTTCAGATCGAGCGTCGACGAGCTGCGGTTGTACGGATAGCAGTCGCAACCGACCGGCTGCCCGCCGCGCGCGCCTTCGAGCGACTTCAGCACCTCGACGCTGCGCCCCCAGTTCGACGGCCCCGCGCACTTCAGATGCGAGATCACGACCGGCACACGCGCATGACGACCGACGCGGTAGGCCTCGTCCATCGCGTCGAGAATCGCGTCGAACTCGGTGCGCATATGGGTCGTGTACAGCGCGCCCGCGGCCGCGAGCGGCTCGGCGAGCGCCATCACTTCCTCGGTCGGCGCGGCGAACGCCGAACCGTATGCGAGCCCCGAGCTGAGACCGAGCGCGCCGTGCGCGAGCGCTTCCTCGAGCTGCGCGCACATGCGCTCGATTTCCTCGGCAGTCGCCGCGCGATCGAGCCGGTCCATCTGGTTGTTGCGCAACGCCGTGTGGCCGATCAGCGCGCCGACGTTCACCGCCGGCCGCGCGGCGTTCACCGCGTTCACATAGTCGGCGAAGGTCGGGTACTGGAACGCGTCGCGCTCGCCGAGCAGGTTCATCGGATCGGGCGGATCGCCCTTCAGCGATACCGGCGACGCGCTGATCCCGCAATTGCCGACGATCACCGTCGTCACGCCCTGGGTGATCTTGGGCAGCATCTGCGGCGAGCGGATCACATGCGTGTCGTCGTGCGTGTGTACGTCGATAAAGCCCGGCGCGAGCGCGCGCCCCTCGGCCTCGATCACCTCTTCGGCGAGCCAGTTCGACAGATTGCCGATCGCGGCGATGCGCCCGTCGCGGATCGCCACGTCGCGCTCGACGGGCGGCGCGCCCGTGCCGTCGTACAGTTGCGCGCCGACGATCAGCGTGTCGGCCGCTTCGGGATGCGAATGCATGGATCAATCTCCTAACGGTTGTCGATCGCCGCCGCCGCGGTGCGCGTCGAGCGCGTGCTTCATGCGGCGCAGCAATTCGCGGCTTTCGTCGCCCTGACTGACGGCAAGTTCGGTGACGAGCACATCGAGCGCCATCATCATCGCGTAACGGGACGACGACGGCTTGTAAATGAAATCGGTTTCGAACGCGACGATCGGGATCAGCCAGTTGGCGAGCTTTGCCAGCGGCGACGCGGGCGCCGTCAGCGCGACCACCGTCGCACCGTAGCTGCGCGCGATCTTGCAGTTCTCGACCATCTCGGGCACGCGCCCCGTGGTGGACAGCGCGATCACGACGCACTCGCGCGACACCGTGCTCGCCACCATGCGCTGCAACAGCCCGTCCTGATAGGTCGCGACCGGGCGGCCGAGGCGCACGAGCCTGAAACGCATTTCGTCAGCGAGCGCGGTCGAGCCGCCGCCCATGCCGAACACGTAGATCATGCGCGCATCGCGCAGCGCGGCCGCCGCTTCGGCGAGCGGCGCCTGGCGCAGCAGTTGATGATTGTGCGCGAGCGCCGTTTGCAACTCGTCGAAGACGCGCGTGGCGATCGGCTCGGGTGCGTCGCTTGCGGTGTCGCGCTCGAGAAACCGCTGACCGACCGCGGCCGCCTGCGCGAGCCGCAGCTTGAGTTCGCGCACGTCGCGGCAGCCGACCGCCTTCGCGAAGCGCGTGACGGTCGCGATGCTGACCTCGGCCTGCTGTGCCAGCGCGCCGATGCTCGCGCGCGACGCGCCGGTCAGATCGTCGAGGATCAGCGCGGCGACCTTGCGTTCGGCCGAGCGCAACTCCGGCGCGCACTCGGCAATGCGCGCGACGATGTCGAAAGCGAGCGGTTCGGCGCTACGGTTCATGGCAGGCGGTGGGGTTCGCGGCACGGCTTTCGCGGCCCTTTCCGGCGGCCTTCGAAACCCATGGTACTAAATAACATTCGTTCAGACATCGTACTTTCGATAACATGGTAAAGTCAAATCTGACTCAATTTACCCGGACGATGGAGCACGGAGACATGAAAGTTACAAACTATCATGGCGCGACGATTGATCCTTATAGCAAGGGCTTGGGCATGGTTCCGGGCACGAGCATCCAGCTGACGGACGCCGCGCGCCTCGAGTGGAACCTGCTCGCCGAGGACGTCAGCCTGCCGGCCGCCGTGCTGTACGCCGATCGCGTCGAGCACAACCTGAAGTGGATGCAGGCGTTCGTTGCCGAATACGGCGTCAAGCTCGCGCCTCACGGTAAGACAACGATGGCGCCACAACTGTTTCGCCGCCAGCTCGAAACCGGTGCGTGGGGCATCACGCTCGCCACCGCTCATCAGGTGCGCGCGGCGTACCACGGCGGCGTCTCGCGCATCCTGATGGCGAATCAGCTGGTCGGCCGTCACAACATGATGATGATCGCCGAATTGCTCAGCGATCCGGATTTCGAATTCTTCTGCCTCGTCGATTCGGCTGAAGGCGTCGAGCAACTCGGCGAATTCTTCACCTCGGTGAAGAAGCCGCTGCAGGTGCTGCTCGAACTCGGCGTGCCGGGTGGACGCACCGGCGTGCGCGACGAAGCGCAGCGCAACGCGGTGCTCGACGCGATCGCGCGCTATCCGGACGTGCTGAAGCTCGCGGGGGTCGAACTGTACGAGGGCGTGCTGAAGGAAGAACCCGAAGTGCGCGCGTTCCTGCAAGGCGCGGTTGCGGTCACTCGCGAACTTGTCGAGCAGGGGCGTTTCGCGCGCTCGCCGGCGGTGCTATCGGGCGCGGGATCGGCGTGGTACGACGTGGTCGCCGAAGAGTTTGCGCAGGCGACGCAATCCGGCAAGGTCGAGGTCGTGCTGCGTCCCGGCTGCTATCTGACGCATGACGTCGGCATCTATCGCAAGGCGCAGACCGACATTTTCAAGCGCAATCCTGTCGCGAAGAAAATGGGCGAAGGGTTGCTGCCGGCCCTGCAATTGTGGGCGTACGTGCAGTCCATTCCCGAGCCGGATCGCGCGATCATCGGCCTCGGCAAACGCGACTCCGCGTTCGACGCAGGCATGCCGGAGCCGGCGCGCCACTATCGCCCGGGCCAGCAAGCGCCGCGCGACATCGCCGCGAGCGAGGGCTGGGAGATCTTCGGTCTGATGGATCAGCACGCGTATCTGCGGATTCCCGCCGGCGCCGATCTGAAAGTGGGCGACATGATCGCGTTCGACATCTCGCATCCGTGCCTGACGTTCGACAAGTGGAAGCAGGTGCTGGTCGTCGATCCGCAGTATCGCGTGAAGGAAGTGATCGAGACGTTCTTCTGATCGGACCACGCCGCGCTGACTGAAGCGCGATCTGTTCCGCTAAAGAAAAAGGCTGTGCGCCCCTGGGCTCACAGCCTTTTTTATCGCCACGCGCGGACTAAAAATCACATGCGCTGCGCCGCCTCGTCGCCAGCGGTCTCCTGCGGCGCGGCGGCCACGGTCGCGGCGCTGGCGTTGGCCGTCACCTCGCCGATGCGCGTCTCCAACATTTTCAGCGCGCTCGACAACGCCGCGAGCGCCTCATCCGGCAACCCGGCCATGGTGTCGTGCAAGAACGCGTTGCGACGCGGCAGGCTCTCTTCGGTCGCGGCGTGGCCCGCTTCGGTCAGACGCACGTTGGTCACGCGGTTATCGCGCGTATCCATGCTGCGCGCGATCCAGCCCAACCCTTCGAGCGCCTTCAGCTGTCGCGTGAGCGCGCCAGGATCGACGCGCAACCGCTCGACGAGCCGCTTCTGCGACGACTCGCCGGCCTGCTCGCGCAGCGCGAGCAGAATGCGCCAGCGTGGCAACGGATGCCCCACCTGGGCCTCGAATGCCGACATGAACGCCCGATACGTGCGACCAAATTGCTGCATGACGGCGACGCGGTCCTGTTCTTCCATAATCTGCCTGTCCAACACCAAGTTCAAAAATCAGTCTGCGTGAATCACCGGCTCGAGCTTGCGCTGCAGCTTGATCGGCGGCACGCGGCGGGTTTGCCACACCGACACGACGGCGATCACCGCGGCCATCGCGAGACCCAGATGAATCGCCCCGACCAGCGCCTCGCGCGCACTTTCGAGCAACATCGCGCCGTTGTGGCCAGCGTGGGTCAACTGGTCGACGAGCGTGGTCTGCGCATCGCGGTTGATCAGGATCTGCGGATCGCCGAGATCGGCGAACCAGTGCGACGCGCCCGCGCCTTCGAGCGCATTGCGCACACCGCTCTTGTACATGTGGGTCACGAGCGTGCCGGTCAGCGCTGTGCCGATCATGCCACCGATCATCCGCAGCGACTGCAGCAGCGCGGTCGCGATGCCGAGGTGTTCGCGGCCCGCGGTCTGCTGCGCGAAGATCGTCAGGTTCGGCATCACGAAGCCGAGCCCGAGGCCGCCGACGACCATGAACGACATCAGCACCCATTGCTGCATCGAACGGGTCGCGACGACGATGCCAAGGCATGACAGCGCGACCATCGCAAAGCCGATGTACAGCATCAGGTTCGGATTCTTCACCCGCGACACGACGCGCCCGTTCGCGATACTGCCGATCGTGATGAACACGACGAGCGGCGTGATCACGAGGCCCGCCTCTTTCGGCGACATGCCGAAGCCGCCCTGGAACAGCAGCGGTGCGTAGAACAGCAGCGAGAACATCGTGAAGCCGCCGAGCACGGCCAGCGTGAACAGCGCGGCCAGACTGCGGTTGCGGAACATGTCGACGGGCAGGATCGCGGTCGGGCAGCGCTTTTCCCATTTCCACAGCGTGACGGCCGACGCGACGGCGAGCCCGAGCAGCGCGAACGCGCTCAGCGTGATGCCGTGCTTCGGCAGCAATTCGACGAACAGCTGCAGTGAGCCGAGCGCGATCGCGATCAGCAGCGCGCCGGGCCAGTCGAGCCGCATTTTGCCGGTATGTTCGACGTGCCGCAGATGCGGCAGGAAACGCCAGACGAAAAACAGCGACAGCAGCCCGACCGGCAAATTCACATAGAACACCGAGCGCCAGCCGTAGTACTGCGTGAGAAAACCGCCGAGCGACGGGCCGACCGCATTGGCGATGCCGAACGCCGAGCTCATCAGCACCTGCCAGCGCAGCCGCACGACGGAATCGGGGAACAGATCGGGAATGCAGGCGAACGCGGTGCCGACGAGCATGCCGCCGCCAATGCCCTGCAACCCGCGCGCGAGCACGAGAAACAGCATGCTGTTGGCCGCGCCGCACAGCACCGAGGCGCCGGTAAACACGACGATCGACGCAATCACGAACGGCTTGCGCCCGTAATAATCGCCAAGCCGCCCGAAAATCGGCACGGTGATCACCGAGGTCAGCAGATACGAGGTTGCGACCCATGCGTACAACTCGAAGCCCCGGAGTTCGGACACGATGGTGGGCAGCGCGGTGCCGACCACGGTCTGGTCGAGCGCGACCAGCATCGTGACGAACGAGATGCCGAGCATGGCCAGCAGGGATTCGCGGAACGGTAAGACTTGCCCACTCGAATGGTGAGCGGCGGTATGGACAGCCATTTTTGATGGAGCAAAAGTTGACGTGTCAAAAGATTGTGGATCATACCATGGTGCGACGCTCCAAGCGGGACGGAACGCGTCTTGCAACGCGGTAGACTGACTTCAAGTAGGCAAGACACGACATGCCAGGGAGGCCCATGCAGCCGAGTTCGCTCGCAACACCATCCTTATCGGAGCAGGACCTCGCCGCGCTGCGGCGCGCGAAACACCAGCTCGAAAGCCCCGCGCTCACGATGAAGCTCGCGAGCGTCGTCGGCGCGCCGATCGAGAAGCTGCTATCGCGCATCCCGGCGTTCGCCAACCAAAAAGTGTCCGATGCGACGCAGGCCGCGTTGCGCAAATGTCTGTCGATCGCGCTACGCACGCTCGGCCGGCGCGACGACGCCAGGCTTCTCGCGCCCGACAAACCGAACAACCTGCTGCACAAGTTCGCGGTCGCGACCACCGGCGCGGCCGGCGGGGCGTTTGGATTGATCGCGCTGCCAGTCGAGCTGCCGGTCACGACTACGCTGATGTTCCGCTCGATCTGCGACATCGCGCGCAGCGAGGGCGAGGACCTGACCTCGGTCGACACGCAGCTGCAATGCCTGACCGTGCTCGGCATGGGCGGTACATCGAGCGAGGACGACGACGCCGACCTCGGCTACTTCTTCATGCGCGGCGCGCTAGCGCAGGCGGTGTCGAGGGCGTCGTCCGAGGTGGCCAGCAAGGGCTTCACGACTCACGGCTCGGCGGCGCTGCTGCGGCTGCTCAACGCGATCGCCGCGCGCTTTTCGGTGCAGGTCAGCGAACAGATCGCTGCCAAATCGATTCCCGCGATCGGCGCGGTGCTCGGCGCGATGGTCAACACCGTGTTTATCGATCACTTCCAGCAGGTCGCGCACGGGCACTTCACCGTGCGGCGGCTCGAGCGGCAATACGGCCAGCAAACGATCGAAGCCGTCTATCGGACGCTCGACGTCACGCTCGACGCCTGAGCCCTGTTCGCGGCGCGGCTCGTCGCGCGTCGCACGAACGCGGCCGCGCGATCGAGCGCGCGGTTCGCCTCCGGCATGAACGGCGCGAACATCGGCCACACGTGCGGCAGGTTTTTCCACACCTCGCATTCGCAATCGACTCCTGCCGCGTGCGCATGGTCGGCGACGCGGCGCGCGTCGTCGAGCAGCACCTCGGTGCTGCCCGCCTGCAAGAACAGCGGTGGCAGACCGCGCAGGTCCGCGTAGACCGGCGACGCGTACGGATGCGTGGCCGGCGCGTCGCCGAGATAAACCTTGGCCGCGCGCTCGATCGAGGCGCCACAGAACATCGGATCGACGCTGTCGTTGGTGCGCAGGCTCGCGCCGGTCGTCGCCAGATCGGTCCACGGCGAGAACAACAGGCCGCCAGCGGGCATCGGTGCGCCGGCGTCGCGCAGCGCGACCAGCGTGGCGAGCGCGAGGCCGCCGCCGGCCGAGTCGCCGGCGACCACGATCGAGCTCGGTGCGATGCCCATCGCGAGCAGCTGTCGATAGGCGGCGGTGGCGTCCTCAAGCGCGGCCGGAAAGCGATGCTCGGGCGCGAGGCGGTAGTCGAGGGAGAAGAGCCGCGCGTCTGCGCGGGTAGCGAGAGCGAACGTTAGCGACCGATGCGTGCGCGGCGAGCAGAAGTAGTAGCCTCCACCGTGGCAATACAGCACCGTCGGCTCCGCGCCGCCGGCCGTGCCGCCGTCCACGCGTTCCAGCCATTCGCCGACGAGCGGCGCCTCGCCCGCGCCATACGTTTCGCGAAGATGCCAGCCGCGCGGCACGCGTGGCGACCACACCCGCTTCGAGGTCAGCGCGCGCGCCCGCTCGACGTTGATAGACGGCTTGAGGGTTTCGGGCCGGAACTGCCTGCGCAAATACCAGCAAGCGAGCGCGCTTTGCCAGCTCATCGGGACATGCTCCTTCGTTGAAGTCCCGTCATGGTACGGGCGGTGGCGGGGGCGCCGTTGGTTGGCGGGTTCTAACGGTGTGAAGCTGCTTTTGGCCGCGGCACGCGCGCTCGGCCCACGCGAGGCCCGCGCCTAGTTCGCCGGCAACACCTGCCCGCGAATTTCGCCCGTCGGATTCTGCGCGGTATGAACATTGAAGTACCACTGCCCCGCCATCAGATCCGTGACCTGCTGCTCGGTCAGCTTCGCCGTGCCTTTGATCGGACTCGCGAGGCCATTCTTCTCGATCGGCACCTGGACCTTCGCGTTCTGGCCAACCGGCGCGGGACCGTGGAAATGCGCCGCGGTGACCGGACTGCTCAAGCCTTCGTAAGTAACAGTCCACTGCAGCGATTGGGTGGACGTGTCGAAGGTCGCATTCAGCATGCCGTGCCCGCGACTCACGCGCGGCGGCACTTCGCTCGACGGCTGGAGATTCGCCTTCAGCGCAACCGTATCCGCGAACGCAGCGCCCGACGCAAGCGCCCACACCACCACGGCCAGATTCAATTTTCGCAGCGAAATCATGGTCTTCTCCGGACATTGACGCGCCGCCGCGGCACCCGTGTCGGCCGTGCGGAGCTTCCACATACTAGTGCAAATCATTTGGAGCCGGTGAGGTTGGGATGGTGGCTTGCGCGGGCCGCTTTAATTCGAACCGGACTGTGATTAAAACAGAAGGCAAGGTGCGCAATGCGCACAGGCGTTCGTCGCGATATGCCTAAAATACCGGCAAAAACGTAGTGCGAAATCGTTTTAATCGATTTAATCAAAAAGTTAATTGCGCGATTTGCAATGAATAAATGACGCCGTTCCTGGTATGCTTCGATTTGCGAGAAGTGACTCCTTCATCGAAGGATGTCTCCAAATCTTTAACGCGGCTTCGGCCGCGTTTTTTTTCGTCCCGATTTTGGTCGCGCCCGTTTGAATCGGCCGCGTATTCGCGCGAGGTCACCGCCCGCCGCCCGCTAGGCGAGCAATGCGGCCTGCTGTTCGATGCCATCGAGCATCGCCTCGCATTGGCGGATTAGCGCATGCCCCTCGTTACGCAACTGCTCGGGCGACTTCGCGACAATGTCGCGACGATAGGCTTCGAGCGCGTGTACGAGTGGCTGATACCGCAGCACGCTGGCCGCCCCCATCACCCGATGCAGCCACTCGGGCACCCGCCCCGTGTCCGCGCGTTCGAGTAACGTCGCAAGCGCGTTGAAGTCTTCGCGCATCGACGAGATGAATGAACCGAGCAACGCCTTGACCGTCGACTCGCTTCCCCATAACTGCGTCATGTGTGCTAGTTCGATGGGCACGTACGGTTCGACACCGACGCGCTGCGTGATCTGCCGCTCGCCGGCCGGCGCAGACGATTCGCGACCGCATGTTTCTGCCGGCGCGGGGTGCCGAACGGTGTCGGTGCCAAACCAGTGGCTCAGGTAGTCGCGCAACGTGGCGAGCCGAGTCGGCTTGATCAGACTGTCGTCCATGCCGGCTTCGCGGCACAGCCTCAGGTCGTCGGGCGCGGTGTTGGCCGTGATGCCGAGTATCGGCAGACGCTGCGCGCCGCCGCGCAGTGCCTCCGCTTCGCGGATACGGCGAGTCAGTTCGTAACCGGACAGGTTCGGCATGTGACAGTCCGTGATCAGGCAGCCATAGCTCGTGCGCTCGAGCGCGAGAAGCGCTTCGGCGCCGTCGTTCGCGACGTCGCACGCGAACCCCAGCAGGGCGAGTTGATGGCGGATCAACTCCTGATTGACTGGGTGATCTTCCGCGACAAGAATCAGTCGCCCGCTCGCGATCGCGCGTTCACGATCAGGCGGCGGCGCGACGCCATCGGTCGAGAACGGCACGCCTCGCGCTCGCGGTACCATCGGGGACATCGACGACAGGCCCGTCATCGCGGCCGCGCATGCGGCGCCGAGGCCGCGCCACGAAATCGGATTGATGCTCACGCGCACCTTGTCGTCGAGGATGCGGTAACCCGTCGGCATCGGCTTTTCGGTCAGCGTGACGACACGCGCATTTGCGCCGATCTGTACGGGCAACGTGACGTCCTCGCCGACGAACAGCAGATCCGCGCGGCTCAGCAGGTCGCTTTTGCCCTGCGTCGCCGCAGCGGCCGAGAGGCTGCGCAGTTCGAGCCCGAGCGCCTCGCCGAAGTGTGCGAGAGCGCGGCCGATGCGCGGATCTCGCGTGATCACGACGGCGCGTTTGCCGCGCAGACCGTTGATCGAATAGCGCCGTTCGACGATCGGCATCGTCAGCCGCACGATCATCCTCGTGCCGTGGCCCGGTTCGCTGCGCAGCGCGAGCGTGCCGTTCATCAGGTCGATCAGCTTGCGGCAGATCGTCAGCCCAAGGCCCGTGCCGCCGAAGCGCCGCGTGGTGGACGACTCAGCCTGCACGAACGGCTCGAACAGGCCCGCCTGCACATCCGGCGCGATGCCGATGCCGGTGTCCTCAACGGTCAGCTCCAACGTCTGCGAGTCCGCGCGATCCTGGACGACCGCCACGCTCACACCCACCTCGCCCTTCGGCGTGAACTTGATCGCATTGCCAAGCAGATTGAACAGAATCTGGCGCAGACGCACGCTGTCGCCGCGGAGCGTCGCGGCGGCGTCGGTCGCGATGTCGACGCGCACTTTCAGCCCTTTTTCGTGGGCGCGCCCCGCGAGCAGGCCGACCGCGTTATCGACGAGTTCGCGCAGATCGATCGGCTCGGCTTCGAGCGTGAGCCGCCCCGCCTCGATCTTCGAATAATCGAGCAGATCATCGAGAATCTGCAGCAGCGCGCCCGCCGACTCATGGATCATGCCGAGCATTTCGCTCTGATCGGTACTGAGCGGCGTGCGCTCGAGCACTTCGACGAGACCGAGCACACCGTTCATCGGGGTGCGGATTTCGTGGCTCATCATCGCGAAGAAGTCGTCCTTCGCGCGCGAGGCCGCCTCGGCCACGTCGCGTGCCCGCGCGAGTTCCTCCGAACGCGCGCGCTCGACGCTCGCATCGACCCAATAGCCGCTCCAAACGACGCTGCCATCGGCTTCTTGCCGCGGCACCAGCTCGGCCCGCATCCACTTTAGTTGACCGGCGTTTTCCAGGCGGAACTCCATATGCACGGGGGAGGCGCAGCTCGCGGAACGCTCGAGCTCGGCGAGAACGCGCGGCCGATCCAGCTCCGACACTCGTTGGAAATCGACCCGTGCCCCCCCATGCCAATCACCCTCGCCGAGCAGATGCCGCGTGTCGCCGCCGATGTACGGAAAGGAATACGCGCCGGACGGCGAGCGCCGCAACTGGAACACGACGGCGGGCAACGAGCGCGTGACGTCGAACAGGCGCCGTTCGGTTTCGCTCGCGCGCATTTCAGCGCGCCGGATGTCGGTGATGTCGACCATCGTGCCAAGCACGTACGCCGGCTGCCCATCGCTGGCCTCGCAGACGCTCGTCCAGAAAATCCCATGCCGCGTCTCGCCAGCGCCGTCCTCGAACTCGAGTTCGACTTTCGCGATGCCGCCGCCGCGCAGGATCTCGCCCGTGATGTCGTCGAGCACGCGGCTGTTTGCGTCGCCCCATGTGCCGACCTCGGTCGTCGTGCGCCCGAGCACGTCCTTCCGCTCCAGCCCGCACGCTTTCTCATAGGCCTCGTTGATCGCGATGTACCGTCCGTCCAGGCCTTTCGCGATGAGCGGATACGGCACCGTCTTCATCATCGTTTCCTGGAAGTTCAATTGCAGTGCGAGTTCGCGCTCGGTCTGCTTGCGTAGCCGGACTTCGCGTTGCAGCAGCACGTACGCGCGCAACGTGACCAGCAGCACGACGCCGATGCCGATCAGCACCGGCAGCAGCCGCACCGCAGTCACGCTCCATACGGCGTTGTCCGGCGCGGCGGGACTCACCCACTTGCGCCGGATGCGCTGCTTTTCAGCTGCCGGCATCGCCTGCAACGCGCGATCGATCAGCTTGACGAGCGGGCTCAGATCCTCGCGCACAGCAAAATACAACGAGTCGGATTCGCCGAGCGAGTCGAGCACCCTGAGCGCGCCGACGTGGTGCTGCCGCAGTTGCACGTTGATCGCGGCAGCGTTGCCGACCAGCACGTCGGCCTCGCCGCTCGCGACCATGCGCATCGCCTCGCCCAGGCTCGCCGCGACGACGATGTGATCGACCGGCACCGTTTCCAACGCGAGCGGCACCGAGCCGGCCACATGCGGCGACATCACGACGCGGCACGACGTGATGTCGTCGAACGAGCATGGGGGCGGCGCGCCACTGCGCCCGACGATCACCAGCGGATCGCTCTCGTATACACGGCTATGGTCGGCGCCTACCAGAAGCGCGGCGCGACTCGATGTGGAGGACAGCATGGCGAGGTCGCCACGCTGGAACGCCTCGACGGCGGCGGCCCAGTCGGCCATGCGCGCGCGGTTGAACACGACACCGAGCGTGCTGCTCAGGTACGTGAGGTAATCGGCGGTCAGACCGACGGGGCGGCCTGCGGAATCAACATAGCTGAACGGCGCCCAGTCGTTGTCGAAGCCGACCTGCAACGGCGGCAGCGAACGCAGCCAGTTCTTCTCTTCCGGCGTCAACGTGAAGCATGGTGCATGCGGCGCGGGCGCCGCGTTGAAGTTGCCGGACAGCCAGCGCGCGCGTATCGCGGCGGCCTCGGCGGGATTCATCGACACGAGCGCGCGGTTTAGCTGATCGCGCAAAGCAGGTTGGCGAGGCGATACGGCAAAGCGCAGGTCGAGCGCTTTGCCGCCTTGCTCGAACGCTACGCGCAGATTGCGATACGCGTCGGTCGCCAGTTCGTATTGCACGACCGGCGTGAAGCCGAAGTAGACGTCTGCATCGCCATGCAGTAGCGCGTTCAGCGCTTCGTGCGTGCTCGCGAACGGGACGATACTCGCGCGAGGAAAACCTGCGCGCAACAAACGCTCACGCGCAAAACCGCGCTCGATCGCGATACGCGCGCCGGTGAGGTCGGTGGGGTTCACATGCCGGGCGTCGTCGCGACGCACGACGGCCGAGGCGAACGAGTGGAAGTAAGGAGCCGTAAAGCTGAGGCAGCGCTCGCGCTCCGGCGTGCGCGCTATGCTCGTCAGCAGGTCGACCTCGCCGGCGCAAGCCGCGGCGACCAGCTTGGCCATGTCGGGAAAGCTCTTCGTCTCGATGACGACGTTCGGCCCCACGAGCGCGCGCAACAGGTCGCCGCTGACGCCGGCGAGCCGGCCGCCCAGCGGAATGTCGAACGGCGCCCAGCCTCCTTCGAGAATGCCGACCGTCAATCTGGCAGGAAATGCAATGGATGACGACGCGGAAGAACCCGCCCCCACTGCGGAAATTACGGGTGACTGTGACGCAGCGCCGGCAGGTCCGGCCATGCAGACCGCATCCGTAACCGCCAGCAGGAAAAACGCGAGCCAATGCGTCATCGAGTGGCGCGGCGAGCGCGGCCAAAGACACCGCAACAAACGCACCGGAAGTGGTGAGTACCGTCCCTCGCTCACGAAACGTCACCCTGCCCGTCCACCAACGACACCGAAGACGAATCGGCTCCGCCGTCCAGAAACGAAAACAGCACGCCAGCCGCGATTGCTCCGGCCAACGGCGCGGCCCAGAACAGCCACAACTGATCCAGCGCCCAGTTGCCGACGAACAACGCCTGCGCGGTCGAGCGTGCGGGATTGACCGCTCCATTGGTGATCGGAATGGACACCAGGTAGACGAGCATCAGACATGCGCCGGTGATGAACGGCGCAATCGTTGCCACCTCTTTTCGAACGACGACCAGCAGGCATGCTCCGACAAACACGAACGACAGCACGCATTCCACGACGAGCGCCGCATGCAATGGATAGTCGGCGGGCGAATGAGCGCCGAAGCCGTTCGCCGCGAATTCACTCGCGGAGAGTTCGAAACCTGGCCGGCCGCTGGCGAGGTAGGCGAGGAGCGCCGCGGCGACTATTGCGCCCCAGATTTGCGCAGCGATATAGGGCAAGACATCACGCACGGGAAAGCGCTGCGCGATCGTCAGGCCGATGGTGACGGCAGGATTGAAATGCGCGCCGGAAATCTTGCCGAAGGCATAGCTGCCGGTAGCAAGCGCAAGACCGAACGCCAACGACATTTGCAACGCGCCAGTGCCCTGCAGCACGCCTGTGGTGTCCAGCACCGTACTGCCGCAGCCGACGAACACGAGCCAAGCCGTACCCAAACCCTCGCTGCACAATCGCTTGCCTAGCGCAACCATCTCTATCCCGTCCATCAAGTATGAGGCACAGACGCCAAACGATCGCGCGAAGAGGTCTGCACCGGATTCCCCTGATCCATTGGTAATCGGATTACGAACCAGCCGCTTGGCAGTTGCGGCGCACGGCGCGCAATGACAGGCGGCCAAGATTATTGGGTGCACCCCACGCCACGGCAATCAGATAAGTCTGATAAGGGCTACCTCAAATCCATCGAGAACAAGAATTTGTGACCGTTGCTGCGCCTCATATCAGCCCAATCTGAGTGGCGTAGTTGATCAGGTCGGCTTCTGTTTCCAGTCCGAGCTTGCGCATCGCGCTGCGTTTTTGCGTGCTGATGGTTTTGTCGCTACGTCGCAGACGTGTGGCGATCTCGTGCACCGCGAGGCCTCGCACATAGAGTTGAAACACCTCCCACTCGCGTGCGCTCATCACACCGCCGCGCCGGGGCGGCGCAGGCTCCGCGGTCGCAAGCGCGGCCCGAACCTGTTCCGATAGATGGGTGCCCCCGGCGGCAACGGCTTCGATGGCGTCGATCAATGCGTCCACGGCGTCGCGCTTGTCGACGATTCCAGTCACGCCGATATTGCGCAAGCCGGCCAACACATGCGCGCGCCCAATCATGGTCAGCACGACCACGTGGGGATGCGGCGTGCGCCGTAGCAGCCGGCGCAATAGCGGCACCGCGCTGGTGTCTCCGTCGAGTCCCGGCATGCCGATGTCCGACACGACGACGTCGCATGCGCAGGCATCGAGCAGCTTCGCGAGACCACGGGTGTCGGCAGCTTCGCCGACAATTTCGATATTCGGCTTGTCGCGCAGCAGAGATCGGACGCCCGCGCGAATGGAGTCGTGATCGTCCGCCACGACGACGTGAATCTTGTTTGGCATTCTTTTCCGTGACTTTTTTATGGTGTCGATCGGGCATACCGCACGAATTGTGTCCCCCGGTTATGCCGATATATTCGCCGCGCGCCTGCGCAGAATGTTGCCGCCCGCTTAACGGCTTTGACCAAGCCCTTCCGGCACTACGCCATACTCGACTGCGAAGCGAAACAGTTCGGCGTCGCTATTCAGCGACAGCTTGCGCATGGCCATGCACTTCTGCGCGCTGATCGTCTTCACACTACGTCCCAGCCGCGTGGCGATTTCCGTGACGCCGAGTCCTGACGCGTATTGCGTAAAAACCTCGAACTCTCGGCGAGACAGGGTGGCGCGCACGAAGTCGAGACGTTTCGTCAGCGTGACATCGGCCAGCATGGCGCGCACCGCCGGACCGACAAAACATTCGCGCGCCAGCGCCATGACCACCGCCACATGGATCAGATCGATACGATCACGTTTGCTCAGCAGCCCATCCACGCCGAGCGACATCACTTTGCGCAGCGTCGCCGCCTCCGTTTCCATTGTCAGAATGACGAGCGCCACGTTGGGATAGCGCGCCTTCAACTGCCTGACGACGTCGAACCGGTTGTCGTTGTGCCCTCCTGGCATGTAAAGGTCCATCAGCACGATATCGCAAGGACTGCGATCGACTTCGATGAACAGTTCGGCGACATCCGCCGCACGGCCAACCACCTTCAGGTCCGGATAGTTGCCAATCAGATTTTCTATAGCCAGCAGAACCAGCGGATGATCATCCGCAATGATCGTTCGAACAGGCGAGCCTGATGCAGCCATGAGGTTCATCGTCTGGCGCTCCTCGATACTTTCATTTCTCGACCTTGTTATGTGTGACCGGCGCTCACGCAATGGTCGAGCATTTCTATTGCGACAAACATCAGAGCGCTCTGAAATGGTACGAACAACCGTATGCCTGATGCTTAGGGTCTGTTTACATATGGAACGCACGTGCGAATGCCCGCTATCGGCCGTCCCCCAAGGGGACTGCCGATAGCGGGCATTCCCCTGGAATGAAATCAGGTAATGGGGTTGCCGCGAGAAGGGCCGCTCGCTGCGTCATGCTCCTTGCGAATACGTCGAGTATTCGCGGCGTCACAGTCCTTGCGAGCGGCCCTTCTCGCGGCAACGCACGTGCGTTCCATATGTAAATAGACCCTAGTCTTCCGATTCGAGGAGGACCGTGCCGCAGGCGCGCACACAGGAAAAAAGCGCGGGGTCGTCGTTGACGCCAAGCCGCGCCATCGCTTCGCGCTTGTGCCGGCTCACCGTGCGGCGATGGCAGCCGAGCGCCGCCGCGATCTGCACGATGGACTCGCCGCTCACGAGCCTGCGCAGGATGTCGGTCTGCCGCTTCGACAGCAGCAGGGCCGACACGAACCGACCGTTGTCCGGCTGCAAACGCGCGAGCGTTTCGACTACCGAGCGGCCCAGGTAGCGCGCGCCGCGCGCACTGTCGCAGACCGCTTGCGGCAGTTCCTCGAGCGAATCGGCTTTGCCGATCACACTCACCGCGGCATCGGCGACGACGACACGCAACATCGCGGCATTCGTCTGCCCGGTCACGACGACGACGCGCAATGACGGCCACTCGCCACGAATGCGCCGGATCAGGCCGAGTCCGTCGCCAATCTCGCCGGCGGGCTCCGGCATGGAAAGATCGACGACGAGCACGTCGCACGGTGTGTGTTGCAGCAATGCGATCAACGCAGTGGGCATCTGCGCCTGACCGACGACGGACAGACCTTCGTGCGCCGCCAGTGTCGATTTCAGGCCAAGCAGGACGAACGGGTGATCGTCCGCCAGAATGATTCGAAGATTTGTCACGATTAGTCTCGCTCGTTATAAGAATGGTCGAAATGCGCGCGGCAGTGGCTGTGCAGGCGGCAGGCGTCGACCTGCGTCGCGGCACTCAAGCGACGTGCCGGAACAGCCATCTGATCACCCTCGCAAATTCACGACAATCGGAGCGTTCCTAATCCAGATCAATAATCGGGATAATTTATAGTTCGACCAAGCAATATGCGCACCGTGATTCGAATCGAATCAAGATCAATTCGGCAACGCAAAGCGCGCGCTGTTCGCCCCATGTCTCACGCCGCATCGCAAGCACGCGTCGCGCGCATCGCACGCGTCGACGCGGCGCGCGGAAACACCGGCAATGCGAGCAACGCGCAAGCGCTCGCCACCGTCCACACCAGCGGCCATGCTCCGATAGACAGCAGCGCCGGAATCGCGAGCGGCGTCACGAACAGCGTGAGGAACACGCAGGTGTTGCCCATCGCGAGCGCGGTGCCCGCGCGGCGAGTACCGGCGAGCGTCGCGAGTTCGGTGAACGCGACGCCGTGCCACGCCGACGCGCTAACTCCGCCGAGTACGATCATCAGCGCGAACGGCGCGACCGCCCCGGCGCGACGCAGGCCGATGAGCCCGGTCGCGAGCGCGAGCAGCACGAACAGCACGGCGGTCACCAGACTGCATGCCCGCATATACGCGCGGCGGTTGCCGCGCCGGTCGGTCCACGCGCCGCTCCAGACCCGCGCGATCGCGGCGCCAGTCTGCACCGCGGCCATCGTCGCGCTGATCGCGAACACGCCGGCACGCCCGAAGTCGTGCAGGAACACCGTGCCGAATGTGATCACGGCAATCTGCGGCATGCACAGCGCGCCCGCGCCGAGCGCGACGCGCCAGATCGCGATGTCGCGCAATGGGGAGATCATCGGCGGCGGTGCGCTGACGTTCGAGGAGTCCAACCTCCGACCGTTGGCCGCCGCAGCACGGGCCGTCGCAGCCGCGCGCGCCCCTTTGGGCGCCGGCGTATCGTCCGCGTGTGCGGGCTCGTGCAGCCAGCGCCACGCGAACCATGCGGTGATCGCGCACGCCAACGCCAGCACCGCATAGGCGCTCGCAAAACCAAAGTGCGAGGCGAGCACCGGCAGGACCACTGCGCCGAGTCCACCGCCCGCCGGCACGGCGGTTTGGCGGATGCTCATCGCGACGCCGCGCTCGCCTTCGCGAAACCACGCCATCACCGCCCGGCCGCTCGATCCGTTGACGCTGCCGCCCAGCAGTCCGACCAACAGCAGCCCGAGCGCGAGCGGGACAATGCCGGGCACATGCGCGCCGCCCGGCGACACGAACAGCGCGAGACCGGCGAGCGCGACCGCGGTCGACAGCAAGCCGAGCAGCAGCACCCGGCGATCGCCCCAGCGGTCGGTTAGCAGCCCCCACGGCAACTCGCTGACCGCAATACCCAGGCCGAGCATGCCGAGCACGAGGCCGAGCCCGTGGTTGCCTAGGTGGTAGTCCGAGCGCAGGAACACCGCTGTCGTCGGAATCCCCGAAAATGCCGCCGAAAAGCTCGCATTCGCGGCAAAACCAACGCCCAGCACCTTCCAGCGATGCCGCGCGCCGCGCTCGCCGGTGCCGCCCGACGCTGTCATCGATCCGTTTTCCATCGCACCCTCCATGTGTCATTCGAGGGTATGCTACGGCTGGGCATTCCATCGGCAAAGCCGGAAATTTAGATCACCACCATCGGAAAAACCGAATCATGAGCCAGCGTGGTTTCGACCTTGCGCAGTTGCGGACCTTCGTCGCCGTCGCCGAATCGGGCGGGGTGTCGGCAGGCGCGCAGCGCGTGTTCCTGTCGCAGTCGTCGGTAAGCGAGCAGCTGAAGAAGCTCGAGGAGCGCGCCGGCCAGCCGCTCCTCGTGCGCAGCCGGCAGGGTGTGAGTCCGACGTCCGCGGGCGAGCGCCTGCTCGAGCATGCGCGCCGCATCATCGCGATGAGCGAAGCGGCCTTCGACGACCTGCAAGGCCGCTCGCTCGACGGCGAGCTGCGCATCGCGATCACCGATTACTACCGGCCGCACGACATCGCGCGCATCCTCAAGACGTTTTCGGAACAGCATCCGCGGCTGAAGCTGCACGTGACGGTGTTGCCGAGCGCGGTGATCGACAGCGGCGCGGACGATCACGCGTCGTTCGACATCGGTTTGTCGGCGCGGCTCGTCACAGGCCAGCGGCGTGCGCGCGGCGCGGGTGCCGGTGCCGGTGCCGCGAGCATCGTCGTGCGGCGCGAAAGGTTGCTATGGGCCAGTTGCGCCGATGCCGCCACCCGCCCCATCGCGCCGTATCAACTGGTGCTGCTGCCGTCGACGTGTCAGTTGCAGCGCTTCGTCGTCAAGCTGCTCGACCAACACAAGGTACCGTACGTGGTGTCGCATTCGGCGTCGGGCGTCGCGGGCCTGCAGCTCGCATTGAAGGCGGGGCTCGGGATTTCCTGTCTGAACGAGTCGTCGCTCGGCGGCGGCGTGGTGGCGTGTGCCGCGAACTTCGGCTTGCCACCGCTGCCCGCCATCGAGTTTCATCTGCTGCCGCGGCGTCCGGGCGAAAGCGAGTTGGTCAGCAATGCACGTGATGCGCTCGTGCGGCTCTTCGCATGACGCACAAATGAAATTCACAGCAAAATTTATCGATCGACATCAGCTAATCACACTTACATGATGCATTGCGATCGATAAGCCGCGGCGCGACGATCGCGACGCAGCACTGCTCGATGTGCCACGGCGTACTCGGCACCGTGCAGGTCACCGCGCCGGCGAAGGACCCGATGCGACCGCAACCAGGCTCGTGATGCACGGCGACCCGCAACGCAATATCGCACCGTGCGCGGCGTGTCATGGCCAACTCGATCGCAAGGGCGCGGCGCCGTGGCTCGGCGGACAGTCGGCGGCCTATCTGGCCGCGCAGTTGCAGGCGTTCGCTTCGGGCGCGCGGCGCAACGACATCAACGAGCAGATGCGCAATGTCGCGCGGCAGATGACGCCCGAGGAAATCGATACGGTGGCGAGGTATTACGCGGCCATGCAGTAGTGGGACGGTGAGAGGTCGCGGGTTGACGCAGCGCAACGGCTCGCGTTACGCCGCGACAAACTCGCTGTCCAGTCTCCGCTCGCCGGCAACACCGGCCAGCTTCGCGCCGGGCGCCGGAGCACGGCTGCGCGATTCGTTGCCGGTCCGGAACACCGCCACCGCCGTCGACAGGCGCCGCGCCTGATCTTCCAGCGAACTCGCCGCCGCGGCCGCCTGCTCGACGAGCGCCGCGTTCTGCTGCGTGACCTCGTCCATCTGACCGACCGCGCGATTGACCTGATCGATGCCGGTGCTCTGTTCGAGCGCCGCCGCCGCGATCTCGTTCATGATGGAACTGACGCGCGCGATCGCGCCGACGATGTCGTTCATCGTCGTGCCCGAGCGCCCGACGAGCTGCGAGCCCTGCTCCACGCGGGTGGTCGACGCGTCGATCAAGCCCTTGATCTCCTTGGCCGCCGCCGCGCTGCGCTGCGCAAGCGAGCGCACTTCGCTCGCGACGACCGCGAAGCCGCGTCCCTGCTCGCCCGCTCGCGCCGCCTCGACCGCGGCGTTCAGCGCGAGAATGTTGGTCTGGAACGCGATGCCCTGGATCACACCAACGATATCGGCAATCCGCCGCGAATCGTCGACGATGCCGTGCATCGTGCCGACCACCTGCTCGGTCAGCTCGCCGCCCCGCGCGGCCAGTGTCGAGGCGCCCTGCGCGAGCGAGCTCGCCTCTTTCGCGTTGTCGGCCGTCTGCTTGACCGTCGTGGTCAGCTCTTCGATGCTCGCGGCCGTTTCCTCGAGCGCCGCCGCCTGCTCCTCGGTGCGTTGCGACAGATCGGCGTTGCCGGCCGCGATCTCGCTGACGCCGGTATCGATCGAATCGGTACCTTGACGAACCGCGTTGACGGTCGCGATCAGCGACTCCTGCATCTTGCGCAGCGCGGCCGCGAGACGGCCCGTCTCGTTGTCGCTGAGCACCTCGATGCGGCCGCTCAGATCGCCGTTGGCGATGCGCTGGAACTGCGCGATCGTCGCATCGACCGGCGTGACGATCGCGCGCACGAGCACGAAGCGGGCGAGCAAGCCGCCGACCAGCGACAGCGCAATGCCGATCGCCACCGCCGTGCTGATCGCGTAGAACAGGTCCTGCGCATCCTTGTAGCGCTGTGCGCCGTGATCGAGCTGCAACTGCTCGAGCGCGAGCATGGCCTTCTCGTACGCGCTGTACAGCGACGGCAGTTTATGCGCCTGCAATTGCTGGAAGGCGTTGGTGTCGCTCGACTTCAGCGCGGCGAGCGTCGGGTCGACGCCGTCGTGCAGGAACGCGTCGCGCTTCTGCTGCATGTCGGCGATCAGACGCTGCTCATCGGCATCCGTGCCCGCATGGCTCAAATAGTGGGCAAGCCGCTCGTCAGAGGCTTTGCGGTACTGATCGAAGCGCTTGAGCACGGCGCTCGCGCCGTCCTGATCGTTCAGCGCGACGAGCGACGCGTACGTCGCGAGCGCGAGCCGCAGGCGCAGCAGTTGGCCGGCGCTGCCTTCGAGATCGGCGACGGCGGGCGTGTCGACCGTGTACATCTGTTGCAGCGACGCGTTCGACGAGCGCAGCGACAACAATCCCGCGGCCGCGCCGAGCAGCAGCACGATGCCGAAGAACACGATCATCAGGGTAAGGCTGGTGCGAATCGACAGCTTTTTCAACATCGGACTGGTCTCCTTGGGCTGCCCGGCCGATGATTCCGTATCGTTGACGATAGCTGCATGGCCACGCAGGCTGCGCCCACGCCGTTCGGCCCGGTCCGCAACTTATCTGAAAATTAAGCAAACAGCACATTCGGGACAACGGCGTATCGGCCGAAAACTTTATGGTTGATCGCTCGCCCGGCTTGCGTTACATCAATAGAGTCCCGAAGCCCGTTTGCTGAAGCCCTTCTGTCGAAGCCCCTTCCTGCCCGGAGCGCGCCCATGTCGGAAATCGGTTCGGCCGTACTCGTGTTCGCGCTGCTGCTGATCGCCACCGGCCTCGGCGTCGGGGTGCGGCCGCTGCTGCCGGAAGAGCACAAGGCACACGAGACCGTACAGCTCGTGCAGCTCGTGATCGGCATGCTGGTGACGTTCGCCGCGCTGGTGCTGGGTTTGATGACGGCATCGGCGAAAGCGAGCTTCGACACCGCGTCGAACGATATGCGCAGCTATGCGGCCGAACTGATCGAATTCGACTCGACGCTGCGCGAGCTCGGCAGCGCGGCCGACGAATCGCGGCGCCTGTTGCGCCAGTACACGGCGGCGGCGATCGCTTCGACATGGCCGCGCGAGCCCGCGCCGAGCGGCGACTATCCGCGCGATCTCGGGCCGCCGGGCAATCCGCAGCAACTAGAAAACGTGCATCTGGGCGACATGCTGACCACGGTGGGGCGGCAATTGCGACAGCTGCGCACGCAGGATGCGTTGAAGCAACGTGCACTCGATGACGCGTTGACGCAGTACCGGCGCGTCATCGATGCGCGCTGGAAAATCATCGAGGAAGCGCACAGCTCGATTTCGCAGCCGTTCTTCAAGACGCTGACGTTCTGGCTAGGCGTGATCTTTCTGAGCTTCGGGTTGATCGCGCCGCGCAATGCGTTGGCGCTGGTGACGATATCGCTGGGAGCGGTGTCGATTGCTTCGGCGGTTTATGTGATCGTCGATCTCGACACGCCGTTCACCGGGCCGATCGTGATTTCGAGTCTGCCGTTGCGGGATACGTTGGAGCATTTGAGTCGGTGAGTTTCTGACGGAATGCCCCGTCCGCGCGTACGACGTAAAAAAAGCCGGCAAACAGAAGGCAGAAAGGCCCGCTTTCCTGGCAGAAAGCGGGCCTCTGTTTTTGTGTCGATCAGCGGGACGCTGGTCGGCTCGGCATCGAGCCGCAACGATCAGAACGGAATATCGTCGTCCATCTCGTCGAAGCCGCCGCCAGCCGGCGCGCTCGGACGGCTCGCACCGCCACCGCCGCTACCGCCACGCGAACCGCCGCCCGACGACATCGCGCGACCACCACCGCCGCCGCTGCGCTCCGACGGCTCGCCACGGCTATAACCGCTTTCATCGCCGCCACCCATCGACGCGCCGCCGCGGCCGCCGAGCATCTGCATCTGCTCCGCGACGATCTCGGTCGAATAGCGATCGGTGCCGTCCTGCGCCTGCCACTTGCGCGTGCGGATGCGCCCTTCGAGGTACACCGACGAGCCCTTCTTCAGATATTCCGCCACGATTTCCGCGAGGCGGCCGAAGAACGCGACGCGGTGCCACTCGGTGGCTTCCTTCATCTCGCCCGACGCCTTGTCCTTGTAGCGGTCCGTCGTCGCAAGGCGGATGTTCGCCACTGCGTCGCCGCTCGGAAGATAGCGGACTTCCGGATCGGCGCCGAGGTTGCCGACCAGAATGACCTTGTTCACGGATGCCATGAATTTCTCCTGTTGATTCCTGTTGCAGGCGGCGCGGCACTACGCGGTTCGCGTCTCACGGCCGGCAGGCCCGAGACCAGAAGAGCGCCTCTGCCCGCCGCCGGGTGAGTTCTGGATGATTCGGGAGGTGCCCCGAGTACGCTGTGTTATGCCTTGCGCGGCGGCTGTTTCATCTTTGCGGCGATTATAAGCCAGCAAAATACCAGCCCGGAGCAGGCGAAGAAAACCGCGCTCTGGCCGTGAACCTTCAGGAGCCAGCCGCCGACCACTCCGCCCAGCGCAAGACCGATCGACTGCGTGGTGTTGTACACGCCGGCCGCGGCTCCCTTGCGGGTACCGGGCGCGAGCTTCGACACCAGCGAAGGCTGCGAGGCCTCGAGAATATTGAAGCCGAGAAAGTACACGAACAGGATCGCCGCCACACTCAGAATCGTATGCGGAGCAACGCCCAATAACAACTGGCCGATCAGGATAAGAGCGATCGCCGACAGCAGCACGATCTTCATCTTGCCGCGCTTCTCGGCGGCGATGATCGCCGGCACCATCATCACGAACGACAGCCCCATCACCGGCAGATACACCTTCCAGTGTGAAGCGACCGGCAGCCCGCCCGCTTCGAGAATGCGCGGCACGACGAGGAACAGCGCGGTTTGCGTGGCGTGCAGCACGAGCACGCCGAAATTCAAACGCAGCAGCTCGACGTTGTGCAGCACTTCGGCGAACGGCGCGCGCACATGCACCGGCTTCGGCGCATCGGGCACGACCCATATCACGACGCCGATCGCGAGAATCGAGAACACGCCGACCAGCGTGAAGAGCCCGCTCATGCCGAGCCAGTGGAACACGATCGGCGCGCCGACGATCGCGACCGCGAACGACACGCCGATGCTGCCGCCGACGATCGCCATCGCCTTCGTGCGATGTTCCTCCGAGGTCAGATCGGCGATGAACGCGATCACCGCCGACGACACCGCACCCATCCCCTGAATCACCCGGCCGACGATGATCCACGTCATGTCGTGCGCGGCCGCCGCGACGAAGCTGCCGATCGCGAAGATCAGCAGGCCCGTCGCAATCACCGGCTTGCGGCCGACCTTGTCGGAGATCCAGCCATAGAAGATGTAGAGCATCGACTGCGTGACACCGTACGCGCCTAGCGCGATGCCGACGAGCAGCACGTTTTCGCCGCCGGGAATGGTCTTCGCGTAGATCGAGAACACCGGCATGATCATGAAGAGACCCAGCATGCGCAGCGCGAAGATGGCGGCAAGCGACACGGTCGCGCGCAATTCGGGCGCGCTCATGCGTGTGGAGATGGCGGACGGATTGGACATCGAAGCGTTGTTTGAATGAACCGGGCGGCGAGCCCGTGGGGACAGCCTTGGCCGCCGGCACAGTGGAGCAGAACGAACAGGCAGGCGGCTAGCCCCGGCATATCGGCGGGTCCGCGCCGACGAGACGCGCAAAGCCCGTGCCCCATCGCCCCCGCTCGCCCCTCGCGGCATCTTGTACTCACGGAAAACGGCCCCAGCTACGCCTTTTTCCCGCTGTCAGCACACCGTAACGGCGGTCTGGAAAAGTCGTTATAGTAGCAGGTTTGGCCTCTTTCCCTTTCCGCAGTTCATGGAATAAATCCGTGGAACAAATCCGTATTCGTGGGGCTCGCACCCACAACCTGAAGAACGTCAATCTCGACCTACCGCGTCACAAGCTCGTCGTTATCACGGGGCTTTCGGGCTCCGGCAAATCGTCGCTGGCGTTCGATACGCTGTATGCGGAAGGACAGCGACGCTACGTCGAAAGTCTGTCCGCCTATGCGCGGCAGTTCCTGCAGCTGATGGAAAAACCGGACGTCGACCTGATCGAAGGGTTGTCGCCGGCCATTTCGATCGAACAGAAGGCGACCTCGCACAATCCGCGTTCGACGGTCGGCACCGTCACCGAAATCCACGACTATCTGCGCCTGCTGTTCGCGCGCGTCGGCACGCCCTACTGCCCCGATCACGAGATTCCGCTCGAAGCGCAAAGCGTGTCGCAGATGGTCGACACGGCGCTCGCGCTGCCTGAAGAAACGCGCGTGATGATCCTCGCGCCCGTCGTCAGCGATCGCAAGGGCGAGCACACGGATCTGTTCGAGGACATGCAGGCGCAAGGCTTCGTGCGCTTTCGCGTGCGCTCGGGCGGCGGCACCGCCAACGAAGGCACCGCGAAAATCTATGAAGTCGACTCTCTGCCGAAGCTGAAGAAAAACGACAAGCACACGATCGACGTCGTGATCGATCGTCTGCGCGTGCGCCCCGACATGAAGCAGCGCCTTGCCGAATCGTTCGAAACGGCGCTGCGTCTCGCCGACGGCCGCGCCATCGCGCTCGAAATGGATACGGACAAGGAGCACCTGTTCAGCTCGAAGTTCGCCTGCCCGATCTGCTCGTATTCGCTGCAGGAACTCGAGCCGCGCCTGTTCTCGTTCAACAACCCGATGGGCGCGTGCCCCGAATGCGACGGCCTCGGGCAGATAACGTTCTTCGATCCGAAGCGGGTGGTCGCGCATCCGTCGCTGTCGCTCGCGGCGGGCGCGGTGAAGGGCTGGGACCGGCGCAACCAGTTCTACTTCCAGATGCTGCAGAGCCTCGCGGCGTTCTACGACTTCGACATCGACACCGCGCTCGAGGACCTGCCGGAAAAAGTCCGCAAGATCCTGCTGTACGGTTCGGGCAAGCAGGAAATTCCGTTCTCGTACATCAACGAGCGCGGCCGCACGTCGGTGCGCGAGCACGTGTTCGAAGGGATCATCCCGAATCTGGAGCGGCGCTACCGCGAAACCGATTCGTCCGCGGTGCGCGAAGAACTCGCCAAATACCAGAATAACCAGCCATGCCCGGCGTGCGCGGGCACGCGGCTGCGTCGCGAGGCGCGCTTCGTGCGCATCGGCGCGGACAGCGACGCGCGCGGCATCTTCGAGATCAGCGGCTGGCCGTTGCGCGATGCGCTCGGCTACTTCCAGACCCTGCGTCTCGAAGGCTCGAAGCGCGAGATTGCCGACAAGGTCGTCAAGGAAATCGTCGCGCGTCTGATGTTCCTCAACAACGTCGGGCTCGATTACCTGTCGCTCGAACGCAGCGCCGAAACGCTGTCGGGCGGCGAAGCGCAGCGCATTCGCCTCGCTTCCCAGATCGGCTCGGGGCTGACCGGCGTGATGTACGTGCTCGACGAACCGTCGATCGGCCTGCATCAGCGCGACAACGACCGGCTGATCTCGACGCTCAAGCATCTGCGCGATCTCGGCAACTCGGTGATCGTCGTCGAGCACGACGAGGACATGATCCGCATGGCCGACTATGTGGTCGACATGGGCCCGGGCGCCGGCGAGCACGGCGGCATGGTGATCGCCGAGGGCACGCCGAAAGAGGTGCAGAAGAACGCGGCGTCGCTGACGGGCCAATACATGTCCGGCGCGCGCACGATCGAATACCCCGACGAGCGCAGGGATCCCGACGAGCGGCGCCTGCGCATCGTCGAAGCGTACGGCAACAATCTGCACAACGTCACGCTCGATCTGCCGGTGGGTCTTTTGACCTGCGTGACCGGCGTGTCCGGCTCGGGCAAGTCGACGCTGATCAACGACACGCTGTATCACGCGGTCGCGCATCATCTGTACGGCTCTGCCACGGAGCCTGCGCCGTACGAGTCGATCGAGGGCCTCGAGCACTTCGACAAGGTGATCAACGTCGATCAGTCGCCGATCGGCCGCACGCCGCGCTCGAATCCGGCCACCTACACGGGCCTTTTCACGCCGATCCGCGAGCTGTTCGCGGGCGTGCCGGCCGCCAAGGAGCGCGGCTACGATCCGGGCCGCTTCTCGTTCAACGTGAAGGGCGGGCGCTGCGAATCGTGCCAGGGCGACGGCGTGCTGAAGGTCGAAATGCACTTCCTGCCCGACGTGTACGTGCCGTGCGACGTGTGCCACGGCAAGCGCTACAACCGCGAAACGCTCGATATCCAGTACAAAGGCAGCAACATCAGCGAAGTGCTCGACATGACGGTCGAACACGCGTACGAGTTCTTCAAGGCCGTGCCGGTCGTCGCGCGCAAGCTGAAAACCCTGCTGGACGTGGGTCTCGGCTATATTCGCCTGGGTCAGTCGGCCACCACGCTGTCGGGCGGCGAGGCGCAGCGTGTGAAACTGTCGCTGGAACTGAGCAAGCGTGATACCGGTCGCACGCTATACATCCTTGACGAACCGACTACCGGCCTGCACTTTCACGATATCGCGCAGTTGCTGGAAGTCATACACCGGTTGCGTGACCAGGGTAATACCGTCGTGATCATCGAACATAATCTCGATGTAATCAAAACTGCGGACTGGGTCATTGATCTCGGCCCCGAAGGCGGCGCCGGCGGCGGACAGATCATCGCCCAAGGCACGCCCGAGCAGGTCGCGAAGTCGAAGGCCAGTTTTACCGGCAAATATCTGGCGCCGCTGCTCAAGCGCGCCGCCACCACAAAGTAACGCTGCACTACCGAGGTTGGAGACGGGATAAGCCATGACCAAGCATATTCAGGCGCGCGAAGAAGATCGGGTGCAGGACCTGCGCCCGCGCCCGGTCAGGCTGACCAGCGACATGAGTCTGCCGAAGCTGTCGGCGGTCGAGATCGGCAGCTACGTGGTGATGCTGTTCGGCATGTGGGCGGTGATCGAACTGAAGCTGCTCGGCGCGCTGCTCGCCGGGCTGCTGGTGTTTCAGCTCGTGCATACGATCGCGCCGCGCATCGAGCGTCACATGTCGAGCAAGCGGGCGCGCTGGCTCGCGGTGGTGATTCTGTCGACGCTGATCGTCGGCGCGCTGACGGGGCTCACGCTCGGCATCATCTCGCATTTCGAGAACGACGTGCCGAGCGTGCAGGCTCTGCTCGATCAGGCCATGCAACTGATCGACCAGGCGCGCGGCAGGATTCCCCAATTCGTCGCGAACTATCTGCCGGTCGACACCGAGCAGATGAAGACGAAGGCCGCCGAACTGATGCACACGCACGCGAACATGCTGCAGCAAAGCGGCACGACCGTGGCGCGCGCGTTCACGCACGTGCTGCTCGGCATGATCATCGGCGCGATCATCGCGGTCGGCGCGCAGAAGCATATCCAGCGGCTGCCGCTGTCCACCGCGTTCGTCACGCGCGTCACGCGTTTTGCCGACGCGTTTCGCCGCATCGTGTTCGCGCAGGTGAAGATTTCCGCGCTCAACTCGGTATTCACGGCGGTCTTCCTGCTGGTGATCCTGCCGATCTTCCACGACCGGCTGCCGCTGTCGAAGACGCTCGTGCTCGTCACGTTCATCGTGGGTCTGCTGCCGGTGATCGGCAATCTGATCTCGAACACGATCATCGTCGCAGTCGCGCTGTCGGTGAGTTTTCCGGCGGCGATCATGTCACTTGTGTTCCTGATCCTGATTCACAAGCTCGAGTACTTCCTGAACGCGCGGATCGTCGGCGGGCAGATCGAGGCGCGCGCGTGGGAGCTGCTAATCGCGATGCTGGTGATGGAAGCGGCGTTCGGTCTCGCCGGGGTCATCGCGGCGCCGATTTTTTATGCGTACATCAAGCGGGAGCTCATTTATTTGCGGTTGGTGTGAGTTGGGCTGGGTCGAGTAGCAAAAGTCAGCACTCACTAGCGCTCTGCAGCACACGCGGCAGTCCACGCAGGCGACGAAAGCGCAAGCGGCACTTCGGTGCCGCTTTTTTTTGCTTCCCGCGAACCTGCATCGTCGCCTCTTGCTGACAGAAAACTTGCAGCCGATCGCGTCACCCCCTAAGATGCGAACAATTCCTATTTACAGCCAGTCCGCATCGTGACTTTTCACCTGATCTCCCACCCGCGTCTCCGCCTGGGTCCCCGTTGTGCATTGCCGGCTCGCGCATGAGACGCCAGCTTGTCCGCCTGCACCGCTGGTTCGGCGTCGCGACCGCACTGTTTCTGTTCGTCGCGGGCCTGACGGGCGCGATTATCGCTTGGGACCACGAGCTCGATGCCGCGCTGAACCCGTCGTTTTACCAGGCTCGCACGGCCGGGCCGACGCTGTCCGGCCTCGAACTGGCGAATCGCGTCGAAGCAGCCGATCCGCGTCTTCGGGTGACCTATCTCCCGCTCGCGGTCGAACCGGGCCACACGCTGCAGATGATGGTGCTGCCGCGCACCGATCCGGCGACGAAGCAGCCCTATCCGCTCGATTTCAATCAGATCGCCGTCGATCCCGTCACCGGCGAGATCCAGGGACGCCGCGAGTGGGGCGCCGTGTCGCTCGCGCCACTCAACCTGATTCCGTTCATCTACAAGCTGCACTACACGCTGCAGTTGCCGTTTACCGGCGGTGTCGACCTTGGCACCTGGCTGATGGGGATCGTCGGCATCGTGTGGCTCTTTGACTGCGTGATTGCGCTGTGCCTGTCGTTTCCGAGCCTGAAGGCCTGGCGCAAGTCGTTCACGTTCCGCCTGAAACGCGGCGGCTATGCGTTGACGTTCGATCTGCATCGCTCCGGCGGCATATGGATCTGGAGCCTGCTGGCGATCGTCGCGCTGACGTCGATTTCGATGAATCTGTCGTCCCAGGTGGTGCGGCCGATCGTGTCACGACTGTCGACGCTGACACCCGATCCGTTCAGCAACCCCGAAATCCTGCGCGCGCCGCAACCCGGCGATCAGGTGGTGAGCCGCGAGCGCATCGTCGAACTCGCCGGGCAGGCCGGCAAGGAAATGCATGTCGCCGCGCCGCCGGGCGCGCTCTACTACGCCGAATTCATGCACGCGTATGGCGTCGGCTTCTACACGTCCGGCAACGACCACGGCGACACCGGCCTCGGCAACCCGTGGATGTATTGGGACGCCGCCACCGGCAAGCGGCTCGCCGCGCGGATTCCCGGCCAAGGCACGGCCGGCGACATCTTCCTGCAGGTGCAGTTTCCGCTGCACTCGGGGCGCATCCTCGGTCTCGGGGGGCGGATTCTGATCAGCGCGGTGGGGGTGGCGGTGGCCGTGCTGAGCGTCACGGGCCTGCTGATCTGGCTGAAGAAGCTGAACGCGCGCCGTCGTTCCGCGCAAAACGCGAATCTCGCGAGAAGCACGGGCGGCGCGGCAGCGCGTTCGTAACACGAGCAGGTAAAGGGCCGCGCCGACCTCGACCGGCGCAGTGTTACTGGCGCGGCTCCTAGCGGAACACCACCGTCTTGCTGCCGTTCAGCACGACGCGATGCTCCACGTGCCACTTCACCGCGCGCGCGAGCGTGACGCACTCGACGTCGCGGCCGATCGCCGTCAGTTGTTCCGGCGTCATGCTGTGGTCCACGCGCTCGACTTCCTGTTCGATGATCGGACCTTCGTCGAGATCGGTCGTCACATAGTGGGCGGTTGCCCCGATCAGCTTCACGCCGCGGTCGAACGCCTGGTAGTACGGCTTCGCGCCCTTGAAGCTCGGCAGGAACGAGTGGTGGATGTTGATCGCGCGGCCGGCGAGCGCCTCGCACAGGTTCGGCGACAGGATCTGCATGTAGCGCGCGAGCACCACGAGGTCGGCCTGATGCTCGTTGATCACTTCGAGCACGCGCGCTTCCTGCGCGGTTTTCGCTTCGGGCGTGCCGCCGAGCAGCGGGAAATGGTGGAACGGGATGTCGTAGCTCGCGGCGAGCTGGTAGAACTCCTTGTGGTTCGAGATGATCGCCGGGATGTCGATGTTCAACTGACCGGTGCGGTAGCGGAACAGCAGATCGTTCAGGCAGTGGCCGATCTTCGACACCATGATCACGACGCGCGGCTTCACGTTCGCGTCGTGCAATTCCCAGCTCATGCCGAACTGCTCGGCGAGTGTCACGAACGACGCGCGCAGCGCGTCAAGCCCCGGATCGCCGCCCACCTGCTGAAAATGCACGCGCATGAAGAACTCGCCGGTGCGGCTGTCGCCGAACTGCGCGGAGTCGAGAATATTGCTGCCCCGCTCGAACAGAAAGCCCGACACGGCGTGAACGATGCCGGGCCGGTCGGCGCACGACAGTTTGAGGATAAAGCTGTGATCGGTCGACATGACCTCGGTGACTCCCTTCTTCAATGCGTGGTTTGTTTCAGTGGGTACTGGCTGCACGGGTTGAGCTCGACTGATGAGCCTGAGCTAGGTCAGCGCCGGCGGCGCGAACAGCGCGTCGATGCCCTCGCACGCGTCCTCGTCGATCCAGCGGCGGCGCAGCAGGCAATCGAGCGTCGCGAGGCTGGCATCGACGGTCAGCGCGCCTTCCTCGATCCAGCGCGCGACTTCGTCGATGCGCGCGAGCCGGTGTTCACCCACTTCGCCGTCCTGGTTGCGCGGCGCGAAGTCGGCGGGCAGCGCGAGGTCGTAGATGAAAATCTGCTCGGCCTGCGTGCCTTCCGGCAGCGATTGCAGCACGTGCGCGGTGCGGCCCGCGACCGCGCTCGCCGCGATCTGCGCCGGAATGCCCGCTTCTTCCCAGCATTCCTTGACGATCGTCTCGGCGATGCCGAAGCCCCAGCCGATCCCGCCTGCGACGACGTTGTCGAGCATGCCGGGGTCGGTCGCCTTGGTGTCGCTGCGGCGCGCGATCCACAATTGCGGCGCGCCACGCGGCGCTCCGCCAAAGGGCGCCCCGCCAAAGGGCGCACCGCCATCCGCATATTCTACGACGCCGTTCAGATGCACCGCGTAGGTCATCGTGCCGAAGAAGCGCGACGCCGCGCGCTCGATATACGCGAGCGGCGGCGCGTCGAACGCATTGCGGATCGCGTACGTCTCGTTGCGCCAGCCGGGGATGCGACCATCGGCGGCGAGCGCGCCGATCACGGAAGCGAGCGCCGCGCTGCGCAGATCGACGGTATCGAACGTGGCGCAGAGCGTCACGCCGTCGTTCGCCATCTCGAACACGTCGGGCCAGCGCGCGAGCAGCGGCAGGTCGCGCTCGCGAATCCACCCGACCTGTTCGGCGCCGATCAGAAACGGCCGATGCGCGTTCGCGTCGAAGCGGCGCGCGGCGGTGATGCAGGGCAAAGTCATCGGAAAACTCCAAACTGTCCGCCGTCGTGGCGAACCGGGGCAAAGCAGAAGCGGGCGGATTGCGTGACGACTGTCAGTCGCGCAAGGCGACGCGAATCCCGATCGCGATGAACGTCGCGCCGGCCACGCGATCGAGCCACAGGCCCACGCGCGGCCGCCGTCTGAGCCAGCCGCCGATGATCCCCGCGCACACGCCGAATAGCGAAAACACCACGACGGTCTGCAGCATGAACAGCGCGCCGAGCTCCAGCATCTGCACGGTGACGCTCTGCGCGCCGTCCGGCTGCACGAACTGCGGCAGAAACACGACGAAGAACAGCGTGACCTTCGGATTCATCAGATTGCCGAGCACGCTCTGGCGAAACACCGTCGAAAGCGGCTGCGGCGCACGCTCGTGCGCGGTCGCGAGGCCCTGGCTGCGCAGCGCCTTGATGCCGATCCACACCAGATACGCGGCGCCGGCGAGCTTGATCGCTTCGAACGCGAGCGGCGACGAGCGCAGCAGCGCGGCGACGCCGAGCGCCGCGAGTGTCGTATGAAACGTGATGCCGGCGGCAAAGCCGAGCGCGGCGACCAGGCCGGCCGCGCGGCCCTGCGAGATGCCGCGCGCGAGCACCTGCAGATTGTCCGGGCCGGGCGCCACGGTGATCGCGATCGAGGTGGCAAGAAACAGCAGGAAGTTGGGCATCGTGGTGGCCTTCTGGTTGGGCGACTGGTGAACCCTGATGGGTGAGCGATATCGTTGAGCCCGGTTGGTTTTGCCCGGCCAACGGGGCTTGTGCGGCTCATGCGACTTTAGCCGCTGGTACGGCGGGAAACGCTACCGCGCGTCACGGCACGCGCCGTGACTACCTCCCGGTTCAATGACCGTCGAAACTCGTCACGGTATAGAGCGCAAGACCGCCCTCGCCCAGCAGCTTCGAGCCGCCCAGCTCCGGCAGATCGACGATCGCCGCGCCTTCCACGACGACCGCGCCGAGCCGCTCGAGCAGCAGTTTGCCGGCCATCATCGTGCCGCCGGTCGCGATCAGATCGTCGATGATCACGACGCGGTCGCCCGGCTCGCACGCATCCTCGTGAATCTCGAGGGTCGCGGTACCGTATTCCAGTTCATACGATTGCGAGATCCGCTTGTACGGCAGCTTGCCCGCCTTGCGAATCGGGATGAAGCCAATGCTCAACTCATGGGCGACGATCGGCCCGATGATGAAGCCGCGCGCATCGAGCCCGGCAATGTAGTCGAGCTTCGCGTCGATATAGCGCTGCACGAACAGGTCGATCAGCACACGCAGCGACTTCGGCTCGCGCAGCAGCGGCGTGATGTCGCGGAACTGCACGCCCGGCTGCGGCCAGTCGGGCACCGTGCGAATGTGACTTCTGATGTAGTCGGCCGCATCGAGCGGCGCGCTCGCGAGCGCCTTGGACATGATGTCTCCGGATGGACCTCGACAGGTCCGGTGAAAAGCTTGAATCAGGGTCGCCCGCCAGAACGGGCCCGGCTCACGGGTTCAGGCCGCGGCGGCGCGGCGATGCTTCGACAGCCGCTCCTCGGCTTGCGCCAGTTGTTCGGGCAGACCACGCAGCACCACGATGTCGCTCGCGCGCAGTTTCGTCGACGGGTCCGGTTCGACGCCGCGGATGCCGTGCCGGCGGATCGCGGTCACTTCGACACCGAGTTCGTACAGGCCCACCTCGGCGAGCGTACGGCCCACCGCGTCGGCACTCTCGTCGACCGGCACCGATTGTAGCCGCACCTGCTCGTGGCCGTCGTCGTCGTCGATGTCGTCGGCGCCGTGGAAATAGCCGCGCAACAGCGAATAGCGTTCGTCGCGCATCTCCTCGACGCGCCGCACCACGCGCCGCATCGGCACACCCATCACGACGAGCGTATGCGACGCGAGCATCAGGCTGCCCTCGACGATCTCCGGAATCACCTCCGTCGCGCCGGCGGCGAGCAGTTTCTCCAGATCGGCATCGTCGACGGTGCGCACGATGACCGGCAGCGTCGGCTCCATCTCGTGAATGTTGTGCAGCACGCGCAGTGCCGACGGCGTGTTCGCGTAGGTGATCGCGATCGCGGCCGCGCGATGCAGGCCGGCGGCCAGCAGCGACTCGCGCCGCCCCGCGTCGCCGAACACGACCGATTCGCCGGCTGCCGCGGCCGCCGCGACACGGTCGGGATCGAGATCGAGCGCGACATACGAGAGCCCTTCATGCTCGAGCATGCGTGCGAGGTTCTGCCCGGCGCGGCCGTAGCCGCAGATGATTACGTGGCCGCTCTGCTTCAGGCTTTGCGTGGCGATGCGCGTCATCTGCAACGACTGCATCATCCATTCGGTCGACGACAGCCGCAGCACGACACGGTCCGCGTTCTGGATCATGAACGGCGCGGCGAGCATCGACAGCAGCATCGCGGCGAGAATCGCCTGCAACAGCGTCGCGTCGACGAGATGTCGGTCGAGAATCAGGTTCAGCAGCACGAAGCCGAACTCGCCCGCCTGCGCGAGACCGATACCGGTACGCATCGCGACGCCCGGCGTCGCGCCGAAGAGCCGCGCAAGGCCGGTGATCATGATCAATTTCAGCAGCACCGGGCCGAGGAAAAAGGCCAGCACGACCAGCGGATGCTCCCAGATCACGCGCGGATTGAGCAGCATGCCGGTGGTCACGAAGAAGAGCCCGAGCAGCACGTCGCGAAACGGCTTGATGTCCTCTTCGACCTGATGCCGATACGGCGTCTCGGCGATCAGCATGCCGGCGATGAACGCGCCGAGCGCGAGCGACAGCCCGAATTTGTCGGTGATGAACGCGGCGCCGAGCGTCACCAGCAGCAGATTGAGGACGAACAGCTCCTGCGAGCGGCGCCGCGCGACCACGTTGAACCAGCGCGTCATGAAGCGCTGCCCGACGATCAGCAGCAGCGCGAGGGCCACGACGATCTTGATCGCCGCGACGCCGAGCGCGCTGACCAGATTCTCCGAGCGGCCGCCGAGCGCCGAAATGATGATCAACAGCGGCACCACCGCGAGATCCTGAAACAGCAGCACGCCGAAGATATTACGGCCGTGCTCGGTTTCGATTTCGAGCCGCTCCGCGAGCATCTTGCTGACGATTGCCGTCGACGACATCGCCAGCGCGCCGCCCAGCGCGACGCTCCCCTGCCACGTGATATGCACCCAACGCTCGAGCACGAAGCCGAGCGACACGGCCACCGCGACCGTGCCGATCACCTGCAGCAAGCCGAGTCCGAACACGAGCCGGCGCATCGTGCGCAGCTTGGCGAGCGAAAACTCGAGCCCGATCGAGAACATCAGGAACACGACGCCGAATTCCGCGAGATTCTGCGCTCCCGCCGAATCGGGAATCAGCCCGAACGCATGCGGCCCGACGACGATGCCGACCGTCAGGTAGCCGAGCATCGGCGGCAGATTCAGGAAGCGAAAGATCACCACGCCCGCCACCGATGCCAGCAGCAGAAACAGCGTCATTTCGAGCGGGGAAATCATCGGCAAAAACGCATGGGTGAAGCGTCCTCGTTCGTCAGCGGAACCGCGCACGAGAACGCCGTGCGAGATGATTGATTGGGCCGGCAAAAAAGCTGCAAAAAGGCGGCAAAGCAGCTGAAAAAGGGATTGTCGACAGGCCGATGCAGACAGCGGCTCGGCACAGCAGGCCCGGCGCGGCGAACAGGCGCCTTTGCTATACTCCGCGAATGATAGCGAAAATCAATGGCGACAGGGCACTCACGCTTGCTCGCGACGTACTCGACATCGAAGCGGACGCCGTGCGCGCGCTTCGCGACCAGCTCGACGGCAGTTTCGTCGGCGCGGTCGATTTCATCCTGGGTTGCCGTGGACGCGTGGTCGTCTCCGGCATCGGTAAATCCGGCCACGTGGCCCGCAAGCTTGCGGCCACGCTGGCAAGCACCGGCACACCCGCGTTCTTCGTGCATCCGGCGGAAGCAAGCCACGGCGACCTCGGCATGGTCACCGCCGACGACGTATTTCTCGCGCTGTCCAATTCGGGCGAAACCGAGGAGCTGATGGCGATCCTGCCGCTCATCAAGCGGATCGGCGCGAAGCTGATCGCGATGACGGGCCGTCCTGGCTCAAGCCTCGCGCAACTCGCGGATGTGCATCTGAATTCCGGCGTCGCGAAGGAAGCCTGTCCGATGAATCTCGCGCCCACCGCCAGCACCACCGCCGCGCTCGCGCTCGGCGATGCGCTCGCGGTCGCGGTGCTCGACGCGCGCGGCTTCGGCCGCGACGACTTCGCGCGCTCGCATCCGGGCGGCGCGCTCGGCCGACGCCTGCTCACCTACGTGCGCGATGTCATGCGCACCGGCGACCAGTTGCCGCAGGTCACACCTGAGGCAACCGTCAGCGATGCCCTCTTCCAACTGACCGCGAAGCGCATGGGCATGACCTCGGTCGTCGACCGCGAGGGCCGTGTGACGGGCATCTTCACCGATGGCGACCTGCGCCGCGTGCTCGAACGCGACGGCGATTTCCGCCAGCTGCCGATCGCCTCGGTGATGACCGCGGGCCCGCGCACGATCGGGCCGGATCATCTCGCGGTCGAAGCCGTGGAACTGATGGAGCGTTATCGTATCAATCAGATGCTGGTCGTCGACGAAACGGGCAAGCTGATCGGCGCGCTCAACATGCACGACCTGTTTTCGAAGAAGGTGATCTGATGGCCGTTGCTCCCCCTACCGCTACCGAACGCGCAAGCCGCGTGAAGCTGATGATTTTCGACGTCGACGGCGTACTGACCGACGGCGGCCTGCTGTTCACGGCGGAAGGCGACACGATGAAAGGCTTCAACTCGATGGACGGCCACGGCATGAAGCTGCTGCGCCAGGCCGGCATCGAAACGGCGCTCATCACCGGGCGCAAGTCCGGCATCGTGGCCGCGCGGGCGAAAGAAATGAACATCGCGCATGTCTACCAGGGCGTGCAGGACAAGCCACAGGCGTTCGCCGACCTGCTGCGGCAAACCGGCCTCACCGCCGAGGACTGCGGCTACATGGGCGACGACTGGGTCGATCTCGCGGTGATGCTGCGCGTCGGCTTCGCGGCCGCGCCGGCCAATTCGCATCCCGAAGTGATCGCGCGCGCCCACTGGGTCAGCGAGGCGCGCGGCGGTTACGGCGCGGCGCGCGAAGTGTGCGACACGCTGCTGCGTGCCCAGCACAAATATGAAGCACTGCTCGCGGCGGCGTGCAGCGGCGAGCAACGGGGCCTCGTGGGATGAACCAGTTTCGCCTGACTTCGCTGATCCCGCTCATCGCGATGGCGGCGCTCGCCGGCATCACGTGGTGGCTGCTGCAAGCCACGTTGCCGCGCAAGACCGACGACGAGGTGCGCCCGAAGGAACACACGCCGGACTACTTCGCCGACAACTTTTCGGTGTCCGAGCTCGACCAGTCAGGCGCGACGCAGTACCGGCTGACCGCACAGTCGCTGGTCCATTACGAGGACGACGAAATGAGCGACCTCGTCAAGCCGGCGATGCGTGCGTTCCAGCCCGGCAAGCCGATCGTCACCGCGACCGGCGACACGGGCACGGTCAACGCGGATGCGTCGATCGTCAATCTGTACCAGAACGCGCGCATCCTGCGCGCGCCCGGCGACGGCGATCCGCAGATGCAGGCCGATTCCGAGCATTTCAGGGTCCTCGTCAACGACGATGTGATCGAGACTGAAAAGCCAGTTAAACTTCAGCGCGGCATGTCCGTGATGACTGCCAGCGGCATGAAATACAACAATGTCACCCGGTTTATGCAACTGTTCGGCAATGTAAGAGGCGCAATCGCCGCGTCCGATTCCGGCCACTAAGCCAACGCATACCGGGTAATCCATTCCAGGCGTGACTGCATGAACGAATCGCACCCCCGTTTTGATACCGGCCGTTCGCGCGCGCTGTCCGCGTGCCGCGCCGCACTTGCTGCGCTCGTCGTCGCGCTGCCGCTCGTCGGCTTCGCGCCGCTTGCGCACGCGGACCGCGCCGACAAAGACAAGCCGCTTAACATCGAAGCGGACAACATGACTTACGACGACCTGCGGCAGGTCAGCATCTTCACCGGCCACGTGGTGGCCACCAAAGGGACGATCCTGATCAAGGCCGATCGCGTCGAAGTGTCGCAAGACCCGCAGGGCTACCAATTCGCGACCGGCACCTCGAGCGGCGGCAATCTGTCGTATTTCCGCCAGAAGCGCGAAGGGCTCGACGAATACATCGAGGGTACGGCGATCCGTATCGACTACGACGGCAAGCAGGATCTGACCACGCTGACCACCAACGCGACGGTGCGCCGCCTGCAGGGCATGACGACGCTGCTCGACCAGGTGCACGGTAGCGTGATCACCTACGACGGCCAGAACGACTTCTACACCGCGAAGTCAGGCAAGGACGTCGCAGGTCCGGGCAACCCGACCGGCCGCGTGCGCGCGATGCTGTCGCCGCGCAACGCCGGCGCCGCGCCGCTGACCGGCGCGTCGGCCACGCTCACGCCGTCCAACTCGATCCAGGGAGCGCCGAACCAGTGAGCACCATGAGCAGCACCATCGCGCCCCTCCCCCATCGGAAGCCGGCCGGCACCAGCAGTTCGCTGGTCGTGCGCAATCTGAAGAAGCGCTATGGCTCGCGCACGGTCGTCAAGGACGTGTCGCTCGACGTGAAGAGCGGCGAAGTGGTCGGCCTGCTCGGCCCGAACGGCGCCGGCAAGACCACGTCGTTCTACATGATCGTCGGCCTCGTGCCGCTCGACGCCGGCGAAATCGATCTGGACGGCAAGTCGATCAGCCTGCTGCCCATTCACAAACGCGCATCGCTCGGCCTGTCATATCTGCCGCAGGAAGCGTCGGTGTTCCGTAAGTTGAGCGTCGAGCAGAATATTCGCGCGGTGCTGGAATTGCAGCACGACGAAAACGGCAAGCGCCTCGGCAAAGACGTGATCACGTCACGCACCGAAGCGCTGCTCGACGAGCTTCAGATCGCGCATCTGCGTGAAAATCCGGCGCTGTCGCTGTCGGGCGGCGAGCGTCGTCGGGTTGAAATTGCGCGCGCGCTGGCAACCAATCCGAGCTTCATTCTGCTCGACGAACCGTTCGCCGGCGTCGACCCGATCGCGGTGCTGGAAATCCAGAAAATCGTCAAGTTCTTGAAGCAGCGCAATATCGGCGTCCTGATCACCGACCACAACGTGCGCGAAACGCTAGGTATCTGCGATCACGCGTACATCATCAGCGACGGCAGCGTGCTGGCCGCCGGCGCGCCTAGCGACATCATCGAAAACGAAAGCGTGCGGCGCGTCTATCTGGGCGAGCACTTCCGCATGTAAGCACGTACGGCGTCCCCGGCCACGCGAGCGCGCGCGGCCGCGGCGCCATTTTTGCGGCACCCGCACATTCGTTGTCAGGCGGCGCAGGGTGGCGCCGCGCGGCGCGCCAAATTGGGCGTACCCAAAAATTGCGAGTGCCGCAAGGTATCGCGGTCGTGGCAAACTCTCTACAATGAATCTCAACTTGCCATGAAAGCCAGCCTCCAACTCCGCCTATCGCAGCATCTTGCGCTCACGCCGCAACTGCAACAGTCCATCCGGCTGCTTCAGTTATCGACGCTCGAACTGCAGCAGGAAGTCGCCATGGCGATCTCGCAGAATCCTCTCCTCGAAAACGAAGACGAGTGGATCGCGAGCCCGTTGCGGGTGGCAGCCGACGGTTCCTTGATCGCCCAGACACCGGGCTCCTCGGCGCCGGCCGATCCGATGGCCGGCAACGGTTCGGCATCGTCCGAGGGCAACGGCGAGCGAGCCGAAAGCGGCGAGCCCCAGGGTGTCGACGAATACAATGGCCTTTCGGGCGACGGCGGCGGCGATACCTCGCAGTGGAACTTGGACGACTACGGCCGCTCCGGCAACGCGTCGGACGACGACGACCTGCCCCCGCTGCAAATCCACGAATCGAGCACGTCGCTGCGCGACCACCTGATGGCGCAACTGCGCGTCACCCAGGCGAGCCAGCGCGACCGCGCGCTCATCACGTTCCTGATCGAATCGCTGGACGACGACGGCTATCTCGCCGCCACGTTCGAAGAAGTGCTGGCCGACCTGCCCGAAGAACTCGAAGTCGACGTCGACGAACTGAACGCCGCGCTTGCGCTGCTGCATAGCTTCGACCCATCAGGTGTCGGCGCGCGCTCCGCGTCCGAATGTCTGAAGCTGCAGTTGCTGCGGCTCGAGCCATCGCCCACGCGCACGCTTGCGCTAGACATTGTCAGCCATTACCTGGAACTGCTCGCCGCGCGCGATTTCACGCGGCTACGCAAGCACCTTAAGGCCAGCGACGACGATCTGCGCGACGCGCACGTGCTGATCCGCTCGCTCGAACCATTTCCGGGCGCGGCCTACGGCAAGGCCGAAGCGGACTACGTGGTGCCCGACATCATGGTGCGCAAAACGGCACAGGGCTGGCTGGCGGAGCTGAATCCCGAGGTAGTGCCGAAGCTGCGGATTAACCATCTATACGCGAATATTCTGCGCAATAACCGCGGCGATCCGGGCAGCGGTTCGTTGCGCCAGCAACTGCAGGAAGCACGCTGGCTGATCAAAAATATCCAGCAGCGTTTCGAGACGATCCTGCGGGTTGCGCAGGCAATTGTCGAGCGTCAAAAGAGCTTTTTTGTGCACGGCGAAATTGCCATGCGCCCCTTGGTTTTGCGGGAAATAGCTGATACGCTGGGCCTACACGAGTCGACTGTCTCGCGTGTGACAACCGGCAAATACATGCTGACCCCATTCGGGACGCTGGAATTCAAGTACTTTTTCGGCTCACACGTTTCGACGGACACCGGCGGCGCGGCCTCCTCCACGGCCATTCGCGCGCTGATCAAACAACTGATAGGAGTGGAAAACCCGAAATCGCCACTTTCAGACAGTCGCATAGCCGAACTGCTGGCGGAACAGGGCTTCGTGGTCGCACGGCGTACCGTTGCGAAATACCGTGAGGCGCTCAAAATCCCGGCAGTCAACCTGCGCAAGTCTCTGTAGCCCGCCGCGTTTTGCAGCGGGCATTTACCGGCCGCTCCGCACCTGGCGGACAGGCCGGCCGCTGCGACCTGCCAGATGTCCGTCACCGGGGGGCGACACAGGCAAGCCGTCAGATCGACCGGACCTTTGTCATTGTGCGGACCAAGCGGCCATTAGCTTGGAGAAGCACTATGAATCTCAAGATCAGTGGACACCACCTCGAAGTAACGCCTGCGTTGCGCGAATACGTGATCACCAAACTGGACAGGGTGCTAAGACATTTCGATCAGGTCATCGACGGCAGTGTGGTCCTCTCGGTCGACAACCATAAGGAAAAGGACAAGCGTCAAAAGGTGGAAATCAACCTCCATCTGAAGGGTAAGGATATCTTCGTCGAGAGTTGTGACAGCGATTTGTACGCTGCAATCGATCTGATGATCGACAAGCTCGACAGGCAGGTGATACGCCACAAGGATCGTCTGCAAGGCCATCAGCACGAAGCGATCAAGTATCAGCCGGCGCCGCAACTGGACGTGCCGCCGCAATAGGAGAAATTAGAGGAAATTCCTCAATTCCCTTGAACTCGTCGAGCCGCCCGCGACCGGGCGGTTTTTCGTTTCAGCGCCCCGGTTCCCGCTCACCGGCGGTGCGTCTCGCCGAGGCCGACCCCAACCATTCCCGCAAAGGTTTGCGCAGCGCGAAACGTGCCGCGGCGCAAGCGCTGAAAAACCTGATATGCATAGATGGCGCGCCGCACCATCGGCCGTCACCCTGTTCTATAATGTTCCAGTTACCATCGGGGTCAAGCCAGCTCTGATGAAGTACGGCCGATCGAAATCTAACGCTTTCGCGATCGACTCTGACCGTCCGTCTTCGCCAGCATCGAACGAATGGAACGTCACTCAACCGCCCCGGTGGGGAGAACTCAGGCCACGTTTTCGCCTGTCAAAATGAATCGTTTAGCCAAATTTCTTCCCCTCGAGAACGTCGTCATCGGACTATCGGTCACCAGCAAGAAACGCGTGTTCGAGCAAGCGGGCCTGATCTTCGAGAACCAGAACGGCATCGCCCGCAGTACCGTCACAGACAATCTTTTTGCGCGAGAACGACTCGGCTCGACCGGGCTCGGCGAAGGCGTCGCGATCCCGCATGGGCGGATCAAGGGCCTCAAGCAGCCGCTCGCCGCATTCGTCAGACTCGCCGAACCGATCCCCTTCGAAGCGCCGGACGGCCAGCCGGTCTCGCTGCTGATCTTCCTGCTCGTCCCCGAACAGGCCACTCAACAGCACCTCGAAATTCTCTCCGAGATCGCGCAATTGCTGTCCGATCGCGACGCCCGCGAGCGGCTGCACACTGAAGAAGAACGCGAATCGTTGCATCGCCTGCTTACTCAGTGGCAACCTTGATGCAACGGCGGCGGTAGTTCATACGCGCCCGCACACGCAGCAAAGACCCGGCAAGCGGCTCACACTGGAGTCACTGACTCATGGATACGTCCAGCATCAACGCCCAAAGCATTTTCGACGACAACGCCGCCATGCTGAAGCTCAGCTGGCTCACGGGGCATGAAGGCTGGGAGCGCGGCTTTTCTTCGGAATCGGTCGCCAATGCCACGTCGAGCGCCGACCTCGTCGGCCACCTGAACCTGATCCACCCCAACCGGATCCAGGTGCTCGGCGACGCTGAAATCGACTACTACAAACGTCAGACCGACGAAGACCGCTCGCGCCACATGGCCGAGTTGATCGCGCTGGAGCCGCCGTTTCTCGTCGTCGCGGGCGGAGTCGCGGCGCCGCCGGAGCTGGTGCTGCGCTGCACGCGCTCGTCGACGCCGCTGTTCACGACGCCGACCTCGGCGGCCGCGGTGATCGATAGTCTGCGTCTTTACATGTCGCGCATTCTCGCGCCGCGCGCGACGCTGCACGGCGTGTTTCTCGACATCCTCGGCATGGGCGTGTTGCTGACCGGCGACTCGGGCCTCGGTAAGAGCGAGCTCGGCCTCGAACTGATTAGCCGAGGCCACGGTCTCGTCGCCGACGACGCTGTCGACTTCGTGCGCCTCGGCCCGGACTTCGTCGAAGGACGCTGTCCGCCGCTGCTGCAGAACCTGCTCGAAGTTCGCGGCCTCGGTCTGCTCGACATCAAGACGATCTTCGGCGAAACGGCGGTGCGCCGCAAAATGAAACTGAAGCTGATCGTGCAACTGGTGCGCCGCCCCGACGGCGAATTCCAGCGGCTGCCGCTGGAAAGCCAGACCGTCGACGTGCTCGGCCTACCGATCAGCAAGGTGACGATCCAGGTGGCCGCCGGCCGCAACCTCGCGGTGCTGGTCGAAGCGGCCGTGCGCAACACGATTCTGCAGCTGCGCGGTATCGACACGCTGCGCGATTTCATGGATCGGCAACGTCTCGCCATGCAGGATCCCGATAGCCAGTTTCCAGGAAAACTGATCTGAAGCCCGCCACAGCGCCATGAAGCGCCCGCAGAAGGCAGGCCGCGGGCACGCGCATGGAGGCCAGATGCTATGATGAAATCTACGCTTTCGACGACTCCATGCGCATAATCCTGATCACCGGTATCTCCGGCTCCGGCAAATCCGTTGCCCTGAACGCGCTCGAAGACGCGGGTTATTACTGCGTCGATAATCTGCCGCCGCGTTTCCTGCAGCAACTCGCCACCTACCTCGCCGCAGACGGCCAGGATCGTCTCGCGGTCGCGATCGACGCGCGCTCCGGTTCGTCGCTCGACGAAATGCCCGCGATGATCCGCGACCTCAAGCGCTCGCACGACGTGCGCGTGCTGTTCCTGAGCGCGAGCACGCAGTCGCTGATTCAACGCTTTTCCGAAACGCGTCGCCGCCATCCGCTGTCCGGCTCGCCCGCGCACGACGCGGACGTTGGCCTGCTCACGTCGCTCGCCGAAGCGATCGAACGCGAGCGCGAACTGGTCGCGGGACTTGCCGAATTCGGCCATCAGATCGACACGAGCAATCTGCGCGCGAACGTGCTGCGCGCATGGGTCAAGCGCTTCATCGAACAGGAGGACGCGGGGCTCGTGCTGATGTTCGAGTCGTTCGGCTTCAAGCGCGGCGTTCCGCTCGACGCGGATTTCGTATTCGACGTACGCACGCTGCCGAACCCATACTACGATCATGAATTGAGGCCGCTCACCGGCCTCGACAAACCGGTCATGGATTTTCTCGATGCGCAGCCGGTCGTCCACGAGATGATCGACGACATCGAGAAGTATCTGTCCAAGTGGCTGCCGCATTTCCGCGACGACAATCGCAGCTACCTGACCGTCGCAATCGGTTGCACGGGCGGCCAGCACCGCTCGGTATTCATCGCGGAGACGCTTGCCGCGCGTCTCGCAACATCGGCGAATGTGATTGTGCGGCACCGCGATGCGCCGGTCGACGTCGGCGAATCATCGAAGCTGGTGGCTTAACCGGCCGCATCGCGCGGCCTTAACCCGAAGCGTTGCGCCATGTCCTCTACGCCTACTGTGTACGCCGATTTGCCGCTGTTTCCGCTGCATACGGTGCTATTTCCCGATGGCTTGCTGCCGCTCAAAATCTTCGAAGCGCGCTACCTCGACATGGCGCGCGACTGTCTGCGCGAAAAAACACCGTTCGGCGTTTGCATGCTGAAAAGCGGCGCCGAAGTCGCGCGCGAGGAAGAACCTTCGGTACCCGAAACGATCGGCTGTCTCGCCGAAATCGACGAGTGCGACGTCGAAGCATTCGGCATGCTGCTGATTCGCGCGCGCGGCACGACGCGCTTTCGTCTGTTATCGCATCGCGTCGAAGCGAGCGGTCTGCTGGTCGGCATGGCCGAGCCGCTCGCCGATGATCTCCCGCTCGAGGGCAATGAGCTATTGGCCAAATTCGGCGCGTGCGCGGAAGTGCTCGAGCGGATCATCGCAACGATCCGCGAACGCGATCCGGACAGCCTACCGTTCGCCGAGCCGTTCCGGCTCGACGATCCGTCGTGGGTGTCGAACCGTCTCGCCGAGGTGCTGCCAATCGCGTTGCGCGCACGGCAAAAGCTGATGGAATTAACCGATGCCGGCGCGCGCATCGACGTCGTGCATCACTACATGCAACAGCATCAGTTGCTGTGAAATCCTGAAGTCGTGAAGGCTGCCGCGCCGGACTCAAGTCGCCCGCTCAGCACCTCCGATCCATTCCGTTAGAGCAACGAACCATGCAGACTGGCGAGCAGCTTGCGCACCGGCGCCGGCACGCCGAACGAATCCAGATCGCTGAGCGCAACCCATGCGGTGTCCGCATCGTTGAGCGCGGCCAGGGCGCCGACACCGCGATCGAACTCCGCAAGCCGCGGTTCGATATCGAGCTTGAAATGCGTGAATACGTGTGAGAACGACGCGAGCGCGGACACTTCGCCGTCGCCGCCGAACGCGCGCGCCCGCTCGGCCAACGATGCTTCGTCGGCAGCTTCGGGCAGACTCCACAGACCACCCCAGATGCCCGACGGTGGACGCCGCTCGAGCATCACCGCATTGCCGTCGCGCAGCAGCAGCATCCACGTACGGCGTGTCGGCACCGCTTTCTTCGGGCGCGCGGTCGGCAATTCACGTTGACGTCCGGTGACGTTGGCAACGCAGTCCGGCGCGAACGGACAGCGCGAGCAATCGGGTTTGCCGCGCACGCACAATGTCGCGCCGAAATCCATCAAGCCCTGCGTGTACCCGCTGACCTCCGCGTTCGACGCATTCGACGGCAGCAGTGACTCCGCGAGCGTCCACATTGCGTTCTCGACTTTCTTCTCGCCCGGAAAGCCTTCGACGCCGAATACGCGCGCGAGCACGCGCTTCACGTTGCCGTCGAGAATCGTCGCGCGCGCGCCGAACGCGAACGACGCGATCGCCGCGGCCGTCGAGCGGCCAATGCCGGGCAACTCGGCGAGCTCATCGACCGACGCGGGAAACGCGCCGCCATGCTGCTCGACGACGACCTGCGCGCAGCGTTGCAGATTGCGCGCGCGCGTGTAGTAGCCGAGGCCGGCCCACAGCGCCATCACGTCATCGGACGGCGCGGCGGCGAGCGCGGCGACATCCGGGAAACGCGCGAGAAATTTCGCGTAGTACGGAATCACCGTCGACACCTGGGTCTGCTGCAGCATGATTTCGGACAGCCAGATGCGATACGGATCGCGCGTGTTCTGCCACGGCAGATCGTGGCGGCCGTGCTGGCGCTGCCACGCGACCAGCCGCGCGGAAAACTCGGGCATCGGCGCAAACGCGGGCGCGGTGTCGGACGCGCTGGAGCGCGCGCCGGTCGTTGGGGTCAGGCGGGAAGGCATCGAGAATCTAGCGCTGGCAAGTGGGACAGAAGTACGTGGAGCGTTGCCCCTGCACGATCTGTTTGATTGGCGTTCCACACACGCGGCATGGCAGGCCCGCGCGATCATAGACGAAGTAGTCGAGCTGAAAATAGCCGCTTTCGCCGTCGCTGCCGACGAAATCGCGCAGCGTGCTGCCGCCCTTGTCGATCGCGGCGGCGAGCGTCACGCGCACGGCATCGGCCAGCAGTTCATAACGCACGAGCGACACGCGGCCCGCCGCGGTGGTCGGCCGGATGCCCGCGCGAAACAGACTCTCCGACGCGTAGATATTGCCCACGCCGACCACGATGTCCCCCGCCAGCAGCGCCTGCTTCACCGACACCTTGCGCCCGCGCGTCAACCGATGCATCAGCGCGCCCGAAAAAGTTGGCGAGAAAGGCTCGACGCCAAGGCTCGCGAGCAGCGGATGTTCGAGGATGTCGCCTGCTTCGCGCGGATGCCATAGCACCGCGCCGAAGCGGCGGGGATCACGATAGCGCAGGATAAAGTCGTCGAAGATCCAGTCGACATGATCGTGCTTCGCCGCGGCAGGCGGATGCGGCACATGACGCAGAACGCGCAACGTGCCCGTCATGCCGAGGTGGACGATGAACCACCCAGCGTCGATTTCGAACAGCAAATACTTGCCGCGTCGCTCGACTTTGCGCACCACGTGGCCGCGCAAGGTTTTCGCAAGGTCGGCCGGAATTGGCCAGCGCAGCGCGGCCGTCCGCACGTCGACGCGCTCAACCTTGCGCCCGGACACATACGGTTCGATCCCCCGTCGGGTAACCTCGACTTCTGGCAACTCTGGCATGGCTGATTGGTCTGCTACTTGCGTGAGTGGTTGTGCGCGTATTGTAGCGAGCGCGTTACAATCGACTGAAACATTGAACGGATTTCCATGAACGTGTCCTTCGTGAAGCTGCTATCAAAGCGCCGCGCGCGCGTGTCCAACGTGCCGCTCGCCGTGTCCGCTCGCCGGATGCTCGGTGCGGCCGTGCTCGGATTGTGGGCGCTGGCCGCCGTGCCCGCGCATGCGCAGGACCCGACGCCGGATTCCGACGACACGTCGGTCACGATGCCGGACCCGCTGGGTCCGGCAACACCTGAAGACGAAAAGTCGCTGCCCGGCGTGCCGCTGTCGAGCCAGATCGTCTTCCAGGTGCTGGCCGCCGAGATCGCGCTGCAGCGCGACCAGCCGGCACCGGCCTATCAGACCTACCTCGCGCTCGCGCGCGACACTCACGACCCGCGCATGGCGCAACGCGCCACCGAAATAGCGCTGGCGGCGCAGAGCCCGTCGGACGCGCTCGCCGCCGCGCAACTGTGGCAACAGTACGCGCCGAGTTCGGAACGCGCCGCCCAGCTCGACGCGTCGCTGCTCGTGCTGTCTGGCAGGCCCGACGATGCCTCGCCGATCCTGTCGCAAGAACTGGCGAAGGTACCCGAGGAAAATCGCGGCAGCGCGGTCCTCGCGCTGCAACTGCTGTTGTCGCGCGGCCCGAACCGCGTCGGTGGCCTGCACGTGTTGCAGGACCTGCTGAAGAACGACATGAACCGGCCGGAGGCGCAACTGGCCCTCGCGCGTCAGCAGCTGCTGGCCGACGACGCGCCGGGCGCGCACAAGTCGCTCGAGCAGGCGCTCACGATCAAGCCCGACTATCTGCCGGCGGCGTTGATGCTGTCGCAAATGGGTCCGGAGGAGCGCAAGGAAGGCATCGCGTCGCTCGAAAAGTACGTGCAGCAGAATCCGAAATCGCATGACGCACGGCTCGCGCTGGCGCAGATGTATCTTGCCAGCGACCGTCTCGACGACGCGCAGAAGCAGTTCGAGCTCATGCGCAAGGCAAACCCCAACGACTTGACACCGTTGATGGCGCTCGCGCTGATCAAGATCCAGCAGAAGAATCTCCCCGAAGCGCAGACGTATCTGATGCAGTACGCGCAGCAGGCCGAGAAGACGCCGGGTGTCGATGCGGGCCAGGCCTACATCTACCTCGCGCAGCTAGCGCTCGAACAGAAGAATGAGGCGGCCGCGAGCGACTGGCTGAACAAGATCTCGCCAGCGAGTCAACAATACCTGGCCGCGCAGATTACCCGCGCGCAACTGCTCGCGAAACAGGGCAAGACCGAGGAGGCGCGCCAGTTGCTCTCCAACTTGCAGACCTCCGATCCGCGTGATGTGGCGCTGATCGCGCGCACCGATGCGGCGATCCTGTTCGACGCGAAGCGCTACCCGGAGGCCGAAGCGCGTCTGCAGCAAGCCACGGCGAACTTTCCCGACGACCCCGACCTCACCTACGACTACGCGATGGCCGCCGAGAAAACCGGCCATTACGACATCATGGAAGCGCAGCTGCGCAAGCTGATCGAGACGCAGCCGGACAATCCGCAGGCGTATAACGCGCTCGGCTATTCGCTCGCAGATCGCAACCAGCGCCTGCCAGAGGCGGACAAGCTGGTCGAGAAGGCCTCGGCGCTCGCACCGAACGATGCGTTCATCATGGACAGCGTCGGCTGGGTCAAGTACCGGATGGGTAACACGGCCGATGCGATCAAGCTGCTGCGCAAGGCATACAGCCTCCAGCCGAACGCGGAAATCGGCGCGCACCTCGGCGAAGTGCTGTGGAAGGCCGGCGAGCAGGAACAGGCGCGCGCCGCGTTTCGCGAGGCTCGCAAGCTCGAACCCGACAACGAGACTCTCGTCAAAACGTTGCAACGTCTTCAGGTAAACAATCTTTGATGCGTCTTTCCCGTTTGATTTCTTTTTCCAGGGCGCCTCGCGGCAGCGCGGTTGGTTTCGCGGCGGCGGCGGTTGTCGCGCTGGCCGGCTGCGCGTCGGTGAAGCCGCAGGGGCCGTCCACGTCGAACGCCGCCACCGAAGTCACCGCGCAGACGAGCCGCTCGTATCAGGGCCGCTTCGCGATCCAATACAACGATCAGAACGGCCAGCAGCGCAACGCTTACGGCAATTTCTCGTGGCAGGAAACGGGCGACACCGTCACGCTGCAGTTGCGCAATCCGCTCGGCCAGACGCTGGCCATCGTGACTTCGTCGCCGGCTTCGGCCACGCTCGAATTGCCGAACCGCCAGCCGCTCACCGCCGATAACGTGTCGACGCTGATGCAGAACGCGCTCGGCTTCACGCTGCCGGTCGAAGGGTTGCGCTACTGGCTGCAACCGTCGCCGGCGCCGACTTCGCGCGCGAAGACCGAGAAGGATCCGGAGCAACCGTCGCGCCTGAAGCAGATCACCCAGGACGGCTGGACGATCGACTATGTGGCCTATGCCGATGCACCAGCCACCGGCGTGAAGCGCCTCAATCTGAGCCGCTCGGACCCGCCACTCGACATCAAGCTCGTGCTGGATCAGTGAGTCGTTCTTGCTGGGCTTTTTGTCCCAGCATCCGCTCACGTAACCTTGCTACCCGTTTGGCGCCACCGTGGCGCATGTAGCCTTCACTCATGATCGAAACAACCAATTCGCTGCGCGACTGTCTCGCGCCAGCGAAACTCAATCTCTTCCTGCACATCACCGGCCGTCGGCCGGATGGTTATCACACGCTGCAGACGGTCTTCCAGTTGCTTGACTGGGGCGACACGCTGCACTTCACGCGACGCGACGACGGTCTCATCGCACGCCGCACCGAAATCACCGACGTGCCACCCGAGCATGACCTGACCATACGCGCCGCGACGTTGCTGAAGGTACATACGGGCTCCCGCGAAGGCGTCGATATCGAAATCGACAAGCGCCTGCCGATGGGCGCGGGCCTCGGCGGCGGCAGTTCCGATGCGGCGACGACGCTGCTCGCGCTCAATCGCCTGTGGAAGCTCGATCTGCCACGTCAGGAGTTGCAGGATCTTGCGTTGAAACTCGGCGCGGACGTGCCTTTCTTCGTATTTGGAAAAAATGCGTTTGCAGAGGGTGTCGGAGAATCATTGGACGTTGTACAATTGCCGCCGCGTCACTTCCTGGTAGTGACGCCGAGGGTGCAGGTTCCGACTGCAGCGATTTTTTCCGAAAAAGCGTTGACAAGAGATACAAAGCCCCTCATAGTTACGGACTTTCCCGCAGAACTCAGCTGCAACACTGAGTGGCCAGAAAGCTTCGGCCGGAATGACATGCAGCAGGTTGTCGTAGGAAAGCACGCGGAAGTAGCGCAAGTGTTGCGGTGGTTTGAAAGCATCGCGCCAGCGCGGATGTCCGGATCGGGTGCCAGTGTTTTTGCAGCGTTCCGTAGCAAAGCTGAAGCAGAAGCGGCGCAAGCCAAACTGCCCGGCGAGTGGAACAGTGCAGTAGCAGCGGGCTTGGATCAGCATCCACTCTTTGCTTTCGCGTCATAAGTTTTGCATCGTCGAACGAAACTCCACGTTCGACGGAGCTCAAAGTTAGTGTAGGGGAGTCGCCAAGCTGGTTAAGGCACCGGATTTTGATTCCGGCATGCAAAGGTTCGAATCCTTTCTCCCCTGCCAAAAATTCTCGTAGTTCGCTGTAGTTCGCTGTAGTTCGCATTTCTCCCGCCCCCAGCCTGAAGTAGGTGCACGATGAGCAGCCATGACGGCCTGATGGTTTTTACTGGCAACGCAAATCCCGCGCTTGCACAGGAAGTCGTCAAAAACCTCGGTATTCCCCTCGGCAAAGCAATGGTTAGCCGTTTCTCGGACGGTGAAATCCAAGTCGAGATTCAGGAAAACGTGCGCGGCAAGGATGTCTTCGTCCTGCAATCCACGTGCGCGCCGACTAACGACAATCTGATGGAACTGATGATCATGGTCGATGCGCTCAAGCGCGCATCCGCAGGCCGGATCACCGCAGCCATCCCCTACTTCGGTTATGCCCGTCAGGATCGTCGCCCGCGTTCGGCGCGCGTCGCCATCTCGGCTAAGGTCGTGGCGAACATGCTGGAAATCGCCGGCGTCGAGCGGATCATCACGATGGATCTGCACGCCGACCAGATTCAAGGCTTCTTCGACATCCCAGTCGACAACATCTATGCAACGCCCGTGCTGCTCGGCGATCTGCGCAAGCAGAACTACGAGAACCTGCTGGTCGTTTCGCCGGACGTCGGCGGTGTGGTGCGTGCCCGTGCATTGGCGAAGCAGCTCAATTGCGATCTCGCGATCATCGACAAGCGTCGCCCGAAGGCGAATGTCGCCGAAGTGATGAACATCATCGGTGAAGTCGAAGGCCGCACCTGCGTGATCATGGACGACATGGTCGACACGGCAGGCACGCTGTGCAAGGCCGCGCAGGTTCTGAAGGAACGCGGCGCGAAGCAGGTATTCGCGTACGCCACCCACCCGGTTCTGTCAGGCGGCGCGGGTGAGCGTATTGCCGCTTCCGCACTCGACGAACTCGTTGTCACTGACACGATTCCGCTCGGCGAAGAAGCCCGTTCGTGCGCGAAGATCCGTTCGCTGACGAGCGCCGGTTTGCTCGCCGAAACGTTCTCGCGCATCCGCCGCGGCGATTCGGTGATGTCGCTGTTCGCTGAGAGTTAAGTATTTGCGAAGACACCGCGTACCGCTTCATGCGACACGCGGCGTTTTTGCACAATCGGCATGAACGAACGAAGGTTCTTGCCGCTATCCTGGGCCTCAGCCATTACGGCTTCGAGGCCCTGTTTTTACTGCCTGGTCGCGGGCAGTGCATTGGAGATTCAACATGAAAGTAGTCGCTTTCGAGCGTTCCCTGCAAGGTACGGGTGCGAGCCGCCGCCTGCGTAACTCGGGCAAGACCCCGGGTATCGTTTATGGCGCCGGCGCTGACACGCAACTGATCGAACTCGATCACAACGCCCTGTGGCACGCGCTGAAGAAAGAAGTTTTCCACTCGTCGATCCTCGATCTGGAAGTGGCAGGCAAGTCGCAACAGGTTCTGCTGCGCGACGTGCAATACCACCCGTTCCGTCAGCTCGTGCTGCACGTGGACTTCCAGCGCGTCGACGCGACGAAGAAGCTGCACACCAAGGTGCCGCTGCACTTCTTGAACCAGGAAACCAACCCGGCAGTGAAGCAGTCGAGCGCGGTGATCTCGCACATCCTCAACGAAATCGAAATCGAGTGCTTGCCGTCGGCACTGCCGGAGTTCATCGAAGTCGACCTCGCGAAGATCGAAGCAGGTCAATCGGTTCACGCGAAGGACATCCCGTTGCCGGCAGGTGTGGCGCTCGTGGCCCACGTCGACGCGGAAAACCCGGTGGTCGCTGCTGCAACGATCCCGGCTGGCGCAATCGCTGAAGACGCTGCTGCTGAAGGTGGCGAAGCGCCGGCTGCTTAAGAGCCTTCCGGTTCGAAGCAAGCAATCCTCTCGATCCGTTTCCTATGAAACGGTCGATGTGACCCGCCGAGGTTCGCCCTGGCGGGTTTTTTTTCGGCTTTTCTAGTCCGGTACGTTTCACTTCCGGACTTGGTGGACTCACGCAATCATGATCAAGCTGATCGTCGGGCTCGGCAATCCGGGCGCCGAATACACCGCGACGCGTCACAACGCCGGCTGCTGGCTGGTCGATCAACTCGCGCGCGAGGCCGGCACCGCGCTGCGCGACGAGCGGCGCTTTCACGGCTTTTACGCGAAAGCGCGGTTGCATGGCGAGGAAGTGCATCTGCTCGAGCCGCAAACCTACATGAACCGCTCTGGTCAATCGGTCGTCGCGCTCGCGCAATTCTTCAAGATTCTTCCCGACGAGATCCTCGTCGCGCACGACGAGCTCGACATGCCACCCGGCAGCGTCAAGCTGAAGCTCGGCGGCGGCAGCGGCGGGCATAATGGGCTGAAGGACATCAGCGCGCATCTGTCGTCGCAGCAATACTGGCGGCTGCGGATCGGCATCGGCCATCCGCGCGATCTGATTCCCGAAAGCGCGCGCGCCGGCGCGAAGCCGGACGTCGCGAACTATGTGCTGAAGCCGCCGCGGCGAGAAGAGCAGGAGGTCATCGACGCGTCGATCGAACGCGCGCTCGCGGTGATGCCGCAGATCATCAAGGGCGAGCTCGAACGCGCAATGATGCAACTGCATCGCAACAACAGCTGACGCGCGCCACACTCATCGACACCCGCAATCGGCCCCGCAAGGAGAATCGCTTGAGCCGCTACTGGAGCGACATCGTTCACCGTCTGACGCCGTACGTGCCGGGCGAGCAGCCCGCGCTCGCGCATCCGGTGAAGCTGAATACCAACGAGAATCCGTATCCGCCGTCGCCGCGCGTGCTAGACGCGATCCGCCGCGAGCTCGGCGACACGGCCGACGCACTGCGCCGCTATCCCGATCCGAGCGCACGCAAGCTGCGCGAAACGGTCGCCGCGTATCACGGCATCCGCGCCGAGCAGGTGTTCGCGGGCAACGGCTCGGACGAGGTACTCGCGCTAACGTTCCAGGCCTTGCTCAAGCACGACAAGCCGCTGCTGTTTCCCGACATCACTTACAGCTTCTATCCGACCTACGCGAAGCTGTTCGAGGTCGACTACCGGACCATCCCCCTCGACGACAGCTTCGCGATCAACGTCGACGACTACACGGTGCCCAACAGCGGCATCCTGTTTCCGAATCCGAACGCGCCGACCGGCCGGCCGCTGCCGCTCGCGGTAATCGAACGCCTCGTCGCGAGCCATCCTGATTCGGTCGTGGTGATTGACGAAGCGTATGTCGACTTCGGCGCCGAGTCGGCGATTGCGTTGATCGCGCGCTATCCGAATCTGCTCGTCGTGCAGACCGTGTCGAAGTCGCGTTCGCTCGCCGGCATGCGCGTCGGCTTTGCGTTCGGCGATCCTGCGTTGATCGATGCGCTCAATCGCGTGAAGGACAGCTTCAATTCGTACCCGCTCGACCGCCTCGCGCAAGTCGCGGCCACCGCCGCCTACGAAGACGACGCGTGGTTTCGCGAATGCTGCGCGAAGGTGATCGCGAGCCGCGAACGGCTTGCGGCGGAATTGACCGCGCTCGGCTTCGAGGTGGTGCCATCGGCGGCGAATCTGCTGTTCGCGCGGCATGAGGGGTACGACGCGGCGACGCTCGCGTCGCGGCTGCGGCAAAAGGAAATTTTCGTGCGGCATTTCAACGCGCCGCGCATCGACCAGCATTTGCGGATCTCGGTCGGCACCGACGCCGAATGCGACATACTGCTCGACGCTTTGCGCGGCATTTTCAGCGCTTACGTCGGATAACGGAAACGCCGCCCCCAAAAGAAAACGGCGAAGGTCCGCAGGCCTTCGCCGTTTTCTTTTGCGCGTCTCCCGCGAACGTCAGGTGCCCTTGGCGGCCTGCAACGCGTGATATTTCGCCATCAAACCTTCGGGCGTTTCCAAGTGGTTCGGGTCACGCGGAATGCACTCCACCGGACACACCTGAATGCATTGCGGCTCGTCGAAATGACCGACGCACTCGGTGCACTTCTTCGGGTCGATCACATAGATTTCCGGGCCCATCGAAATCGCGTCGTTCGGGCACTCGGGCTCGCAGACGTCGCAATTGATGCACTCGTCGGTAATCATCAGGGCCATGCCGCCACCAACTTTGCTAGAGAAAACAATACATTATAGCTTTTTCGCCCCCGCACGGCCGTGCAATCCCACGCCAGGGTCATGGACGGCTGCGCTTCTCGGCCAGGTAGCCTTCGTCGCAAACTGGTTGGCGTATGCGCTGTTCAACGCCAACTGGATGCTGAACATGCCATTCGACACGCGGGAATTGCCGGGCTGTTTCGGCAACAGGGCCAGCAGTGCCTTCATCACATACAGAATGATTAGCGCGCCGGCCAGATCACCCACAAACATCGTGAAGAAGCTTTCGAACCAGTTCTTCGTCGTACCGGCCAGCGCGAACCACAGGTGGTGAAACAGCGTATTTGCTCCCGAATAGGCGACAGCCAGAACAAGCAGCCGCTTCGGCGTCAGGTTCGTCAGCGATGCGCGCAGATCGAAATACTCGAGCGCAAACCTGTAGACCAGATACGGTGCCAGTGACCCAAGCAAAGCGCCTGCTATTGCACGCACCGGGTCATGCGGAAACCAGTACAGAAAGTCTGTAATCAGTCCGGCAAGCAGCAGGCCGAGTGCACCATCGAACCCAACCAGCAACGTGCTGAGAAGCCGAACACCAGACGGCAGGAAAATCCAGTTGACGCCTCGCACGAAAGACGTGTGCGCAAACACCTCCTGATTGATCCACAGCGACGCCAGGAACGCGATCAGGGTCCCAGCGATCGACCAAAAATGCAAACGTAAGCTAGACATTGCGGTGAGCCATCCTCGGTTGCTTTTGCCGAATGCATCATAGCGTGCCCGTATGGCGTTCCGCGAGCACAAACAGCAGGCTTTCAGTCACAGATATCGTGACGCTCACGGAAAAAATTTCGCGAGGCCCTCAAGTTCTGCGCGACGCGACCGAAAACCCATGTATAGCTTTATGCCCGGCTCGACAAGCATGCAGAGCCGCGTCCAGATTGATATGCTTTTTATAGCGATGAACCTGAGAGAACAGGCTGGAACGGAACGCGCTATCCGGACGAACCGGTGGCTATCGGCACGCCGACCAGTAGGCCGCCCGCCTGCTGCATGGCTCGCGTGCTATCCCGTCTTTCAAGATGCGTTGCTCGGCTGCGAAACAAGGTTGGGGGCGCTTCCTGACTTCGTCAGGCGCGCTGCTTTGGAAAGGCTGGGTGGCTCCAATTATTCGCGTGTGCCCACTTCAGTACTTGATGAAGTCCGCGCCTCTTACCTGGAACTTCGCAGCACATGCGTCGCAGAAGAAGTACGTCGATACCTGTCTGATGCCGAGGACAGTCTGCTGGCGTTACACGAATCGTCGGACGCCCTTGAAACCCTGGCGGCGGGAATGCCGCGGATGCTGGTTCCGCCTGTCGCTCGCCCTCCGTGTCTGCTGAGTTCTGGCAACGGAATGTTTCTCGGGGGCTGGGCGCGGTTTGTTGCGTACTGGTGTCGGAAAGACCCAACTATTCCGCTACTCGCGGTAGATTGGCCGATCCTCTACGAGCACCTAGCGCCCTACAGCCTTCGCCACTTGATCGACGATCCTGGTTTTGCATCGACCGGTTGAATCCGCCTTCGGAAAGCAGCCAATCGTCCTCCAGCGACGGCTCGAGTTGATCCCCCCCACGAACCTTGCCAACGCGCAACTTTATCGTTATAGTTTTTGTAACGGCCAAACCTGAGAGAAATGGTTCGCGTGGAACGCGCTGTCCGGACCGACCGGTTTTCTGGCTCGCGCCGACCGGTCGGTTACGTTTGATCGGTTGCATAACGGCAAAAGCCCATGCTCAACCTGCTTTTTCCTTTTATACCCGTGCAAAAGAGTACGAGGCCGTACGCTGAGCGCGCCGGACGAATCGCCGCCACACATCAAGAAGAAGCTTTGGCGATACACCGCATACGGCGCCACCGTAGCGATGATTCCGCCGCCGATTGACCGCACAGGGGCGTGCGGGAAGAAATAGAAGAGGTCGACGAGCCAGCTCGCTAATAGCAAGCCGATTGCGCCATCGCCCCCCAGAAGCAAGGTGCTCAATAGTCTGACTCCTGACGGCAGGTAGATTCAGTTCTCGCCCCGGACGAACTCGATGTGCGTGAATACTTCCTGGTTGATCCAGAGCGACAGCGCGAACGCGATGGCCGTGCCCGCGACCGGGAGCAAACCCAAACGTAAGCTGGACATGGAGATAAAATAGGGAAGCCCGGTCGTCGCAGGGCATCAAGGTTCGCTTTCCGCGCTCGGGTGAGCGGCGTTTTCGTTGGAGCGATGGTCATGAGCCGCCCTGCTGATATCTATCTTCGATTTCTTCAATTGACCGAAGCACTGCGAGGTCTTCCCTCACTTCCCGCGCTCGATCCGCTCGAAGAAAAGATCCTGGAGTTCGTTGCTCGCATGAGGCAAAAAAACGAACGCCTGTCGGTTCGAGACATGATGGCCCAAAGTGCGCTGGGGTCGCCGGCTACCTTGCATGCCCGTATCACGTCAATGCGCGAAAAGGGCTGGCTCCTGCTCAACGACACCGAAGACGCTCGCCGCAAACAGGTCGAGCTGACGCCTGCGGCCCTCCGGCACTTCGACAAACTTGCCGAGGCGTTCACGAAAGCTGCGAAGGGAAGCTGACATTGTTCTGCTTCGGTTAAGCCGGCACTATCCGGTTAGGAAAAACTCCTCATTCCTCTTGCAATGCCCGTCTAGTTGCTCCGCTCCGGCAATTCCACGTATGCGGCACCTGTCACCCTGTTGAAATCCATCGTACCGTACTGGTGCGCTTCGTCAGTTCATACTCGGCGAATTGGACAAAGGTATATCGATTGCCCACGCCCGTGACGTTTTCCGGATAGGGTCCCGTAGAAACCTGACAAGCCGGCGTGACTATTGATGATCGCCCCGTTTGCGATGAAGAGACAATTCTTGTTCTTCGCATCATCATTGACATCGCAGCTTGCGCGAACCATCGAATACACCGATGCCCGTGCATAACGACAGGATTGACGTTCGCCGCCAATACGGCTCGCCAACATTACTTAGAACAGCCGACCGATGCACCTGGCGCCGATCACCGAGGCCTGGCCGGTCTTGATCCGTCAAAACCAGCATTCGCGCGACTCAGGCTCAGGTCCCCTGAGCGCCGTCCTGCGGATCCAGCGAAGCGACCTTCTCCTTCAGCCATTTTTCGACGGACGGGAACACGAACTTGCTGACGTCGCCGCCCAATTGCGCGATCTCGCGCACGATCGTGCCCGAGATGAACTGATACTGATCGGACGGCGTCATGAACATCGTCTCGACGTCGGGCAGCAGATAACGGTTCATGCCCGCCATCTGGAACTCGTACTCGAAGTCCGACACCGCGCGCAGCCCCCTGACGATCACCCGCGCGTTGTTGGTCCGCACGAAGTCCTTCAGCAGTCCCTTGAAGCTCATCACCTGGACGTTCGGATAGTGGCCGAGCACCTCATGCGCAATCGCGAGGCGCTCCTGGAGAGTGAAAAACGGCTTCTTGGCACGGCTGTCGGCCACACCCACCACCAGCGTGTCGAAAATGCTCGACGCGCGCCGAACGAGGTCTTCGTGACCGCGCGTCAGCGGGTCGAACGTGCCCGGGTACACGGCGACTACCATGAGACTTCTCCTCTCTTCAGACAAAAGGGCACGTCCGGGCGACGCATTTCGCACCGGCGCGGATGACGATAAACCGCCCGGCCCTTTTTTGGAACGCGCATTATTCCTTATTTTCGCGCTGCAGCAAATGAAAGTGCACAGCGCCCGCTTTGCCCTGCCGAACGAGTTCCCAGCCTGACAGCGGCTCGTGAGCGGCCGGTTCGAGCACTTCGCCTGCTTCGACATAAAGATAGCCGCCGGCGCGCACGAGCGGCACGGCCACCGCGAGCGCCTTGCCGAGCAGGTCGGCATCGAACGGCGGGTCGAGGAACACGACGTCGAACGAGCCTGGCGCGAGACTCGCTGCAAGACGCAGGCCGTCCGCCTCGGCGATTTCGATCATGCGTGCATCGAGCCGCTGCTGGTTTGCGCGCAACTGGCCGGCAGCGCGCGCATGGCGCTCCACCATCAGCACGCGAGCGGCGCCGCGCGACGCGGCCTCGAAGCCGAGCACCCCACTACCAGCGAACAGATCGAGGCAGTGCTGGCCGTCCAGACGCTGGCCGAGCCAGTTGAACAGCGTTTCGCGGACGCGGTCGGGCGTCGGGCGCAAGCCGTCCAGATCGAGCACGGGCAGCGGCGTGCGTTTCCAGTTGCCGCCGATGATGCGAATGGCATGCGGTTTGCCACTTTTGGACGAAGCGCCAGCGGCGCGTGAAGGTGCTAAACGAGGCATCCAGTATCGTGCAGTTTCAGCTAGGTGATGAACACGCCCGCAGCGTCGATGCGCGCGGGCCGGAGCGCTCACGTTACCACAGGGTTGGCGCGCGTCCAGCCTGGCCGAGCGGCCGATACGACGCGCCGCGGCACGCCTGATAAAATGTGCGGCTGCCAGCGCCCCGCCTTTTCGCATCCCGGCGCTGCCCACCGCTTCGCCGGTCCCGTGCCGGCTGCGCGCATCGGCGCGCTCTCCCATACGTCAGATCATGTTCAGCTTTTTCAAACGATTCAAGGGCTCGAAAGAGTCCGATACCGCCGCAGACGAATCGCTAGCGGCGCAAGACGGCGCGGCACCCGAGGCCGAGGCCGAGGCCGAGGCCGTTGCGACCGCCGAACCGATCGAGCCTACCGCGCCTCTTGTTCCTGTGGCCACGACGATCATCGAGCCGCAGCCCGAGCCGCCAGACGCCATGCTCGACACCGTCGAAATCGTCCCGCCGCCCGTGCAGGATGCCGGCGAGAAGCGCTCGTGGCTTACGCGTCTGAAGAGCGGCCTCGCGAAAACCAGTTCGAACCTGACCGGCATTTTCGTCGGCACGAAGATCGACGAGGACCTGTACGAGGAACTCGAAACCGCGCTGCTGATGTCTGACGCCGGCGTCGAGGCGACCGAATTCCTGCTCGAAGCGCTGCGCGAAAAAGTGCGCGGCGAACGCCTGACGGCCCCCCTGCAGGTCAAAACCGCCTTGCGCACACTGCTCGTCGAGTTGCTCAAGCCGCTCGAAAAATCGCTGATGCTCGGCCGCGCGCAGCCGCTCGTGATGATGATCGCCGGCGTCAACGGCGCGGGCAAAACCACGAGCATCGGCAAGCTCGCGAAGCATCTGCAGAGCTTTGACCAATCGGTGCTGCTCGCCGCCGGCGACACGTTCCGCGCCGCCGCGCGCGAGCAACTCGCCGTGTGGGGCCAGCGCAACAACGTGACCGTGGTCGCGCAGGAAAGCGGCGACCCGGCCGCGGTGATCTTCGACGCGGTCGGCGCCGCGCGCGCGCGCAAGATCGACGTGATGATGGCCGACACGGCCGGCCGCCTGCCCACGCAACTGCATCTGATGGAAGAACTGCGCAAGGTGAAGCGCGTGATTGGCAAGGCGCAGGACGGCGCGCCGCACGAAGTGCTGCTCGTGATCGACGCGAACACCGGCCAGAACGCGCTCACACAGGTCAAGGCGTTCGACGACGCGCTCGGGCTCACCGGCCTGATCGTCACCAAGCTCGACGGCACCGCGAAGGGCGGCATCCTCGCGGCGATCGCGCGGCAGCGGCCGATTCCGGTGTATTTCATCGGCGTCGGCGAAAAGGTCGAGGACCTGCAGCCGTTCAGCGCCGAGGAGTTCTCGGACGCGCTACTGGGCGGCTGATCGCGTGATCGTTGCGGCGCCCGGCGCTCGCGGCGAACCAAAGGAAAAGGGCACTCAGCGGAGCGCCCTTTTTTCGTTTCAAGCTACCGTCGACGTGTCAGCGATCCCGGGCTCACTCCGCGTCCGGCTGCACGCCCGGCGCCGCGCGCGCGAACGCGTCGAGTTGCATCGCGTGATCGTAGATGCGCTGGATCGTCGGAAACTTTGCGGTGTCGACCTTGAAGCGCTGCGCGTTGAATACCTGCGGAATCAGGCACGCGTCGGCGAGTGTCGGTGCGTCGCCGAAACACAGTTTGCCGGTGCGCGCGTCGCCGGCAAGATGCGTCTCCAGCGTCGCGAAGCCCGCGTCGATCCAGTGCCGGTACCACGCGTCCTTCGCGTCGTCGTCGACTCGCAGCGTGCGCTTCAGATAGCGCAGCACGCGCAGATTGTTCAGGGGATGAATCTCGCACGCGACCTGCAGCGCCACCGAGCGCACATACGCGCGATCGAGCGGTGCCTTCGGTAGCAGCGGCGGCTCGGGATGCGTCTCCTCGAGATACTCGATGATCGCGAGCGACTGCGGCAGCAAATGACTGCCGTCGGCGAGCGTCGGCACGATGCAGTCGGGGTTGATCTTGCGATACTCGGGCTTCAGCTGCTCGCCGCCTTCGCGCACGAGGTGCACGGGTACGTAGTCGTACGACAGGTTCTTCACGTTCAGCGCGATGCGCACGCGATACGACGCCGAGCTACGGAAATAGCTGTAGAGCTTCATGTTGTCTGCCTCCCCCACCTGCACGCAAGCCGTCTCAGACGACGCGCACGCTGAACTCGCCGAGCCCGTCCACGCCGCCCTTCATCAGGTCACCCTTCACGACCGCGCCGACGCCTTCCGGCGTGCCGGTGAAAATCAGGTCGCCAGGCCGCAGTTCGAACAGCGTCGACAGATACGCGATCGTCTCGGCCACCGACCAGATCAGCTGCGACACATCCGCGCGCTGCTTGTCCTCGCCATTCACCGACAGCCAGATCTCGCCTTTGCCGATGTGACCAACCGTCGAAGCCGGATGGATCGGGCCGAGCGGCGCCGAGTGATCGAAGCCCTTGGCGGTATCCCACGGACGACCCATTTTCTTCGCTTCGCCTTGCAGGTCGCGGCGCGTCATGTCGAGACCGAGCGCGTAGCCGTAGACGTGGTCGAGCGCGCGGTCGACGGGGATGTCTTTGCCGCCCTCGCCGATCGCCGCGACCATTTCCATTTCGAAATGGACGTTCCTGGTCTGCGACGGATACGGGAATTCGCCGGTCGTGCCCGGCGCGACGTACACGATCGCATCGGCCGGCTTCGTGAAGAAGAACGGCGGCTCGCGGTCCGGGTCGTGGCCCATTTCACGCGCGTGCGCCTCGTAGTTGCGCCCCACGCAGTAGATGCGGCGCACCGCGAACTGCTCGCCCGACCCCACGACCGGCACCGCGACCTGCGGTGCGGGTGCAAATACGTAACTCATCCCGTTCTCCGTTTTCCGATGTGCGCCGCCGAGGCGGCGAGAAACATCGAGTGTAACCCGCGGCACGGCGCGGGGGCGTGTCAGGCGGCCCGTCGCGCGCCACTGCGTGCCCGCTTCGTTGCTGTTCGCCCGCTCGCCATAGATGCGATACTCACACCGAACTGTTCCCCGAATGGCGTAGCGAACCGCCAGGCGCGGCACGCCACCCGCCTCTTGCGCACGATGACCGACTCCACCGATACCACTTCTCCCTTCCCCTGGGCCCGATTCATCAAGGAAATCGGCCGCGGCCCGAATGGCGCCCGCGCGCTGACCGCCGACGACACGCGCTCGCTCTACACCGCGATGCTCGACGGCCGCGTCGACGATCTCGAACTCGGCGCGGTGCTGCTCGCGTATCGCGTGAAAGGCGAAACCGCCGACGAACTCGCCGCGATGCTGGCAGCCGCGCATACGTCGTTCGAGCCGGTGCGGCTGCCGCACGGCGCGTTTCGGCCGGTGTCGATTCCGTCGTACAACGGCGCGCGCAAGCAGCCGAACCTCGTGCCGCTGCTCGCGCTGCTGCTCGCCCGCGAAGGCGTGCCGGTGCTGGTACACGGCGTCACCGAGGATCTGGGTCGGGTGACGAGCGCGGAAATCTTCACACATCTGCGCATCGCCCATGCGCAGTCGCACACGCAGATCGAAGCTGGACTTGCGGAGCGCCGCGTCGCGTTCGCCTCGATCGACGTACTGGCGCCCAAGCTCGCGCGCCTGCTCGCGCTGCGCCGGCGCATGGGCGTGCGCAATTCGACGCATACGCTCGTGAAGCTGCTGCAGCCGTTCGCGCCCGCGGGATTGCGGCTCGTGAACTACACGCATCCGCCGTATCGCGACAGTCTCACTCAGCTGTTCGTCACGCATCCCGATGCGGCCGTCGGCGGTGCGCTGCTCGCGCGCGGCACCGAAGGCGAGGCGGTCGCCGATACGCGCCGCCAGGTGCAGGTCGACTGGCTGCATGACGGCATCTGCGAGACGCGGCTGCCGCACGAGCGCTCGTCGCCCGATGCGCCCGAAGTCGAGCTGCCCGAAGCGCGCGACGCGGCGACCACGGCCGCCTGGATCGACGCCGTGCTGCGCGGCGAAGCGCCGGTGCCTGGCGCGCTCGAGCGGCAGGTCGAGCTGATCGTCGATATCGCGAAGACGGCGGCCTGACGGCCGCGGGTTGACAGGCCAACGCACGCCGTCATACATTTGGCCTCATGCGTTCCCTTCCGAACACCCTCCGAATTATCTCCGGCCGCCTGGCGCGGCCCCTATCGCTACGCCTGGCGTAAGTCTCGCGTAGCGCCGCGCGCTGGCAGCTCCGGTTGTCGTCGGCGGTCCTCCCCGTAGTTCCCGCAGTTTCGCTTCACCCCCGTCGTAGTTCTCCACAACCTGTCGTCGTTTGCATTCGTCCGTTTACCGCGCGGACGATGCGAGAGGATCACATGTACGTTGCATGGGCAGCATCCGCAGCGTGCATGCGTGAACAGTCGGCCAACCGCTCGACGTCCCCACCCTCCGCCGACGACACCACGAATGAGGCACCTCACCATGTTGCGCAATCCCGCTGAAAAGTACCGCCCTTTTCCCGCCGTCCGGCTGACCGGCCGCAAATGGCCGAGTCGCACGGTCGACGCCGCACCCGTCTGGATGAGCACGGACCTGCGCGACGGCAATCAGGCGCTGATCGAACCGATGAACGCCGCGCAGAAGCTCGAATACTTCGAGATGCTGGTCGCGATCGGTTTCAAGGAAATCGAAGTGGGCTTTCCGTCGGCGTCGCAGACCGATTTCGACTTCGTGCGCAAGCTGATCGACGAGCGGCGCATTCCCGACGACGTCACGATCGAAGTCTTCGTGCCGTCGCGCGCGGAGCTGATCGCACGCACGTTCGACGCGCTCGAAGGCGCGCCGCGCGCGATCGTGCATCTGTACAACGCGATCTGCCCGTCGTTCCGGCGCATCGTGTTCCCGCAGTCGAAGGATGAGATCAAGGCGCTCGCCGTCGAAGGCACGCGCCTCATCAAGGAACACGCGCAGGCGCGGCCGGGCACGCGCTGGACCTTCCAGTACTCGCCCGAGACCTTCAACACGACCGAGCTGCCGTTCGCGCGCGAGGTGTGCGACGCGCTCGCGCAAACGTGGCGGCCTACGCGCGATCACAAGATGATCGTCAACCTGCCGGCAAGCGTCGAAGCGGCCACGCCGAACGTGTTCGCCGACCAGATCGAATGGATGCATCGCAACCTCGGTTACCGCGACAGCATCGTCCTGTCGGTGCATCCGCACAACGATCGCGGCACCGCCGTGGCCGCGGCGCAGCTCGCGCTGCTGGCGGGCGCGGATCGCATCGAAGGCTGTCTGTTCGGCAATGGCGAGCGCACCGGCAACGTCGATCTCGTCACAGTCGCGATGAATCTCGACGCGATGGGTATCGACAGCGGTCTCGATTTCTCGGATCTCGCGACGATCAGGCGCGTGGCGGAACGCTGCACGCGGCTTCTGGTGGCGGCGCGGCATCCGTATGCGGGACAGGTAGCGATGCGCGGCACGCGCGAGGCGGATGCCGATGTAGACGAGCACGGCGCAAACAGCCGCGACAAAGCTGGCGAATGCGCGACCGCGTGAATTCGCGTTGGGCCTCGAGCCTGCTGCAGCGGAGTGCACACCCGCATTCCGCTGCCGCTGGAGACGCGCTCACGAGGCGCGCCCGCCCGATGAGAATCTCACTCGAGCGCGCAACGGGTCGCCTGCCACGCGATCAGTCGCCACTGCCCGTCTTCGTGCGTGTGAATCGCGGTATAGGCAATCGGAAACAGGAGCGCGCCGTTGTTCGCCTCCATCTCGATCAGCGCGCGGCCCGTGACGACGTAGGTCTCGCGCCCGGCCGGCAAGACATCCTGCGACTGCACCTCGATTTGCCGATAACGACGGCGCCCCGCGGTGATCCCGTCGATGAACTGCCGCTTCGTCTCGCGCTTGCCATTCGTATGGACGTAGCTCACGTTGTCCGCGAGGAGCGTATCGAGCGACTGCCCATCGCCATCGACCATCGCGCGAAAACGCTCTCGCTCGAGCCCGCGAATCGCTTCGATCATCTTTGCCGCCATTGCAGAGCCCCTCGAACACCGCGAGCCGCAGGCGGCCACGGTCAGAAGTGATATTGCAAATATAGCTGGCTGAAATTTATACCAGGATTCGGCTCTTTGATACCGCCATTGGAGACATGCTGGAAGCGGTAGCCGGCGACATACTGCTCACGAGCGCCGAACTGCAGCCCGACGCCCGCCGTCTCGGCGAACTGGAACGAGGTGCCCAACGTGAAGTCGGAAGAAATGCGCGGGCTAGTCAGCAGCCGGACGCCGGCACCCACCTCGATGAATGGCCGCACCGAACCCGCCGACCTGATCAAGCGGATCACCGGCGTCACGCCGATCTCGCCGATGTTGTCGTGAACGTTTCCTTCATTGGTGTGCCACCACGCGACATGCGCCTCGCCGAGCAGCGCGAAATGCCAGTCGCCGATCTGCCACCAGGTCAGGTTTGGATCCCAGACCACGCCGAGATCGAGCGTCCTGACGTGATGGTCGCCGACGCCGGCGGCCACCTGCACGCCGAACTGCTCAGCTTGGGACGCGCCCGCCGCACCCAACAGCAGAACGAGCAGAACGGCAAACGTGCTTTTTAGAATAAGCCCACGCACCACAAGATTCTGCCTGTTCATCCGCCCCCCATACTGCCGAGTATTAAGCGAGCGCCCCCTTTATTCCAAGCACGAATTCAGGAGCAAGTATTTCCCAGATAATGCCCATGACCAGCAATTATTCTCTTTTAAACGGGGCGATGTCAGTCAAACATGAGCCTGCAATCGCTCCGGGCGGTACTTTGTACAGGTCCAACGCGCAAGGCAAATAGAGCGTATGATGGCTATCATAAGTCAAAACTCAATAGGATTTTCTGGAACTCGGATGCCCCTGCGACCTCTAAGTATTAGCACTCGGCAGATCTGAGTGCTAACATCCATCGCTGGAGTCGTTTACTGAGTCCGCTGTTGTCTGATTCCAAAGGAGCTTCACACGTGAGCCATGCAATGACCCTTCCGAGTACTTTGAGCCCGTCGTCGGCTAAGGCCGCTCCGGCAGGTGCACTGGCGCTCTCGCATTCCTCGCTGCTGTCCGGTCACCTGGGCAACATCGACGCCTACATCCAGGCGGTCAACCGGATTCCGATGCTGACGCCGGCGGAGGAACGCCAGTTCGCCACCGAGTTGCGCGAACACGACAATCTGGAGGCTGCGCGCCGCCTGGTGCTGTCGCACCTGCGACTCGTCGTGTCCATCGCGCGTAACTACCTCGGTTACGGGTTGCCGCACGCCGATCTGATCCAGGAAGGCAACATCGGCCTGATGAAAGCGGTCAAGCGCTTCGATCCCGAGCAAAACGTGCGCCTCGTGTCATACGCGATGCACTGGATCAAGGCCGAGATCCACGAGTACATCCTGCGCAACTGGCGCATGGTGAAGGTCGCCACCACCAAGGCGCAGCGTAAGCTGTTCTTCAACCTGCGCAGCCACAAGCAGGGGCTTGGCGCGTTCACGCCGGACGAGATCGACGGTCTCGCGAAGGAGCTGAACGTGAAGCGCGAAGAGGTCGCGGAGATGGAGACGCGTCTGTCGGGCGGCGATATCGCGCTCGAAGGTCAGGTCGAAGACGGCGAGGAGTCGTACGCGCCAATCGCCTATCTGGCCGACTCGCATAGTGAGCCGACTGCCGTGCTGGCTTCGCGTCAGCGCGACCGGCTGCAAAGCGACGGCATCGCAAGCGCGCTCGACGCGCTCGATCCGCGCAGCCGCCGCATCATCGAAGCGCGCTGGCTGAAGGTGGCCGACGATGGCTCGGGCGGCTCGACGTTGCACGAGCTGGCCGACGAGTTCGGTGTCTCGGCCGAACGTATCCGCCAGATCGAAGCCAGCGCGATGAAGAAGATGCGCGGCGCGCTGACCGAATACGCGTAAAGCGTCGAAGCCATGCGCGCGTCAATTGTGTCCCGCCCATGACATAGGTTAAAACGACACGCGTTAATCGGTCGCGCCATTTAGCGACCATCGCGCTCAAGCCCCGCCCTCGCAAGACGGCGGGGCTTTTTCATTCTTTTCGCCCTTTCTTGCGTCCCCGCGGCCGCGCTTCGCGTCGGCCTATCCGCAAGCCGGCCTGTCGAGGCCGGTAAGCGTTTCTTGACGTATCGCAAGTCCGGTAGCAATACTGCACAGACGCGGCAAGTTTCGCGACGTGTTGCCGCCTGGCTAAACCTGAGCGCGCGAGGTTCACCTCCTACAATCGGCATGCATTCGCCGGACTGCCAGACTGCCTGACGGCCAGGGCGGTCTGGATCCAGCCGGACTCACCGGCGTGAAGTCGTCTTCGACCGATCATGACCATAGCCCTGAATCGCAGCAGCACTGTCCGGTCGCGCTTGCGCGGCCGGTTCACCAGGTGGGTGCGCGGTCCAACGCTGGCGCGCGATATCGCCATCATCCTCGCCATCAAGTTCGTGCTACTGATGGCGCTCAAGTACACATTCTTCAATCATCCACAGGCGCAGCACATGATGCTGCCGCCTGAGCAGGTCGCGCAGGCGCTGCTGTCGGTGCCCGCCCCGCATCCGTCTCGAGGTGATCAACATGCCCGTTAGCGAAGTCGTAGAACTGTCGCGGTTCCAGTTCGCCATCACGGCGCTTTATCACTTTCTGTTCGTGCCGCTCACGCTCGGTCTCGCCTGGCTGCTCGTCATCATGGAATCGGTCTACGTGATGACCGGCAAGCAGATCTACAAGGACATGACGCAGTTCTGGGGCAAGCTGTTCGGCATCAACTTTGCAATGGGCGTCGCGACCGGCCTCACGCTCGAGTTTCAGTTCGGCACCAACTGGGCTTATTACTCGCATTACGTCGGCGACATTTTCGGCGTGCCGCTCGCCGTCGAAGGGCTGATGGCGTTCTTCCTCGAATCGACGTTCGTCGGTCTGTTCTTTTTCGGCTGGAACAGATTGTCAAAAATCCAGCATCTGATCGTCACGTTCTGTGTCGCGCTCGGTTCGAACCTGTCGGCGCTGTGGATTCTGATTGCCAACGGCTGGATGAACAATCCGGTCGGCGCGAAGTTCAACTATCAGACGATGCGCATGGAGCTCGACAGCATCGGCTCGGTGATCTTCAACCCGGTTGCACAGGTCAAGTTCGTGCACACGGTATCAGCTGGATACGTGACCGCGGCGATGTTCGTACTCGGCGTGTCGTCGTGGTATCTGTTGAAGCGCCGCGACACCGAGTTCGCGCTGCGCTCGTTCGCGATCGCCGCCGGCTTCGGCCTCGCGTCGGCGCTGTGCGTGATCGTGCTGGGCGACGAATCCGGCTATCGCACCGGTGAAGTCCAGCAGATCAAGCTCGCCGCGATCGAATCCGAATGGGAGACCGCGCCCGCGCCGGCACCGTTCACGATATTTGGCATCCCCAATCAGAAAGAGCAACGCACCGACTATGCGATCCGTGTGCCGTACGCGCTCGGCATTATCGCGACCCGCTCGCTCGACGAACCCGTGGTCGGCCTGCGCGACCTGATCGCCCGAAACGAAGCTCGCATCAAGGACGGCATGCTCGCCTATTCGGCGTTGCAGCGGTTAAAGGGCGGCGACTCCAGCGACGAGGCGCATGCGGAGTTCGACAAGTACAAGGACGATCTCGGCTACGCCCTGCTGCTCAAGCGGTTCACGCCGAACGTCATCGACGCGACGCCAGACCAGATCGCCGCGGCGGCAAGAAGCACGGTTCCGCCGGTGTTGCCAGTGTTCTTCTCGTTCCGCATGATGGTCGGCCTTGGCCTGCTGTTCCTCGCGACCTTCGTGCTCGCCTTCTGGTTCTGCGCGCAGCGCACGTTGCTGCTCGAAAGGCGCCGCTGGTTTCTGCGCTGGGCGGTCATCGCGATTCCGCTGCCGTGGCTCGCCGCCGAGCTCGGCTGGATCGTCGCGGAAATGGGCCGCCAGCCGTGGAGCATCGCGGGCATTCTGCCGACCAACCTGGCCGCGTCGACGCTGACGCCGCGCGATCTGTATCTGAGCATCGGCGGCTTCGTGCTGTTCTACACGGGGCTGTTCGTCATCGAGATCATGCTGATGTTCAAGTACGCGCGGCTCGGCCCTTCGTCGCTGCATACGGGCCGCTATCACCACGAGATCGGACAGCCGGTGACGCAGCCACTGTCGAACACGGCCGCATGACGCACCGCTGCACCGCCCCGGAGGAGAAACCCATATGGACTACGCAGTTCTCAGACTGATCTGGTGGGTGTTGATAGGTGTACTGCTGATCGTCTTCGCGCTCACCGACGGCTTCGACATGGGCGCGGCGATCCTGCTGCCGTTCATCGCCAACACTGACTCCGAGCGACGCATCGTCGTGAACACGGTCGGCGCGACGTGGGAAGGCAACCAGGTCTGGCTCGTGACCGCGGCCGCCGCGATGTTCGCCGCGTGGCCGCTCGCCTACGCGGCATCCTTCTCGGGATTCTACTTCGCGATGCTGCTCGTGCTGTTCGCGCTGTTCTTCCGTCCGGTCGGCTTCGACTATCGCGGCAAGCGCGAGGATCCGCGCTGGCGCAACGCGTGGGACTGGGGCCTCTTTATCGGCGGCTTCGTGCCGGCGCTGGTGTTCGGTGTCGCGTTCGGCAATCTGCTGCAAGGCGTGCCGTTTTCGTTCGATACCGATCTGCGCGTCACCTATCACGGCAGCTTCTTCGGCCTGCTCAATCCGTTTGCGCTGCTGACGGGACTCGTCAGCGTGTCGATGCTGGCCGCGCACGGCGCCGCGTTCGTCAAGTGGAAGACCGATGGGGTGGTTCACGAGCGCGCGTCGAAGGCGCTGCGGCTCGCGGCGCTGTGCACGGTGGTGCTGTTTCTCGTCGCGGGCGCGCTCGTCGCGACGATGATCGGCGGCTATCAGATCGTCGACGCGCCGCCGCTCGACGCCGTCTCCAATCCGTTGATGAAGACCGTGATCGGCGCGCCGGGTTTGTGGCTGAACAACTACGCGCTCTACCCGTGGATGGCGATTGCGCCGCTCGCGGGTCTCCTCGGCGGGGTGCTCGCGGTGCTGCTCGCGCGTTCGCGCTTCGAGGCGACGGCGTTTCTGTCGACGTCGTTGATGATCGTCGGCTTGATCTTGACCGCGGGCTTCTCGATGTTCCCGTTCATCATGCCATCGTCACTCGACGGCCGCAGCAGCCTGACCATGTGGGATTCCACGTCGAGCCGCATGACGCTCGAGATCATGCTGTTCGTCGTCATCGTGTTCCTGCCGATCATCCTGCTCTATACGGGCTGGGTGTATCGCGTGATGCGCGGCAAGGTGACCGCCGCGGCGATCAAGGAAAACCACCATTCGATGTATTGACCGGCACGACGCTGCAACAGAAAACAGGAGTTGGCGATGTGGTATTTCAGCCGGATTCTCGGCGTTGGCGTCGCGCTGGCGTTCGGTGTCGTCAATGTGATGTGGCTCGAATCGCGCGAGGCGGCGCGCTCGGCAAAGCGGGGGACTCGCTAGGCGCCACGCTCTGGTCGTCAACGCGAAAGCGGCACCTTGGGACCAGGTGCCGCTTTTTTATTGGCGTGCTGCGATCGCCGTGCAACTCAACAGCGCTCGACAGCCATCAACCGATCACGCCGGCACCGGCGCCGCGCCCGCGCTGTCGCCTTGCGACGACAGGCGCTCGGCCAGCTTCTGCGCATAGCGCTGCGCGGCCTCGCCGACGACGATATGGAACGTGTCGGTCGACACCCACGCGGTATCGAGCGTCGCGAGGCGCTGACGATCGACCGCCGACGGATCGCGCACGACTACCCGCAGACGCGTCGCCGCCACCGCATCGAGCGATACCACGTTGCCCGCGCCGCCGAGCACGGCGAGCCAGCGCAGCGGATCGGGATCGAGCGGACCGCCTTGCGCGTCATCGGCGTGCCCAGCGTTTCGCGCGACCGGCGCGGCAGCGGTAGCCGCTGCGGCAGCAGCCGGCGCCGATACAGCAACACCCGCCACCTTCACCGCGTCGCCCTGACCCTGCGCGATCGCCGTACGCATCTCATCGGCGATGATGTCCGCCTCCGGTCCGATGATCACCTGCACGTTGTTCGTGCCGCGCTTGAGCACACCGCGCGCACCGATCGACTTCAGTTCGCTTTCGGAGACCTTGTCCGTATCGACGACAGACAGACGCAGACGCGTCGTGCACGCATCCACGACCGACAGATTCGCCGCGCCGCCGAGCGCCGCGATATAGCGCTGCGCACGCGGCACGGCCGCACCAGCCGCCGGCGCGACGAAACCGCCCGCCGCGAGCGACTCGACCAGCTCGTCGGCAGCGGCGGGCTCACGGCCCGGCGTCGCCATGTTGAACTTACGGATGAAGAAGCGGAACAGACCGTAGTACACGACCGAGTACACGATGCCGAGCGGAATCGCCCACCAGCCCTTCGTCGACAGACCGAAGTTCAGCACGTAGTCGATGAAGCCCGCCGAGAACGTGAAGCCGAGGTGAATCCCGAGCGCCGAGCAGATCGCGAGCGACAGACCCGTCAGCAGCGCGTGGATCGCATACAGCACCGGCGCGAGGAACATGAAGCTGAACTCGATCGGCTCGGTCACACCGGTCAGGAACGACGTGAGCGCCATCGAGAACAGCAGGCCGAACACCATCGCGCGACGCTCTTTCGGCGCCTCGTGATACATCGCGAGACACGCGGCCGGCAGGCCGAACATCATCACCGGGAAGAAGCCGGTCATGAAGGTGCCCGCGGTCGGATCGCCAGCGAAGAAGCGGTGCAGGTCGCCCGTGACGGGCGCACCGCCCGCCGGCGTGAAGGAGCCGAACACGAACCACGTCAGCGAGTTGAGGATGTGATGCAAACCCGTGACGAGCAGCAGCCGGTTCAGCACGCCGAACACGAAGGCGCCGAGCGCGCCGGCCGTCGTGAGCCAGTGGCCGGCCACGTCGATCGCGTTCTGCACCGGCTCCCACACATGCCCGAATACGATGCCTAGCACCACGCAGACCACCCCTGTCACGATCGGCACGAAGCGTTTGCCGCCGAAGAACGCCAGGTAGTCGGGCAGCTTGATGTCCTTGTAGCGGTTGTACAGCAGCCCCGCGACGATGCCCGCGATGATCCCCGACAGCACGCCCATGTTCAGCTTGTCGTTGATGTCCTTCATCACCGCGATCTGCACCAGATAGCCGATCGCGCCAGCCAGACCCGCGACGCCGTTGTTGTCTTTCGCGAAGCCGACCGCCACGCCGATCGCGAACAGGAGCGGCAGGTTGTCGAAGATCGCGCCGCCCGCATCGGCGATCATCTTGATGTTGAACACGTCGGGCTGGCCGAGCCGCAGCAACAGGCCGGCCACCGGTAGCACCGCGATCGGCAGCATCAGCGCGCGTCCCAGGCGCTGAATCTTCAGAAACGGATTTCCATCCATCGGTATCTCCAATTTTGTCTCGTAGGGGTAGGTCTTGGTTGAGTGGTGCAGCTATACGGAGACTCGCGCCGCGCGTGAAGGCAGACGTGCTGCCGGGCGCACGGCGTGCGGGTTCTCAAATTCGTTAGTGTTTCAATCGAGGGGCCACGTGGCGCGGCTTGCGGCTCTGACCGCCTGCGCCGAGTCGAGCGCTAGCGCATCGCGGGCGCGCTGGCGACACAGCTGATAGTCGAGCGTGCGCACGCGTGCCTTGATGCCCGGCACGGAGACCGGATCGACCGACAGCTCGGTCACACCGAGGCCCACCAGCAGCGGCATCGCGAGCGGGTCGCCGGCGAGCGCGCCGCACACGCCGACCCATTTGCCGTGCTTCGCGGCACCTTCGACGGTCGCCGCGATCAGGCGCAGCACCGCCGGATGCAGGCCGTCCGCCTGCGCCGCCAGATCGGGCTGGCAGCGGTCCATCGCGAGCGTGTATTGGGTCAGGTCGTTGGTGCCGATCGACAGGAAATCGGCGTGCTGCGCGAGCTGATCGGCGAGCAATGCAGCCGACGGCACTTCGATCATCACGCCAACTTCGACCGGCTCCGTTCTACCCGCTTCGCGTGCAAGCTCGTCGATACGCTTGCGGATGCGGATCAGTTCGCCCGCATCGGTGACCATCGGCAGCAGGATGCGCACGGCGCCGACCGGACGCACCGCGAGCAGGCCACGTAGCTGGTCGTCGAGCAGATCGGGGCGCACCTGCGCGAGGCGCACGCCGCGCAGGCCGAGTGCGGGGTTCGGCTCGGGCGGCAGCGTCAGATAATCGACTTCCTTGTCCGCGCCGACGTCGAGCGTGCGGATGATCGCGGCGCGGCCGCGCAACGCATCGACGATCGCCTGATAGCTGTGGCGATGCTCGTCCGCGCTCGGCGCGGCCGGGCGGTGGATGAACAGCAGCTCGGTGCGCAGCAGGCCGACCGCGTCCGCGCCGTTGTCGACCGCGGCGTTCGCGTCGTCGAGTGTGGCGATGTTGGCGGCCACTTCGATCGCGCGGCCGTCGGAGGTCGCCGCTGCCTGCTGCGACGTGCGGCGATTCGCTTCGCGCACGTCGGCGAGGCGGCTGCGTTCGCGTCGCGCGCGTTCGACGTCGAGTTCGGTCGGCGCGAATTCGAGCCGGCCGGTGCTCGCGTTCACCACCACCTGAGTGCCCTCGGGTATCGCATGCAACGCGTCGCCGAGCGCGACCAGCGCCGGAATGCCCGCCTGACGCGCGAGAATCGCCGCGTGCGAGGTCGCGCCGCCGCGTGCCATCACGAGCGCGGTCACGCGCGTGCGATCGAGCGACGACAGATCCGACGGCGTGAATTCGTCGGCCGCGAGCACCGCCTCGTCCGGCAGCGTGCGAGCCGCGCTGCCCGTGTAGCCGAGCGCGCGCTGCACGCGCTTTTCGATGTCGCGCAGATCGGCGGCCCGCTCGGCGAGCAGTGCGTCCTCCACATTACTCAGGATGCCTACTTGCGCGCGGATGGCTTCGCGCCATGCAAAACCGGCGCTCTTGCCGAGGCTGATCAGATCGCGCGCGGCGTCGAGCAGTGCCGGATCTTCGAGCAGCACGCGATGCACCGCGAAAATCCCCGCCTCGCCGACCGAGCCGCGTTGCGACGCATCGCGCACGATCGTGTCGAGATCGGCGTCGACGGTCGCGATCGCCTTGTCGAGCAGACGGCTTTCCGCCGCCGACGTGCCGCTCGCCTGCTCCGGCGGCTCGAGATCCGCGTCGTCCCAGCGCACCAGCTTGCCGAGCGCGATGCCCGGTGCCGCGCACACGCCCGCGAGCGTGTTCGGCGCGAGCGGCTCGCCCGCGGCGGGCGCCGCAACGACTGCCGCCGGTGCGGCCGCTGGCCGCGCCGCTTTCTGTTCGCGCTTCGGTTCGACCTCGCCGTGCGCTTCGCGCGTCAGTTCGTCAGCGATTGCATCGACCGCCGCCTGCGCGTGCGGACCGACGCCGAGCAACTCGACGCTTGCGCCTTCGCCGGCACCGAGTCCAAGCAGACCCACCACGCTTTCGATCGACGCCTTGCGCCCGTCGTAGCGCACCTCGACCCGTGCGTCGAAGCCGCGCGCCGCTTCGCGCGCCCGCGCCGCGGGCCGCGCATGCAGGCCGCCCGCGTGCGTCAGCGTGATCTGCCGGCGTGCTTCGTCCGTCACGTACGCGGCGCTCGCCTCGCGCACCGCGTCGTGGCTGACGCCCTCGCGCGCGCGCAGTACCAGCAGCGTCGTTTCGCCGGCCTTGACATGCCCGTTCGGCGCCCGCTCGATGACCTCGAACGCATCCGAATTCGCAATCGCGATCACCGAGACGAGGCTCGGCGCATTCAGCGCGATCTGGTCCAGATCGAACTCGATCAGCACGTCACCGGCGTGCACCTGCGCGCCCTGCGCGACCATCGGCGCAAAACCCTTGCCGTTCAGTCCGACGGTGTCGATACCGATATGCAGCAGAATCTGCGCGCCCTCGGCGCTCTCGAGCGTTACCGCGTGGCCGGTGCGCGCGAGATGCGTGACGACGCCGTCGCATGGCGCGACGAGCCGACCCTCGAGCGGATCGACGCCGATGCCGTCGCCGAACATGCCGCCCGAAAACACCGGGTCCGGCACCTTCGCGAGCGGCACGACCGGGCCGGTCAGCGGTGCGAGCAAAACAATGTGATTCTCGGAATGGCTCATCAGGTTGGACTTCTCGACACGTCGCATCGTCATTCTCGTCAGTGAGTTTCGGTGACTTTGTTGAGATGGCGAGGCGCGTCGGGATTGCGCCCGCGCGCAGCGGCAAGATCCGCGGCCATCACGTAAAAGGACAGGATGGCGGCGATCGGATCGAGCGCCGCGTGTGCGGTGGCGACGAGCGGCAGCGAGGCTTGCGCGACGTCATCGGGCGCCGCGAGCAGCACGCGCGCGCCGCGCGCGCTCATGTCGTGCGCGAGTTGCAGCAGACCCGCCTGCTCCGGGCCACGCGGCGCGAACACGAGCAGCGGATAGTCGCGGTCGATCAGCTCCATCGGACCATGACGCACTTCCGCGCTCGAAAACGCTTCGGCCTGGATGCCGGAAGTTTCCTTCAGCTTCAGCGCGGCTTCCTGCGCGATCGCGAGGCCAAGACCGCGGCCAATCACGATCATCCGTTCGATACCGCGCAACTCGTTCACGGCCATCGACCAGTCGAGCCGGCCCGCGCGTTCCAGCGCGTCGGGCAGCGTGTTCAGTCCATCGAGCAACTCGGCGTCGTTCTGCCAATGCGCAACCAGCTGCGCGGAGATCGACAGCATGGCGATATAGCTCTTGGTCGCCGCGACGCTCAGCTCGGGACCGGCTACGAGCGGCAGATGCCATTCGCACGCGTCGGCGAGCGGCGAGCTCGGTGCGTTCACGGCGGCGACCGTCAATGCGCCGGCCGCGCGCAACGCGTTCATCGTGCCGACGAGGTCGGGGCTCTTGCCCGATTGCGAAAACGCGAGCGCAAGCTGGTCGCGCACCTGCAGCGGCGCCTGCTGCAGCGTCGCGACCGACATCGGCAGCGACGCGACCGGCACGCCGAGGCGGCTCATCGTCAGGGATGCAAAGTAGCTGGCGGCATGGTCCGAGCTGCCGCGCGCGACGGTCAGCGCGACATGGCGCGGCTGCTGCGCGAGCTTCGCGGCGAGCGCCGCGACGCGCGAGGTGTCCTTGAGCTGTTCGGCTACTGTTGCGGCGGACGCGAGCGCTTCCTTAAGCATATTCGACAATGGCTTCTCCTTCGACGTAGGTCGCGCTCAGCGCCAGCTCGCGGTCGAATACGACCACGTCGGCCCACGCACCGCGCGCGATGCGGCCGCGGTCCTCGATGCCGAGATAGTCGGCGGCGTAGCGTGACAAACGGTGGGATACATCGGCGATCGGCAGGCCGATCGAGACGAGATTGCGCAGCGCCTGATCCATCGTCAGCGTGCTGCCCGCGAGCGTGCCGTCGGCCAGACGTACGCCGCCGAGGCACTTGGTTACGTGCTGGCTGCCGAGGCGGTATTCGCCGTCGGGCATGCCGGTAGCCGACGTGCTGTCCGTCACCACATACAGGCGCGGAATCGCGCGCAGCGCGGTGCGGATCGCCCCCGGATGCACGTGCAGCAGGTCGGGAATGATTTCGGCGTATTCGGCGTGCGCAAGCGCAGCGCCGACGAGGCCGGGGTTGCGGTGATGCAGCGGCGACATCGCGTTGAACAGATGCGTGAAGCCGCACGCGCCGTGCTTGAGCGCGGCGACCGCGTCGTCGTAGGTGCCGAGCGAATGGCCGAGCTGCACGCGTACGCCGCGCGCCGCCATCTCGGAGATGATCTCCATGTGGCCGGCGATCTCGGGCGCCAGCGTGACGACGCGGATCGGCGCGATCGACAGATACCTGAGCACCTCGTCCAACACCGCCGATACCGCCGCGTCGGGCTGCGCGCCAAGCTTGCCGGGGTTGATGTACGGTCCTTCCAGATGCACGCCGAGCACGCGCGCGCAACCCGGCGTGCGCACCCGCGTGACGTTGCCGAGCCCGGCGACGACGTTCATCAGCTCGTCGCGCGGCGCGGTCATGGTCGTTGCGAGCAGGCTCGTGGTGCCGTAGCGCGCATGCGTGCGGGTGATCGTTTCGATCGCGTCGCCAGCTTCCATCACGTCGGCGCCGCCGCCGCCATGCACGTGCAGATCGATGAAGCCGGGCAGGATGTACGGTGCGTCGTTCGTCGACGGATCGACGCGCTCGCCGGACAGCGTCGTGATGCGGCCGTTTTCGTATTCGAGCGTGCCGTGGATCCACCCTTCGGTGGTGAGTATGTTTCCGGTCAGCATGAGTCTCTCTGGTGCGTGATACGTATGCGGCAAATGGCGTCCGCCGGACTTGCGGCCTGCGAGGGCCGCGCAGCTCAGGTGCGCAATTCAGCGACGAAGTCGTAGTAGTCGTCGCGGCAATAGGTGTCGGTCAGCTCGATCGCGCGTTGATCCGCGCTGTAGCCGATCCGGGTGATGACCAGCAGCGCGGTGCGTGGTTCGATGTCCATCAGCGCGGCGATTTCGCTCGACGCGTTGACCGCGCGGAAGTGCTGCAACGCGCGCACGACCGCCGCGCCGCGCTGCTCGAGATAGCTGTACAGCGAGTCGCCGATCACGAGCGGATCAGGCACGATCGCGACCGGCAGCGCCGAATGTTCGACCGCCATCACGATGCCGTCCGCGCGCCGCAGCCGCCGCAGGCTCGTGACGGCCGCGCCGGGTGACAAGCCGAGGCGCAGCAGCTCGTCGCGATTGGCGGCGCGCACGTCGCGTTCGAGCCAGACCGAATCGGGCCGGAAACCGCGCTGCTGCATCTTCTTCGTGAAGCCGGTGAGACGCGACAGCGGATCTTCGACGCGCGGCGTGATGAAGCTGCCCGCGCCGCGCGAGCGCCGGATCAGCCCCTGCTCGACCAGCAGTTCGATCGCCTTGCGCGCGGTGACGCGCGACACGCCGATCGCGTCGGACAGCGTACGCTCGGAAGGCAGCGCCTCGCCGGCCGACCAGACGCCGCAATGGATCGCCGTCGCCAGGTTGCGCGCGAGCTGCAGGTAGAGCGGCGTGACGTTGCGCACGTCAGGCATCAATGCGGACCAGCGAGTTTCCATGGGGCTCCAAGGACGCCGTGAGCAGTAAGGCCCGGAAAATTGAGAGCCCATTATATAACCAACATAATACCAGCCAACGGACTGGTTCCATGCCGGTCCGGATCGCCGGAAAGCCTTGCTGAGTGGGGATCACAGCGGGATTCAAGGGCTCCGTCGGAGCGATTTGCAGACCAGGGACTTTCCCGCATCGCACGCATTTGACGATACCAGCGAGTCGTTATTGGCTCCTGGTGGTATCAACAGCCCAAATAATCAATACCTATTTAATACCAGTTGGTGTCTCGCGGCGGTGGAGTGGCTTTGTAAATAAGGGTCGTGCCGATATAGTGCGCTGTACCGACCATAAAAAGTCCCGGGGAGCCGCCCTTGACAGATTCCGAGGCGCTGCGGCGCGCTCAGGCCGTCCGCCATTTCAATCGCTTCTATACCCAATGCATCGGTGCCCTGCACGAGCATCTGGCTCGAAGCGAGTTCTCGCTGACGGAAGTGCGCGTGCTGCACGAGCTATCGCGCGCCCGCGCGCAGACCGCGTCGGTGCTCGGGCGCGCGCTCGGGCTCGATAGCGGCTATCTGAGCCGCCTGCTGACCAGTTTCGAGCGACGCGAGCTGATCACCCGCCGTCCGTCCGACACCGACGCACGCCAGTCGCTGATCGCGCTCACCGAGCACGGCCACGCGATCTACGCGCCGCTCGACGCCGCCGCCATCCATGAAGCACTCGGCCTGCTCGACAGACTCAGCGCGCTATCGCAGGAGCAGTTGATCGGCGCGATGAAGCTGATCGAGCGCCTGCTCGGCGACAAGCCGAAGCACGAGCTCGTGGTGCTGCGTCAGCCGCGCGCCGGCGAATGTGGCTGGCTCGTGCATCGTCAGGCGCAGTGGTTCGCCGCGCAGTACGGCTGGGATCACACGTTCGAGGGCTTGCTCGCGCGCGTCGTCGCCGAGTACGCGCAGCGCAACGATCCGCTGCGCGAGAAGTGCTGGATCGCCGAACAGGAGGGTCTGGTGGTCGGCTCGGTTTGCCTCGTCGGGGTCTCGACGACGGTCGCGGGCGTGCGCCTGCTGTGGGTCGAACCGGACGTGCGGAAGCTCGGCATCGGCACGCAGTTGCTCAGCGAATGCGTGCGCTTCGCGCGGCGCGCGGGCTACACGAAGCTCACGCTGACCACCGCGAGCGCATTGGCGGAGCCACCGCGGCTTTGCGAGCGCGCTGGGTTCGAGTTGGCCGGCAGCGCGGCGCAGCGCCGCTTCGGCCAGGATCTGACGATCGAAAGATGGGAGCTGGAACTATAAAAAAAGCACGCGCCTGTACGGCGCGTGCCTTTCCTGATGCCATGCGGCTGCGCTTGCGATCGCGCTGAACGCGTCGCTTAGAACGACGGCACCATCGAACCCTTGAACTGCGTCTTGATGGACTGGCGCACGTCTTCCGACTGATATGCCGCGACCAGCTTCTTCACCCATGGCTGATCCTTGTCCTTCGCGCGCACGGCGATCAGGTTCGCGTACGGGCTGTGGATGTCTTCGAGCGCGATCGCGTCCTTGGTCGGCTGCAGGCCGGCGGCCAGCGCGAAGTTCGTATTGATGACGGCAGCGTCGACGTCGGCGAGCGAACGCGGCAGTTGCGCGGCGTCGAGCTCGACGAACCTGATCTTCTTCGGATTGTCGACGACATCGAGCGGCGTCGCGTTGTTGCCGCCCGTGGCCGCGCCGGCCTTCAGCTTGATCAGCCCTTGCGCCTGCAGCAACAGCAGTGCGCGATTTTCGTTCGACGGATCGTTCGGCACCGCGACCTTCGCGCCCTGCGGCAGGTCCTTCAACGACTTCAGCTTCTTCGAGTACGCGCCGAGCGGCGAGATGTACGTGAGGCCCGCGTTGACGAGCTTGTAGCCGCGCTGCTTGATCTGGCTATCGAGGTACGGCTGGTGCTGGAAGCTGTTGGCGTCGAGGTCGCCCGCGTCGAGCGCGGCGTTCGGCTGAATGTAGTCGTTGAACTCGACGACCTTCACGTTCAGGCCTTCGCGCTTCGCGACCCTGGTGACGACTTCCCAGATCTGCGCGTCCGGGCCGCCGATCGTGCCGACCTTGATGACCTTGTCGTCGGCGTGCGCGCCGAAGCTGGTCAGGATCGCCGCCCCGGCGACGACTGCGGTGAGGGCTTTGAGGATATTTCTGCGCTGCATGTGATTCTCGCTGTTGCGGTTCGACGTTTGAGTCGATGGCTCCGATCGATGTCGGAGTCGGATGAAATGGGCGGCGCTCCGGTTCGTGCTGGCGCGCCGTCGGCCAAGCCCAAAATTGTTTCATATGGGCGGCAAGTTGGGAAATACCCTTACCGCATATGGTTATGCGGAGCGCAAGCGCAATGGCCAGCGCAACGCAAAACCCGCGGCTGACCGATAATCCAGAGCCGTAGCCGCGCACGGCCCACTCACCCGCCCCTGAGAACGACCATGTACGTGATCAACCTGATCTACACCGCCCCGCTCGATCGTATCGACGACGCGCTCGACGCGCATCGCGCGTTTCTCGCGGAGCAGTTCGACGCGGGCATCTTCGTCGCGGCCGGGCCGAAAGTGCCGCGCGACGGCGGCATCATCCTCGCTGTTCGTATCGAGCGCGACAGGCTGGATCGCATTCTCGCGAGCGATCCGTTCGCCCTGCAACAGCTCGCGCGCTACGAGGTGACGGAGTTCAAGACGACGCGTCTCGCGCCGGGGCTGAATTTGCCGATTCCGGTCTGAGCGCGAGTTGCGAAGAGGGGAGGGATGCGGGGAGGCGTGAGCCGCGCCGCTTTAAAAAGCCGCCTGCGATGCGCGTCAATCAAGCAGCAGCTTGATGTCATGGACCCATGGTGTCGCGCCTTGGCCATCGCGCGCGAACAGACGCAGCTTGCCGTCCGTGTCGAACACATAGCTCGCGGCCGTGTGGTCCATCGTGTAGCTGTCGGGTGTCTTGCCCGGGACCTTCGCGTAGTACACGCGGAAGTCCTTCGCGACCTTCGCGAGCTGTTCTTCGCTAGCGGGACGCAAGCCCACGAAGCTCGGATTGAACGCCGGCACGTATTGCGCGAGCAACTGCGGCGTATCGCGCTCGGGGTCGACGGTGACGAACAGCACCTGCACGCGCTTCGCGTCCTCCGGACCGAGTTGCTGCAACGCCTGTGACAGCTCGGCCATCGTCGTCGGGCAGACGTCCGGGCAATGCGTATAGCCGAAGAACAGCACGACGACCTTGCCTTTGTAGTCGGCAAGCGTGCGGATCTTGCCGGACGTGTCGGGCAACGAGAAATCGCCGGCGAATTGCGTATTGCCGGTGATGTCGAGATTCGTAAAAGCCGGCGGCTGCTTGCCGCAACCCGTCATCAGCAATGTGCCGCCGAGCGCGCAAGCCATCACAGCGGCGCGCGCGATGCGCGCAAAGCGATTGTTGAGCATGGTGTTACGCGCCTATCACGACGCGCGAGTAGTGGTCGATCAGCAGCGCGGCGAACAGCAGCGACAGATAGACGATCGAAAAACGGAAAGTTTTGCGCGCGAGCTCGTCCGAATACTCGCGGTAGATCTTCCACGCATAAGCGAGAAACACGGCGCCGAGCAGCACCGCCGACGCGAGATACACGACGCCGCTCATGCCGGAGATGAACGGCATCAGCGTGACCGCGAACAGGATGACCGTGTAGAGAAGGATATGCAGGCGCGTGTACTTTTCGCCGTGCGTGTTCGGCAGCATCGGCAGGCCGGCGTTTTCGTAGTCCTTGCGGCGATACAGCGCGAGCGACCAGAAATGCGGCGGTGTCCACACGAAGATGATCAGCACGAGGATCCACGCGTCGCCGGGCACGTGGCCCGTTACCGCGGCCCAGCCGAGCGCGGGCGGCATCGCGCCCGACGCGCCGCCGATCACGATGTTCTGCGGCGTGACTGGCTTCAGCAGCAGCGTATAGATGACCGCATAACCGACGAATGTGGCGAGCGTGAGCCACATGGTCAGCGCATTGGCGAACGTGTACAGCGTCCACATGCCGAGGCCGCCGAGCACGGCCGAGAACAGCAGGATCTGCGGGGTGGTGATTTCGCCGCGCGCGGACGGACGCCACGACGTGCGGCGCATTTTGGCGTCGATCTGCTGCTCGACGAGGCAGTTGATCGCGAACGCGGCGCCGGCCAGCAGCCAGATGCCGACCGTGCCGCCGATCAGTACGGTCCATGGCACCATGCCCGGCGTCGACAGGAACATGCCGATGACCGCGCAGAACACCGCAAGCTGCGTAACACGCGGCTTGGTCAGTGCGAGATATTGGGAGACCCGGCTGCCGGGCGTTCGGGAGAGTGTTGTGCTGTCCATGTGAGTCACGCTGGCGCGGCTTCGCGCGCAGGGAGCGCGGCGCAGCCGGGACGGCTATAAGCGACCCGAAAGTTTAACATAACGAGCAGCAGCAGCAGGATCGCGGCCCCGCCGTTATGGGCGACCGCAATCGGTAACGGCCATTGCAGCACGATGTTCGACAAGCCGGTGACGAACTGGATCAGCACCACCAGCAGCACGCCGTTGGCGGGTCGCCGCAGTGACTCGAAGCGGCGCATCTTCAACGCGAACCACACCAGATAGGCGATCACAGCGAACGCGAACGTGCGATGCGTCCAGTGAATCGCGACCAGCGCATCCTGCGTGATCACGTCGCCGTCGCCGGTCATGCCGAGCGCGCGCCACAGGTGGAAGCCGTGCGCGAAGTCCATCGGCGGAATCCATTGGCCGTTGCAGGTCGGGAAGTCGGTGCACGCGAGCACCGCGTAGTTCGTGCTGACCCAGCCACCGAGCGCGATTTGCAGTACCAGCAGCGCGAGACCCGCGAGCGCGGCCACGCGCCAGCGCGCGGCCTCGGGCTCGTAGGCCGGCAGCGGCGTCAGGCGCGCCGCGAGCCAGCCGAGCGTGCCGAGCAGCGCCAGGCCGAGCAGCAGATGCGTGGTCACGATGATCGGCTGCAGCCTCATGGTCACGGTCCACGCGCCGAACACGCCCTGCACGACGATCAGCAGCAGCAGCGAAGTCGGCCACCACGGCGACACATGCAGCGGACGACGCTTGATACGCGCCGTCCAGGCAATGATCGTCTGCGCGATGATCAGCACGCCGATCGCCATCGCGAAGTAGCGATGGATCATTTCGATCCACGCCTTCGTCATGCTGACGGGGCCGCTCGGCATCGCCTGATAGGCCGCGGAGATCGCCGCGTGCGCGATGAACGGCGACGACGTGCCGTAGCAGCCGGGCCAATCCGGGCAGCCGAGGCCCGAATCGGTGAGGCGCGTGAAGCCGCCGAACATCACGAGATCGAGCGTCAGGAAGGTGGTGAGCCAGACCAGCTTGCGGAATTTGTTGTCGTCGGCCTTGACCCACACGTAGGACAACGGCAGCAACGCGATACACAAGCCGATCAGGCCCAGTTGCAATACGAACATCTCATTTACCCAGGTTGCGGCGTCAGCCGATGGTCGACCATTTGAGCAGCTTGGTCAGGTCGCCTTTGATCTTGCTCGGGTTCGCGTCTTTCGGAAAACGCATCATCAGATTGCCGTTCGGATCGACCAGGTAGATGTGGTCGGTGATCCGCGTGCCGATGTCGGCGGGCAGCCACGCGGCGACCTGCGCCGGATCGGCGATCAGCATGTCGGTGTTGGGGTAGGCGGTTTGTATCACGTCCGCGACCTTGTCTGCATCGGTGCGCAGCCACACTTCCATGACGCGCTCGCGTTCCGGGCCCTGAGCTGCGCGGATTTGTCGCATGAAGTAGAGCTTCGTCACGCAGGCTTGGTCGCACGCGCTGTTGTCCACCGAGATCATGAGCCAGCGGCCATGCAGCGAGGCGAGCTTCAGCGGCTTGCCGTCCGCGCCGGTGACCATGAGCGAGTCCGGGATCGGCCGTTGCGGCTCGATCAGCGCGCCGTAGTTCGTGCTGCCGCCGGTCGGCTTCACGACGAAGTACATGAAGTACGAGATCGCGATCGGCGCCGCGCAGATCACCGCGAGCAGCAGCAGCACCCAGCGGCCGCGCCGCCACGAGCCCGGGCCGTTCGGTTGGCCGGGCATCGCTTTGGCCGCGACGGGTTTGCCGCTGGATTTGCCAGCTTCCGGCGAACGGGGAGTTTGAGTCGACACTACAGAACCTCTTTCAATGTTTGGACGGCGGCGAGCCGTGCCTTGCGTTCCTCACGCGCCCGGCGCGTGCTCTTTTTTGCCCGCGCGGCGCGCCGCATACAGACCGAAGGCGAGCGCGGCGGCGGCCATGCCCCACCACTGCAGCATGTAGCCGTAGTTGCGCTCGACGCCGGTGGTCGGTGCGGGCCAGTCGCGCACCAGGCCGTCGCCGGCATCGCCGGTCTGCTGGATCACGAACGATTGCAGCGGCAGCCCGGTCTCCGCGGCGTACGAGCCGACGTCGAGATTCTGCCGGATCAGGTGATGCGCGACCGATCCACCCTCGCCGAGCTCGAACGCGCGCGACGCGTCGGCACGCGCAATCCCTTCGATCTCGACCTCGCCCGGCGGCGTCGTGTACGGCGCGATGGTCTCGCGATTGCTCAGGTTGCGCGGCAGCCAGCCGCGATTGACGAGCACGTAACCGCCGTCGGCGAGTTTAAAAGGCATCACGACGTAAAAGCCCGGCTGATCGTTATACGGACGATTATCGAGGTACACGACCTTGTCCGTGACGAAACTGCCGCGCGCTTTCACGCGATGAAACTCGACGTCCTTCAGCGCGAGCGGCGCCGCGCTGACCGGCAACGCGGGCGCGTTCTCGAACTGCGTGATGCGCGCCTCGAGCGCTTCCTTCTGATGCGCGCGATCGCGCTGCCAGAAACCGAGCCGCATCGTCACGACGACGACCAGCAGGATCAGCAGCGCGGGAATCAGGCGAAACTTCATTGCGGGCGCTCCGGCATCGCGCTCAGGGCCGCCGGGAACCTGCGGCAGACGCCCGCTCGCGGTGCGATAATGAACGTCTTGCCACTGCGCTTTCCGGTTTCAGTTGGTTCCATGCACATTATCGTTCCCATCGCCTTTGCTCTCATCATCGCCAGCATGGTGTCGGCGCTGTATTTCATGATGCACGACAAAGGCAAGACCAAGCGGATGGTCTGGTCACTCGCCACGCGGGTGGGCCTGTCGATCTCGCTGTTCCTGTTCATCCTGTTCGCACACTGGATGGGCTGGATTCAGTCGACCGGGATTCCGTACGGGCGCTGACGCTCGCGGATAGGTCGCCGCCGCATCCCTTCAGCGGCAAATTTTCCTCGCCGCCAAACAAAACGCCGCCCTGAGAGGTCGAGGGCGGCGCTGCATTCAACCTTGCATACTGCTCGTGCGCGCCGCCTGAACGGCATTGCGCGCACGGATCTGGCCGCATTACAGCCAGTACACGACGACATACAGCCCGAGCCACACGACGTCGACGAAGTGCCAGTACCAGGCCGCGCCTTCGAACGCGAAGTGATGTTCCGGCGTGAAGTGGCCGCGAATCAGGCGCACCAGCACAACGGAGAGCATCGTGCCGCCGAGGAACACGTGAAAGCCGTGGAAGCCAGTCAGCAGGAAGAACGTCGAACCGTAGATGCCCGAAGCCAGCGTCAGGTTCAGCTCGTTGTACGCGTGGAAGTATTCGAAGCCCTGCAGGAACAGGAAGCTCACGCCCAGCACGATTGTCGCCGCGAGCCACGCAATCGCCTTCTTGCGATGGTTGTCGCGCAGCGCGTGGTGCGACACCGTCAGCGTCGCACCCGACGACAGCAGCAGCGCCGTGTTGATGGTCGGCACCGGCCACGGCTGCATCGACTTGTAGGTGCCCACGAGTTCGGCCGGGCCGTTGTTCGGCCACACCGCCGTGAAATCCGGCCAGATCAGTTTGTAGTCGAGGCTGCCGAGTTGATGCAGCGCGATTTCGCGGGCATAGAACAGCGCGCCGAAGAATGCGCCGAAGAACATCACTTCGGAGAATATGAACCAGCTCATGCTCCAGCGGTACGACCGGTCGACGTTCTTGCCGTACATGCCGCCTTCCGACTCGGCGATCGCATCGCCGAACCAATGCCACAGCGTAAAGAGCAGCCACAGCAGACCGATGAGCACGCCAAGCGGCGCCCAGGTATGGTCGTTGATCCAGGCCGCAAGCGATCCGAGCATGACCAGCAACCCCGTAGCGGCGCTGATCGGATGCCGCGACGGATGCGGTACGAAATAGTACGGGCTCTCGTTTTGACCGCTCATTCTTGATTCTCCACTTCAGTCCAGTTGTTCCGGAATCTCCGGCTGTATCTTCGGCGGCGCGTCGATACCGCACCGCTTCTCTCTAATTCGTGGGCTCTTCTCTGCTGCTGCGCCCTGCTACTGCCTCAACCGACCACGAGGCGCACGACCAGAATCAGCACCCCGATCAGAACCGCCGCGCCGATCAGCGCCGCCACGATCACATGCAGCGGGTTCAGTTGCGTCGCGTCCGCCTCGAGATCGCGGCGCTTGCGCACGCCGAAAAACGACCAGAACACCGCGCGCATCGATTGACCGAAACTGCTCTTGCGCGGACTGCCGCCGTTATCGTTCATGTCGCTTCGTTTTCCTTCGTTCGTCCGCGGCTCGCGCCGTCAAATCTGCTTCAGGCCGGCTTCGCGGGAGTGGCTGCCGCGCTGGTCACTGCATTGTTCACTGCATTCGCCTTCGGCGCCGCATCATCCGCGCTAGCCGCCGCCCGCGTGTTCAACTCGAAAAACGTGTACGACAGCGTGATCGTCTTCACGTCCTTCGGCAACTTCGGGTCGACGACGAACACCACCGGCATCCGCTTCGTCTCGTTCGCGTTCAACGTCTGCTGCGTGAAGCAGAAACACTCGATCTTCCTGAAGTACTCGGTCGCCTGCTTCGGCGCGTAGCTCGGAATGGCCTGCGCACGGATCGTGCGCGACTGCTCGTTGCTGACGTCGTACATGACCGTCGTTACTTCGCCCGGATGCACGTCGAGACTGCGCTGCTCCGGCTTGAAACCCAACAGGCCCCGCGCGTTCGCATCGAATTCGATCGAAATCGTGCGGCTCATGTCGACCTGCGTATTCTTCGCCTCGCGCGCTGAAACGTCGCGCTGCACGAGGTTGTTCACGCCGGTGATCTGGCAGATCGCGCGATACATCGGCACCAGCGCGAAACCGAAACCGAACATCATCAACGCGACGACGAACAGCTTGATCAGCATCGAACGGTTGAAAGAGCGGTCGGCCTCGGCCGGCGGTTGCGTCGACATCTGAATCCTCAACAAACCTGCATACGGACTGCGAAGGCGGCGTTAGCTGAACCAGCACTGCTTCAGAATCGCGCTCGCGAAAAACACCGCGGCGATCGCGAACATCACCAACCCTATCCGCCTGTTGCCCGCGCGAATCTGCTCCGGCGTACGTCTTTCCTGTGGATTGCGCGTCATGCTCGACTTTCTGAGTACGGTTCTTGACTGGCGAGGCCGCCGCGCGAAGCGTCCGAGTCCGGTGGCGGCATATCGCGCCGCCGGAACCCGGCACCTCGCCGGGATGGGCTTACTCGACGGTCGGCGGATGCTCGAACGTGTGGAACGGAGCCGGGCTCGGTACGGTCCACTCGAGGCCCGTTGCGCCGTCCCACGGCTTGTCGCCCGCTTCTACGAGCTCGCCACCGCCACGGTAGGCCGGCAGCGCCACCGCGAACAGGAAGTACACCTGTGACAGACCAAAGCCGAACGCGCCGATCGAGATCACCTGGTTCCAGTCGGTGAACTGCGCCGGGTAGTCGGCATAACGACGCGGCATGCCCGCGAGACCGACGAAGTGCATCGGCAGGAACGCGAGGTTGAAGAAGAACATCGACGCCCAGAAGTGGATCTTGCCGCGCGTTTCGTTGTACATCCAGCCGGTCCACTTCGGCGACCAGTAGTACCAGCCGGCGAACAGCGCGAACAGCGACCCCGCCACCAGCACGTAGTGGAAGTGCGCGACCACGAAATAAGTGCCGTGATACTGGATGTCGAGCGGCGCCATGGCGAGCATCAGACCCGACAGGCCACCGAACGTGAACACGATCAGGAAGCCGACCGCGAACAGCATCGGCGTTTCGAAGGACAGCGAACCGCGCCACATCGTCGCGACCCAGTTGAACACCTTCACGCCGGTCGGCACCGCGATCAGCATCGTCGCGTACATGAAGAACAGCTGACCCGTGACCGGCATGCCGGTCACGAACATGTGGTGCGCCCAGACCATGAACGACAGGATCGCGATCGACGCGGTTGCGTACACCATCGAGCTATAGCCGAACAGCGGCTTGCGCGAAAACGCCGGGATCACCTGCGAGACGATCCCGAACGCCGGCAAGATCATGATGTACACCTCGGGGTGCCCGAAGAACCAGAAGATGTGCTGGTACATGACCGGGTCGCCGCCGCCTGCCGCATTGAAGAACGACGTGCCGAAGTGACGGTCGAACAGCACCATCGTGATCGCGCCCGCCAGAACTGGCATCACGGCGATCAGCAGGTACGCGGTGATCAGCCAGGTCCAGACGAACATCGGCATCTTCATCAGCGTGAGGCCGGGTGCGCGCATGTTCAGGATCGTCACGACGATGTTGATACCGCCCATGATCGACGACGCACCCATCAGGTGGATCGCGAAAATCGCGAAGTCCATGCCCGGGCCCATCTGCGTGGAGAGCGGTGCGTACAGCGTCCAGCCCGCGGCGGTCGCGCCGCCCGGCGCGAAGAACGAGCCGACCAGCAGGACGGCCGCGACCGGCAGCAGCCAGAAGCTGAAGTTGTTCATCCGCGCGAAAGCCATGTCCGATGCGCCGATCTGCAGCGGCACCATCCAGTTCGCGAAGCCGACGAACGCCGGCATGATCGCGCCGAACACCATGATCAGCCCGTGCATGGTGGTCAACTGGTTGAAGAACTCGGGACGCATGATCTGCAGACCCGGCTCGAACAGTTCGGCACGGATCATCAGCGCCATCACGCCCCCGGACAGGAACATGGTGAACGAGAAGATCAGGTACAGCGTACCGATGTCCTTGTGGTTGGTTGCGAACAGCCAACGGCGCCAGCCATGCGGCGTTTCGTGGGCATGGTCGCCGTGCACGTGCTCGTGGCCCGCGACTACATCGTGTCCGATGCTAGACATGACAATCTCCTAAAGCGAATTCTGCGGTGCTGACCATGAACACGTCAGGCTGCCGGGCTGATCTGAACGCGCCGGGCTTCCTTCGCGTCGGTGCCGCCGGTGATCGTTTCCGGCTTCTTCAAAATAATATGATCGTCGGCAATGCCGGCTGCTTTCAGCGCGTCGCGAACGGCTTCGGCACGACTCTTCGCGAGCTTCGCGTTGACGTCGGCGGAGCCGGTTGCGTCGGTGAAGCCCGACAGCGTGAATTTCGCGTCCGGATGCGCCTTCGCGTAGGCCGCGGCCGCGTCGACCGCCGCTTTCGCGTCGGCCGGCAGCGTGCTCTTGCCGGTCTCGAAGTAGATGCTCGCCGGCAGCGCGGCCTCTGCGTTGTTCGAAGCAGCCGCGCCAGCCTCGTTGCCCGATGCGGCCGGTGCGGACGCCGCTTCTGCGCCCGACGCTGCTTCCGCGCCCGATGCCGCAACGGCGCCGCTCGCGGCAGCACCGGCGTTGGCCAGATGATCGCCGCCTTCCGGCAGCTTGCCGTTGCGCGCGTCGGCGACCTGCTTCGGCTGCAGGATGTCGCCCGTGTGGTTGCCCCACGAGTTACGTTCGTACGTGATCACCGAGGCGATTTCGACGTCGTTCAGCGTCGGCGCCCACGAAGGCATCGCGTTCTTGCCCTTCAACACGAGACTCACGTGCTGCCCGATCGGACCGTTGGCGATCTTGCTGCCGTCGAGCGCCGGGAATGCGCCCGCGCCCTTGCCGGTCGGCTGGTGGCAGACCGCGCAGTTCGACGCGTAGACCTTGCCGCCGCGTTCCATCAGCTCGGCCATCGTGTAGGTCTTGTTCGGATCGTCCTGGCCGGCGGCCATTTTCTTCTTCTCCTCGTCGACCCACTTCGCGTAGTCGTCGGCAGACAGCACCTCGACGACGACCGGCATGAACGCGTGTTCCTTGCCGCACAGTTCGGTACAGAAGCCGCGGAACGTACCGGTGCGGTTGGCCTTGAACCACGTGTCGCGCACGAAGCCGGGAATCGCGTCCTGCTTCACGCCGAAGGCCGGCACGTACCAGGAGTGGACCACGTCGTTCGCGGTGGTGATGATGCGGACTTTCTTGTCGACCGGCACCACGAGCGGATTGTCGACTTCCTGCAGATACAGCGTGGAGATCGGCTCGCGGCCATCGGTTTGCGCGCGCGGCGTGGCGAGCGTGGACAGGAAGCCGATGCCCTCGCCCGGACCCTTCACGTAGTCGTAGCCCCACTTCCACTGGTAGCCGGTGACCTTGATCGTGAGGTCGGCGTTCGAGGTGTCCTTCATCGCGACGACGGCCTTGGTGGCGGGCAGCGCCATCAGCACGACGATGATGAACGGCACGATCGTCCAGATGATTTCGACGGTGGTGCTTTCGTGGAAATTGGCTGCGTTGTGGCCTTTCGATTTGCGGTGCGCGAAGATCGAATAGAACATCACGCCGAACACACCGATGAAGATCACGGTGCAAAGTCCCAGCATGAACATGTGGAGGCTGAACAGCTCCTCAGCGATTCTCGTTGCAGGCGGCTGGAGATTGATCGCGTTGACGGCAGGGCCGCCCGGAGCATCGCCCACTGCCAGGGCGGCACCGGCGAAAAGCAGTCCGCTCGTCGCCAGCACGCTCATGAGCGCTCGCTTGATTGTTTTCATAGCTTCCTTACCCAAATTTTCCATTCAAACCCCTCGACCCCGCTGGCAGCGTGTCGCGCCCCCTTGAACGCCGCGCGTCCGGCACCATCTAACAACGTGCCAGCCACATACGTAGTTCGCCTGCGAACTGCGCGCGCCGATTCTGCGCGAGGTGTTGCCCGATCATGATCGTCTGCCCGCGCGAGACCAGCTTGATCTGATCGCGCGGCGTTGCGCCCGGCTCTATCCGCACCCAGCGCGGATTGAATTCGAACTGCGTAATCTGCTCGGCGCTGACCTGCTCGATCACGAGCCGGTTCGGAAACAACCGGATGCGCTCGTAATCGACAGCATGACGCGCATATATTGCAAACGCGATACCTACGGCCAGCAATTCGATTCCGGTGAACGGCAACACCAGCCAGGCGCCGACCAGAACCAGCATGAATGCAATTGCCAACGAAAACAACGCAAGCGACACGTACAGACAGACGAACTGCCGCGGCGATATCGAACAGTTGCGCTTCATGGTCCAGTCCCTGAGGACCGGTTCTGAATCCGCCAGCAGATGATCTGATGCGCCCATCGCTGCCTCCTGCGAATCGTCGAGTCCGGCCTGCCTTCTTTTACTTCCGGATGCATCTCGCGGCCGCCGTTCGAGTCACTGTTTCCAGCATCACTCGCGAGCGCGCCAACCCCTACCGCATCACTTCATTTTGCAGCCCCGCGCCTCGGGCTTGCCACCCCAAATGTGGGAACCTCGGGTGACAAACTGACGCATTATAGGCGCGATCCATAGCATCGACAAGCAAGCCCCGATCGGCCCGCAAGCCAGGCGCGACAAGCCTTCGCGCCATTTTGCCCGGCATTTTGCGGCTCTTTTGGAGGGCAAATCCCAGGCATAACGGATGTCCTCTTTACCGCTTTTGCAACACGTCAACCGCACCGTCGGCAAGCAGTTGATGACAGCACCGCAATCTGCTATCCACGGTTGCCCGGACCTCGTCCGATGTCCTCGAGCCGCACGATGCCATGTCCTTCCGCCGTGGTGCGCGGCACGGCTTTCCATGCGTGGCCGTAGATCACCTCGAAGGTCAGCGCGATCGTGCCGTCGGCGCGCCGGCGCGCTTCGAGCGCGGCGAGCAGGGCTTTGTGCAACCGACGCGCGAGCACGCCGTCATGCGCATCGCGCTCGAACGGGTACGCGCCCCAGCGACGCACATCCGCGAGCAGCGACTCGGGCGACTTATAGGTGATGGTCAGCGTCTCCTGGTCCATCACCGGAATCTCGAAGCCGGCCTCGACGAGCATGTCGCCGAGGTCGTGCATGTCGACGAAGTCGATCACATGCTTGCGAGACGCGACGCCGTGGGCGGCCTCGATCTCGGCGTAGGCACCGCGCAACTCCTTCAGCGTATCGGGGCCGAGCGTGCTGAACATTAGCAGGCCGTTGACCTTCAGCACGCGCTGCCATTCGGGAAAGACCAGATCGGGCCGCGAGTGCCAGTGCAGCGCGAGGTTGGACCAGATGAATTCGAATGCGCCGGACGTGAACGGCAGCGCGGAGAAATCGGTTTGCGCGAAGCGCGGGCCACGCGCGCCGAGCGCCTTGCCGAGCGAGGCGGGAAGAAAGCGCCGCCAACTGGTGTCGCCGGCATCGTGACGCAGCGCGCGGCGGAGCATGCCGTGCGACAGATCAGCGCCGAACACCGGCGCCTCGGGAAAGCGTTCGCGCAATGCGGGGAGGTCTTCGCCCGCGCCGCAACCGGCGTCGAGCACGCTCGAGGGCGCCACCTTGATGTAATCGAGACGCTCGCGCATGCGCTGCGCAATCTCTCGCGGCAGGAACGCAACCTCGTCGAAGGTGGCAGCGCGACGGTCGAAAATACGCCTGAGGCGCCGTGAATCGTAGGCCGGACGGCCAGATTGAGCGGATGTTGGGGACATGTGTGTCGTGCTGGCGTGAGCTCGAAGTATACTCGTTCGTTCCCCTCCATTCAGCGAGAACGGCTTTCACCGGCGCTCACTCGTGCGATTCCAGTCATTTTCTTCGTCGTGTCGAAATCAGGTGGCGCGTTTTGCGCGCGGACTGCATTCGGCATGGCCGCGGGCCTTGAACGCCGCGCTGCCGAACCTGTGCGCGTTGTGCGGCAATTTGTCGCATAAGACGTTGTGCGACGGTTGCGACGCGGCCTACTGGAACGAGAGCCGGCTGCGCTGCACCGTTTGCGCGGTGCCGTTGCCGGCGTCACGCTGGGTCGCTCAGGCGCGGTATCGCTGCGCGGATTGCGTGGCCGAGCCGCCGCCGTTCGACGCGAGCTTCGCGCTCGCCGACTATCGCGCGCCGCTCGATACGCTCGCGGTCGGCCTGAAGTTCCGCGCCCGGCTGATGCTCGCGCGAGACTTCGCGCAACGCCTCGCGCGGCTCGCTGAAGCCAATTGGCACGACGCGGCCGAGCGGCCCGACGTGATCGCGCCTGTGCCGCTCGCCGGTCGCCGTCTGGTCGAGCGCGGCTACAACCAGGCCTGGCAGATCGCGCGGCCGCTCGCCCGGGCGCTCGGCGTGCGCGGCGACCCCACGCTGCTCGAACGAACGCTCGACACCGCGCCGCAATCGCGCCTCGATCTCGATGCGCGCCGGCAGAACGTCGGCCGAGCGTTTCGCGTCGCGCGCCCAGTGCGCGGCCTGCACGTCGGCATCGTCGACGATGTCATGACGAGCGGCGCGACGCTCGAAGCGCTCGCGCATACGCTGAAGGCCGCCGGCGCGCGGCGGGTTACGAACTTCGTCGCGCTGCGCACTCCGAAAAACTAGCTTTTACGTGGTCTTCTTATGTTCAACGTCGTTCTCGTAGAACCCGAAATTCCGCCCAACACCGGCAACGTGATTCGCCTGTGCGCGAACACCGGCGCCCGGCTGCACCTGATCGAGCCGCTCGGCTTCCCTCTCGACGACACCAAGATGCGGCGCGCCGGCCTCGACTATCACGAGTACGCGGAAATGAACGTGCATGCCGATTGGGACGCGTTCATCGCGAAAGAAACGCCCGACGCGTCGCGCATGTTCGCATTCACGACGCGCGGCTCGGGGCGCTTTCACGACCACGCGTTTCAACCGGGCGACTGGTTCGTGTTCGGCGCCGAAACGCGCGGCCTGCCCGGCACGGTGCTCGAGCGCTTTGCGAACGAACAGCGCGTGCGTCTGCCGATGCGTCCCGGAAATCGCAGTCTGAATCTGTCGAATACGGTGGCGATCGTGGTGTTCGAAGCGTGGCGTCAGGCCGGCTTCGAAGGCGGCGCCTGACGGCGTTCGAGCTCGGCCTCGTAGCGTGCGAACATCGCGTCGTCGAAGCACGCGAACGTCACGTGCTTCATGTGTGGTGTGCGCGGCAACGTGTCGAGTACGGTCGCGACCGCGATGCTGACCGCATCGTCGGCGGGGAAACGGTAGATACCGCAGCTGATCGCTGGAAACGCGATGCTCGTGCACTGAGTTTCGCGCGCGACTTCGAGTGAGCGCTGATAGCACGATGCGAGCAGGTCGGCTTCGCCATGCGCGCCGCCACGCCACACTGGACCGACCGCGTGAATAACATGCTTCGCGGGCAGACGATAGCCGGCGGTGATTTTGGCGTCGCCGGTCGCGCAGCCGCCGAGCGTTTCGCATTCGCGCAGCAACTCCTTGCCGGCCGCGCGATGAATCGCGCCATCCACACCGCCGCCGCCGAGCAGCGAAGTATTCGCGGCATTGACGATCGCATCGACGGCGAGCGTCGTGATATCGACCATGCGCGCTTCGAGCGTGCACGTGCCAAGACTGAGATTGAAGGTGGGCATGGGAACCTCGCTGACCCGAGTCTCGCTCACGAAGTGGACAACCCGAAGTGGACGACCAGGCGAGGCAGCCGTTCAACGCGAATTTCCGCTAAACGGCTGATAGAAAAGGCTTTATTCCGCCTTCGAATCGCGCCGCAGGAGCGCGCTAACCGCATCGCGCGGCGCCACGCCGTCGAACAGCACCGCGCAGACCGCCTGCGTGATCGGCATTTCGATTGCATGAGCACGTGCGATCGAGAGTACCGCCCGCGCGCAGCGCACGCCTTCGGCCACGTGACCGAGACCGCCGAGGATGTCGTCGAGCGTGCGGCCCGTGGCGAGTTGCAGGCCCACGGTGCGGTTGCGCGACAGATCGCCGGTGGCAGTCAGAATCAGATCACCGAGGCCGGTCAACCCGGTAAAGGTTTCCGCGCGCCCACCGAGCGTCACGCCAAGGCGCGACATTTCGGCGAGGCCGCGGGTGATCAGCGCCGCGCGTGCATTGAGGCCGAGGCCGAGGCCATCGGCGATGCCCGTGGCGATGGCGAGCACGTTTTTCACCGCGCCGCCCACTTCGACGCCGACGACGTCGTCGCCGGTATAGATGCGCATCGCGCCGTGATGGAACGCCGCGACCGTGCGTTCGCGGCACGCCGCCGACGGGCTCGCGATCGTCAACGCAACCGGCAGCCCCTGCCCGACTTCGCGCGCGAAGCTCGGTCCGGACAACACGCCGTTGCTCGCATGCTCGGGCAATTCCGCCGCGACCGCCTGATGCGGCAACAACTGCGAATCCGCTTCGAACCCCTTGCACAGCCACACGATATGCGCGGGCACCTTGCCCGCATCGCGCATCGCGCGCAACAGGCCGCGCAGGCCAGCCACGGGCGTCGCGACCACGCACAGCGCATCGTCGTCGAGCGCGTGATCGAGCGCCACTCCGAGATCCGCTTCAAAGCGAAGCGCGGGCGGCAACGCGACGCCCGCCAGATAGCGGGCGTTTTCATGCGAAGTGGAAAACTCGGCGATGAGCGCGGACTCGCGCGCCCACAACACCGTGTGGTGCCTTAAGGCCAGATGGCCGGCGAGGGCGGTGCCCCAGGCGCCAGCGCCGAGAACGGCGACTTTCATAGCCGGCACTGCGCGCGGCGCCTTAATGCGTGACGCCTTTTTGCGCCGCGCCGTCCTGCTGGGCCGCGCTCATCTGGGCGAGACGCTGCTCGTACAGCGCCTGGAAGTTGATCTCGGCGAGGTGGATCGGCGGGAAGCCGGCGCGGGTGATCGCATCGGCGATGTTCGAGCGCAGGTACGGGAACAGGATGGTCGGGCAGGCAATGCCGACGAGCGGATCGATCTGCTCGGCAGGAATGTTGCGAATGTCAAAAATGCCGGCCTGTTTCGCTTCGATCAGGAACGCGACCTTGTCCGACACCTTGGCCGTGACCGTGCCCGTCACGAGAATTTCAAACACGGATTCGGCGAGGCGCTCGGCCTTCACGTCGACTTCGACTTCGACCGACGGCATTTCCTGCTCGAGGAAGATACCCGGCGAATTCGGCTGCTCGAGCGACATGTCCTTCAGATAGATGCGCTGGATGTTGAAGAACGGCTGGTTATTCTCTTCGGACATGATGGTGATTCCTGATAGGTGTGCGTGGCGGCGGCCGATGCACGCATGGGCCGCCAGATTATTGCGCCGGCTCGCCGGCTCCACGAGGAGCGCGTGCGCCGGCTTATCGAGTGGTCCGCCCGCTCGCGCGGCGCGAAACGCGCGAACTCAGGCTGCTTCGAGCAGCGGCGTCAGACCGCCCGCGCGATCGAGCGCGGAAAGGTCATCATAGCCGCCCACATGCGTCTCGCCGATGAACACCTGCGGCACCGTGCGACGACCGGTCCGGGTCATCATCTCCTCACGACGGCCCGGGTCCTTGTCGATCAGTACTTTCTCAACGTGCTCGACGCCGCGCGACTTTAAAAGACGTTCGGCCATCTGGCAATACGGGCACACCTGGGTGCTGTACATGATCACTTTGTTCACTTGGCTGCTCCTTGTTTCACAACCGGCATACCGGCTTTCTGCCAGGCATCGACGCCGCCCTCGAGAACATGGACTTCCGCGTATCCCGCTTCCTGCACGATACGCGCGGCCTTGTTCGACTGCTGGCCGGTCTGGCACACCAGCAGCACCGGGTTGCTCTTGTTCTTCGCGAGTTGCGTGACTTTCGCCTGCAACTCTGCGAATTCGAAATGCCGTGCCGAGGGCAGGTGCCCCTTGGCGTAATCGGCGGACGGCCGCAGATCGATGACCGCCGCGTTGCGCCGGTTGATCAGTTGGGTGGCTTCAGCGGCCGACAGGCCGCCACGTCCACGCCGACTGATGGTCGGCCACAGCAGCAACCCACCAGAGATAAGGACGATTGCGATCAGGACAAGGTTTGTGTATTCGGTGAAAAACTTCACGGAAGATCCGCCGGAAAGAGAGAAATCGAAAAGGTCAACCCGAGCATTATAAAATAACCGTTCGACGCGATGGCGATGCGCCGCCCGAGGCGCCGCGCAGCGCGAGACCGCTTCCTCACTACCGACCGGCAACTCTCATGTACAAACTCGTTCTCATCCGCCACGGCGAATCGACCTGGAACAAGGAAAACCGCTTCACCGGCTGGGTCGACGTCGACCTCACCGAGCAGGGCAACCTCGAGGCGCAGCAGGCGGGCGGGCTGCTCAAGGAATCGGGCTATACGTTCGACATCGCCTACACGTCGGTGCTCAAGCGCGCGATCCGCACGCTTTGGCATGTGCAGGACCAGATGGATCTGATGTACCTGCCCGTCGTGCATTCGTGGCGCCTGAACGAACGCCACTACGGCGCGCTGTCGGGTCTGAACAAGGCCGAAACCGCCGCGAAGTTCGGCGACGAGCAGGTGCTGGTCTGGCGCCGCAGCTACGACACGCCGCCGCCCGCGCTCGAGCCCACCGACGAGCGCGCGCCGTACACCGATCCGCGCTACGCCAAGGTGCCGCGCGAGCAACTGCCGCTGACCGAGTGCCTGAAAGACACGGTCGCGCGCGTGTTGCCGCTGTGGAACGAGTCGATTGCGCCGGCCATCAAGTCGGGGCGCAGCATCCTGATCGCCGCGCACGGCAACTCGATCCGCGCGCTGGTCAAGTATCTCGACAACATCTCGGACAGCGACATCGTCGGCCTCAACATCCCGAACGGCGTGCCGCTCGTCTATGAACTCGACGACAACCTGAAGCCGATCAAGCACTACTATCTCGGCGACCAGGACGCGATCGCCAAGGCGCAAGCCGCGGTCGCGAGCCAGGGCAAGGCGGGCTGATCCGGCATTTCCGGGCGCGGCCCACGCCACGAAAACGCGCGGGGCCGCACGCAGACAACCGGGCCGACAAGAAATTCTGTATTGCGCCCGGCGGTCAGATTCAGAGGCCCGCTGCAGGGTTCACCGTAGCGGCGAGCGCATCCGCTGGCCTTGCGCGGCAACTCTCAGTTCCGACCCGCCGAGTGCCATGTCGTACGGCTCGCCATCCGCGGCTCGGGTCGCAAGAACCAGGACCTTCCCGTACTGTCGAAGCACGATTGCCTGCACCGCGCCCTGAGCAGGCGGGTGTGCAGTTATACTTGTCCGTCCAAATCTTTATCGACGCTGCCACGCGCTTCCGACCGCAACAGACTCTATGCGAAAGAACCTGAAAAATATCGGCCTGATTGCCGCGGGCCTTGCTACCGGTGTCTTTGCCACCCTGCAATACTCCGCCTCGGCCCAGCAACCCGCTAGCGCTGCGGTCGCCCCGCTGCCGCTAGACCAGCTCAGGCTTTTCGCCGAAGTGTTCGGGCAGATCAAGCACGAATACGTTGAACCGGTCGACGACAAGAAGCTGCTCACCGCCGCGATCAAGGGCATGGTGTCCAGCCTCGACCCGCACTCGTCGTACCTCGACAAGACCGACTACGAAGAGCTGCAGGAGCAGACCAAGGGCCGCTTCGCGGGCCTCGGCATCGAAATTTCGTCGGAAGACGGCCTGATCAAGGTGATTTCGCCAATCGAAGACACGCCCGCGTTCCGCGCCGGCATCCGTCCGGGCGACCTGATCACGCGCATCAACGACAAGCCCGTGCGCGGCATGACGCTCGACCAGGCGGTCAAGCAGATGCGCGGCGACCCGGGCACCAAGGTCACGCTGACCATCTTCCGCAAGACCGACGACCGCACGTTCCCGCTCACCGTCACGCGCGCGATCATCAAGGTGCAGTCGGTGAAGGGCAAGATCATCGCGCCGGGCTTCGCGTACGTGCGCATCACGAGCTTCCAGGAACGCACCACGCCTGACCTCGCGGCCAAGCTGCAGGATCTCGCGCGCCAGGAGCCGAACCTGAAGGGCCTCATCCTCGACCTGCGCAACAACGGCGGCGGTCTGCTGCAAAGCGCGGTCGGCGTCGCGGGCGCGTTCCTGCCGCCGAATTCGGTGGTGGTGTCGACCAACGGCCAGATTCCGGATTCGAAGCAGATCTATCGCGACACCTACGATAACTACCGTCTGCAATCGTTCGACAGCGATCCGCTCAAGGACGTCCCGGCCATCTTCAAGACCGTGCCCATGATCGTGCTGACCAACGCGTATTCGGCGTCGGCGTCGGAAATCGTCGCGGGCGCGCTGCAGGATCAGCACCGCGCGCTGATTCTCGGCAAGACCACGTTCGGCAAGGGTTCGGTGCAAACCGTGCGCCCCCTGACGGCCGACACCGCACTGCGCCTGACCACCGCGTATTACTACACGCCGAGCGGCCGTTCGATCCAGAACAAGGGCATCCGCCCCGACATTCCGGTCGATCAGTACGCGGACGGCGATCCGGACGACGCGCTCGTGACCCGCGAAGTCGACTACTCGAATCACCTCGCGAACACGCAGGACCCGAACGAGAAGAAGGAAGCGGAGCAGCGCGAGCAGGAGCGCATGGAGCAACTGCGTCAGCTCGAAGAGCAGAACGACAAGAAGACGCCGGAACAGCGCCAGAAGGAGCGCGAACGCAAGCCGGTCGAGTTCGGTTCGGCCGACGACTTCATGCTGCAACAGGCAGTCGACAAACTCGAAGGCAAGCCGGTTCAGGAATCGAAGTCGTTGATGGAACGCCGTCTCGCGCAGAACAAGCCGGACACCTCGGCCTCCGCGCCGGTCGCGGTGAAGCCGACGCAACCGGTGCCGGGCGCATCGGGACCGGCGCCGGCTTCGGCACCGGTTCCCGCTGGCAAGTAAGCTGACCAACAGGCAGCGAACCCCGCGCGTGTCTTCGCAGCACGATAGTCTGCGAAGACACGCGGCAACAGTTTCAGCAAAAGCCGCCGCCTAACCGGTGGCGCATCACGGCAAGCCGCAACCGCCACCCTCCCCGCGCGATTAAAATTACAGCCACGAATGCGCGCCGCGGCCCCTCGGCCTGCCTCTCCTTGCGCGACACAGCGACATAGCGACACACCCCACGCGCCCCGCCATGAATGACGATCAACTCCTTCGCTACTCCCGCCACATCCTCGTCGATGAAATCGGCATCGAGGCGCAGCAGCGTTTTATCGACGCCCACGCGATCATCGTCGGCGCGGGCGGGCTCGGTTCGCCAGCCGCGCTGTATCTCGCGGCGGCGGGCGTCGGCCGTCTGACGCTCGTCGATGCCGATACCGTCGACCTGACTAATCTACAACGACAGATCCTGCACGTGAGCGCGTCGGTTGGACGTAGGAAGGTCGAGTCCGGGCGCGACATGCTCGCGCGGATCAATCCCGAGGTCGTCGTCAACGCGGTGGCCGAGCGCGTCGACGATGCGTGGCTCGACCGCGAGGTGCCGCACGCGAGTGTCGTGCTCGATTGCACCGACAACTTCGCGACGCGTCACGCGATCAACCGCGCGTGCGTCAAGCATCGCGTGCCGCTCGTGTCGGGAGCGGCGCTGCGCTTCGACGGCCAGATCAGCACTTTCGATTTCCGCGATGAAGCGTCGCCGTGCTACGCGTGCGTGTTTCCCGAAGACCAGCCGTTCGAAGAAGTCGCATGCTCGACGATGGGCGTGTTCGCGCCGACGGTCGGCATCATCGGTTCGATGCAGGCTGCCGAAGCGCTGAAGGTGATCGGCGCAATCGGCACGCCGCTCGTGGGCCGCCTGACGATGCTCGATTCGCTGCGGATGGAATGGAACACGATGCGCATCGGACGTCAGCCGGATTGTCCGGTGTGCGGCCACGCGCACGGGTCTTGAGGCGGTTCTGCACTGCCCGTTCGCTTGACGCCGAAATAGCAGAACGCCGCACATGTGCGGCGTTTTTTCGTTCAACGAGGCAAGACGATGCGCGTCAGATTCAAACCAGCGCGACCCGCTTGAGCGCCGCCTGCACCTCCTCCGGCTCGAACGAAGCCAGCACGTCGGCAACGGGCTTTTCGAGCGTCTTCAGATGCGAGCGCAGCACCTCCTGCTTGACCTCGAGGAGTTGGCTCGGATGCATCGAAAACTCGGTCAGACCCATGCCGAGCAGCAGACGCGTCAACGCCGGATCGCCCGCCATCTCACCGCACACCGACACGGGCACGCCCGCGCGCTTCGCCTCGCGCAGCGTGAACGCGATCAGATGCAGCACGGCCGGATGCAGCGGGTCGTACAGATGCGCCACCGCGTTGTCCGCGCGATCGATCGCGAGCGTGTACTGAATCAGATCGTTGGTGCCGATCGACAGGAAATCGAGCCGCTTCAGAAACAGCGGCAACGCGATCGCGGCGGCCGGGATCTCGATCATCGCGCCCACCTGCACGTTCGGATCGTAAGCGATACCCGCGTCGTCGAGTTGACGCTTCGCTTCGCGGATCAGATCGAGCGTCTGGTCGATTTCCTGCGCGTGCGCGAGCATCGGGATCAGGATCTTCACCCTGCCGAACGCCGACGCGCGCAGGATCGCGCGCAACTGCGTGAGGAACATCTGCGGCTCGGACAGGCTCCAGCGAATCGCGCGCAAACCGAGCGCCGGATTCGCGGCGGTCTCGTAGCCGTCGCCGCCCATCGAATCGAGCGGCTTGTCGGCGCCGACGTCGATCGTGCGGATCGTGACCGGCAAGCCGTTCATCAGTTCGACCGCGCGACGATACGCGCTGAACTGCGCCTCCTCTTCGGGCATCCGGTGCTTGTGATTCATGAACAGAAACTCGGTGCGGAACAGACCCACGCCGGTCGCGCCCGATTCGACCGCCGCGCGCGCGTCGTCCGGCAACTCGATGTTCGCGCACAGTTCGATGCGAGTGCCGCACAGCGTTTGCGTCGGCGAGAACTTGAGCCGTTGCAGCTTGCGCTGCTCGAGCTCCTTCTCGCTTTGCCGGTACGAGTATTCCTCGAGCACGATCGGCGCGGGATCGACGATCACGATGCCGTGGTCGCCATCGACGATGATCAGATCGTCCTGGCGGATCAGCGCGCTCGCATGCTGCACGCCGACCGCGGCCGGAATGCCGAGGCTGCGCGCGACGATCGCGGTGTGCGACGTGCGCCCGCCCAGATCGGTGACGAAGCCCTGGAACGTCTGCGTCTTGAACTGCATCATGTCGGCCGGCGCGATGTCGTGCGCGACCACGATCATCTCGTCGCACGCGCCATGCACGTTGCCGACGATGCCCGGCGCGCCCGCGAGCGCCTTCAGCACGCGCTCGACGACCTGCTCGATATCGGCCTTGCGCTCGCGCAGGTATTCGTCTTCGATAGTGTCGAAATGACGCGACAGTCTTTCGAGCTGTTCGGTCAGCGCCCATTCCACGTTGTAGCGGCGCGTGCGGATCAGGTCGATGGTTTCCTGAACGAGCATGACGTCGTTCAGGATCATCGTGTGAACGTCGATGAACGCGCCCATTTCGCTCGGGGCATCCGCGGCAAGATCGGCGCGCAATACGTTGAGTTCTTCATGCACGCGCTGCTGAGCCGCGCGAAAACGCCCGACCTCCCCTTCGATCTGGGGCGGTTCGATCAGATAGTGGTCTACGTCGAGTGCTGCCGGGGCGATCAGATAGGCCCGCCCGATGGCGATACCGCGTGACACGGGAATTCCATGCAGCGTGAATGACACGCGCACCTCCTCTAGTTGTGTAATGCCGCGGCAAACCGCTGCAATGCTCTCAGACTGTACTAGGCATTATAAATTCCGCGCCTTTTTGAAGTGTGTCAGCGGTGTGTGCAGCGCAGCACGGATTATCGCAATGAGGTGCCCTCGTACCCGGCGAAGCTTCGCTTTATACACGTCGCGCAAAACATATGGTTTAAACATTGAAAACGCATGTCGTCTTACGCACTCTTCCCGATGGCTTTCGCGCCGCTTCTAGATCCCTTTAATGTCGATTAACGGCGCGCCTCTTCTGATATTCAGATGTCGGCGGCGAAAAAAAACCGCGGACTGAGCCGCGGCATTTTCGGGTTTGTCGAACGCAAAGCGCGCGGCTTTATTGACCTTCGCCAAATTTATCGGCGATCAGTTTCAAGAGCGCGTCCATCGCGTCCTGTTCGTCGGCGCCTTCCGTTTCGATCAGCACGGTACTGCCGATGCCCGCGGCCAGCATCATCACGCCCATGATGCTCTTCGCGTTGATACGACGGCCATTGCGGCTCATCCAGATTTCCGCCTGGTAGTTGCCCGCGAGTTGCGTCAACTTGGCCGACGCGCGCGCGTGCAGCCCCAGCTTGTTCACAATTGTCGTTTCCTGTTGCAGCATGTGATGGTCCGAAGCGCGGGTGAATGAAATGGTGAAACGTGTTACTGCAAAGCGGCTTCAATGCGATCGGCACCGTTGTGAAACCGCTTGAATTTGTCGAAGCTTGCCTGCTAACCAGCCCGGCTTACAGGCCGGGCGCGTCCGTCTTTTGCGTCAGATCGGCATCGGCCGGCAAAGCGGGAACACAGTCGGCGGCCGCCGCGTCAGGCGGCAGCGCCGGCAGGCACTCGGCAGCGGACACTGGCGGCGTGACCGGTGTCGGCATCGCCGGTCCGATCGCGTGCACGCCCTTGGTCGCACCGGCGAGCGCCTTGTCGACGAGCGTGTCGAGCGGCGTCGCGCGATAGCAGACCGCGCGCACCAGCATCGGCAGATTGACGCCGCACAGCACACGCACGTCCGGCACGGTGGCGAGCCGGCCCGCGATGTTGGCCGGCGTCGCGCCGAACATGTCGGTCAGCACGAGCGCGCCGTTCTCTTCCTTCAGCCGCACGACTTCCGAATTCGCGAACGCGACGACCTGCGCAGGATCGCAATCCGGCGACACGTCGATCACGCCGATACGCGCCGGCAAACCGCCATAGATGTGGGAAATGCAATCGCGCAACGCGGTGGCGAATGGAGCGTGCGCAATGATCAGAATGCCTGCCATGTCAGCCTTACTGCAAAAGAACGGCCCCAAACCGTGGACCGGGACTCGAGCCCGGTTCGCCATCGCCCCGGACCGGCCGTGGGTCGCGAGGGCGGGAATGCATCGTCGGGCGAGCGGGCATTGTAGCAGCCTCATTTTCGCGCCAACCCCGACGCCACGCCTGATGCGGATTTACTACACAGATTGGGGGTGCAGCCGGGCAATCAAGGCCGCTGCGTCGGCGCGCCACGCGAGCGCCACGCGTCAGCCGACCGCGCGCTCCAGCGCGTCGACGAACATCGCGGCGACGTCGAAGCCGGTCTGGTCCATGATCTCGCGGAAACACGTCGGGCTCGTGACGTTGACTTCGGTGAGCCAGTCGCCGATCGCATCGAGTCCGACCAGCAGCAGGCCGCGCGCCGCCAGCACCGGCGCGAGCGTATCGGCGATCTTGCGATCCTGCTCGCTGAGCGGCCGCGCGACGCCCAGTCCGCCGGCCGCCAGATTGCCGCGCACCTCATTACCCTGAGGAATGCGCGCGAGCGAGTACGGCACCGCTTCGCCGCCGATCAGCAGGATGCGCTTGTCACCTTCCTTGATCTCGGGGATGAATTTCTGCGCCATCACCGAGCGCGCGCCGTCGTGGCTCAGCATTTCGAGGATCGAGCCGAGGTTCATGCCGTCCGCCTTCACGCGGAATACGCCCATGCCGCCCATGCCGTCGAGCGGCTTCAGGATCACGTCGCCGTGCTGTTCGTGGAACGCGCGCAGACGCGCCGGGTCGCGAGTGACCAGCGTCGGCGCGACGAACTGCGCGAACTCGCCGATTGCGAGCTTCTCCGAATGATCGCGGATCGCCTGCGGTTTGTTGAAGATGCGCGCGCCGCCACGCTCGGCCAGTTCGAGCAGCCAGGTCGACGTCACGTATTCCATGTCGAACGGCGGGTCCTTGCGCATCACGACCGCGCCGAAGCTCGCGAGCGCGCGCGGCGTGGCGGGATCGGCGGCAAACCAGACATCACGATGCAGATCCGTGGTATCGCCGACGATCGCAATGCGCTGCACGTTCGCCTCGACATCGCCGCCCGTCCACGCCAGATGCTTCGGCTCGCAGGTGTACACCGTGTGACCGCGCCGCGCCGCTTCGGCCATCATCGCGTAGGTCGTGTCCTTGTAGATCTTGAAATGGCTGAGCGGATCGGCGATGAAAAGAATGTCCATGAAAGTCCCGGTGCGCCCTGAGGGGCGTGACATTGTTCGTCAATATAGTCTTTGAAGACGGCGATGGCGGCACGCATGCCGCCATCCTGCCGCGCGAGGCGGCTTAGACCTGGATCGCTTCAGGATCGGTCTTTTCGAGTTCGACCGATGCGGCCAGCAACCCGAGCCGCGCCACCACGCCATACATATAGAAGCGGTTCGGCGGCGCCGCGCCGGGCTTCGCGTGCGCATCGGGCAGCGCCGTGTGTTCGAAGCCGAGCGGCACGAAGTGCATGCCCGGCGCGTTCAGGTTCTGGTCGCGCTCGCGGCTGCCGTGCACGCGATAGAAGCCGCCCACCACATAGCGGTCGATCATGTAGACGACCGGCTCGGCGACTTCCTCGCCGATGCGCTCGAACGTGTAGACGCCTTCCTGCACGATCACGTCGTGCACTTCGAGGCCGTCTTTGGTCGCGGCCATGCGCGTGCGTTCGCGCTTCGTCAGCGCGGCGACTTCCGACGCGTCGTGCACGGTCATCACGCCCATGCCGTAGGTGCCCGCATCGGACTTGATCACGACATACGGTTTTTCGGAGATGCCGTACTCGCGATACTTGCGCGCGATCTTCTTCAGCACGCCGTCGATCGCATCGGCAAGGGCTTCCTCGCCGGTGCGCTGCTGGAAGTCGACGCCCTCGACATGCGCGAAATACGGATTGATCATCCACGGATCGATCTCGACCATCTTCGCGAACTTCTTCGCGACGTCGTCATAGCACGAGAAATGCGTCGACTTGCGACGCACCGCCCAGCCAGCATGCAGCGGCGGCAGCAGGTACTGCTCGTGCAGGTTTTCGAGCACGGGCGGAATACCGCCGGACAAATCGTTGTTCAGCAGGATCGAGCACGGGTCGAAGTTCTTCAGACCAAGGCGCCGCTGCGAGCGCTCGAGCGGTTCGAGCACCAGCTTCTGGCCGTCCGACAGCGCAATCGTGACCGGGCCGTTGATGGTTTCGTCGAGCGTGCCGAAGCGTACGTTCAGACCCGCCTGGCGCATGATCGACGCAAGCCGGGCGACGTTTTCGAGGTAGAACGCGTTGCGGGTGTGACGCTCGGGAATGACGAGCAGATTCTTCGCGTCCGGGCAGATCTTTTCGATCGAGGCCATCGCGGCCTGCACCGCGAGCGGCAGCACTTCCTGCGGCAGATTGTTGAACGCGCCGGGAAACAGATTGGTGTCGACCGGCGCGAGCTTGAAGCCCGCGTTACGCAGATCGACGGAACAGTAGAACGGTGGCGTGTGCTCCTGCCATTCGAGCCGGAACCAGCGTTCGATAGCGGGCGTGGCGTCGAGGATCTTCCGCTCGAGGTCGAGCAGCGGGCCGTTTAACGCCGTAACTAGGTGCGGAACCATTGATCACTCGCAGACTGGAGAAAAAAGATTGTAGAGCAAATGCTTTGTCCATTTGGGGACGGTTTCTCCATTCGCAAGCAGACTCGAATGCATTCTCCCTATCTCGATGATAGGCGCGGAAAATCGCCGTTCGCAACCCGATCAGCAAGAAAAAAGCCCGCCATGAAGGCGGGCGAAATTGCTGCGCTTGCTTAACCATTTTTTCTTACTGACGGGCCCGCGAGCGCGGGCCGAACCGGGACAGGTTCTCCGTTATTCGACTTTCTCGCCGTGCAGGCTCACGTCGAGGCCTTCGCGCTCCTGCTCTTCGGTCACGCGGATGCCCATCACCAGGTCGATGATCTTCAGCAGCACGAAGCTCACCACGCCGCTGTAGATCAGCGTCGTCAGCACGCCCTTCGCCTGCAGGATCACGCTGCCGTCCGAGCCGCTGATGTCCTTGACCGCGAACACGCCGGTCAGCAGCGCACCGATGATCCCGCCGATGCAGTGCACGCCGAACGCGTCGAGCGAATCGTCGTACCCGAACTTGTGCTTGAGCCACGTGGCCGCCCAGAAGCAGACCACACCCGCGACGATACCGATCACGAGCGCGCCGACCGTGCCGACGAAGCCCGACGCCGGCGTAATCGCCACCAGACCCGCGACCGCGCCTGACACGATACCGAGCACCGACGGCTTGCCCTTGGCTGCCCATTCGGCGAACATCCACGCGAGCGCCGCCGCGGCGGTCGCCACCTGCGTCGCGAACATCGCGAAGCCGGCACGGCCATCCGCTGCCACGGCCGAACCCGCGTTGAAGCCGAACCAGCCGACCCACAGCATCGCGCCACCGATCAGCGTGAGCGTCAGGTTGTGCGGCGCCATTGCTTCCTTGCCATAGCCGACGCGCTTGCCGAGCACCAGACAGCAGACCAGACCCGCGATACCGGCGTTGATGTGCACCACCGTGCCGCCCGCGAAGTCGAGGATGCCCGCGCTAGCCAGCCAGCCGCTCGGCTCCCACACCATGTGCGCGATCGGCGAGTAGACGATGATCGACCACAGCGTCATGAACACCAGCATCGCCGAGAACTTCATGCGGTCCGCGAAGGCACCGGTGATCAGCGCCGGCGTGATGATCGCGAAGGTCATCTGGTAGACGAAGTAGACCGTCTCGGGGATCGTCGGCGCGAGGTGGCTGACGGTCAGCGTCGTGGCCTTGTCGCCCTTGATGTAGTTCATGCCCGTCATGAACACGCGCGAGAAGCCGCCGATGAACGAGCTGCCCGGCGTGAACGCGAGGCTGTAGCCGACCACGGTCCAGACGATCGTCACCACACAGGTGATCGCGAAGCTTTGCATCAGCGTCGCGAGCACGTTCTTCTTGCGGACCATACCGCCGTAGAACAGCGCGAGACCCGGGATCGTCATGAACAGCACCAGCGCGGTGGAGGTCAGCATCCACGCGGTGTCGCCGGAGTTGATCTTCGATGAATCGACCGAGAACGGCGCGGTCGGGGCGGCCGGCGCGGCCGCGGCGGCGGCCGATGCATCGGCGGCGGCCGGTGCGCTTGCGGCCGGCGCGGCGGACGCATCGGCGGCGGGAGCCGAGGCCGCCGGGGCAGCGGCTGCGGCGGAGGCGTCCGGTGCGGGCGCGCTCGCCGTCGTATCGGGAGCGGAGGCGGCTGCGGGAGCGGACGCATCGTCCGCGAGGGCGGTGCCGACACCGCCCGCGAGCAGCGAGCCGGCCATCAGCAGGGACATCATTAGTTTGCGCATCTTGGTTTTCCTCTTGCCGCTATCCGTGTCGCTATGTTCTGGTCTTTTACAGTGCGTCGGCGCCGGTCTCGCCGGTGCGGATCCGAACCACCTGCTCGATCGGCGTGACGAAGATCTTGCCGTCGCCGATCTTGCCGGTACGCGCGGCGCGCTCGAGCGCCTCGATCGCCTGATCGACGATGTCGTCCGATACCGCCGCTTCGATCTTCACCTTCGGCAGAAAGTCGACGACGTATTCGGCGCCCCGATACAGCTCGGTGTGGCCCTTTTGCCGTCCGAAGCCTTTGACTTCAGTCACCGTGATGCCCGACACGCCGATCGCCGACAGGGCTTCGCGCGCTTCATCCAGCTTGAACGGCTTGATGATTGCGGTAATGAGTTTCATGAAATCCTCGCTAGTTATTGCTGATCCGTTGTTATTGCTGATCCGTTGTGCCCCGTGGCGGCGGTCTCCTGCGCTACCGGGAAAAGCGCCCTGGCAGTGCGCGCGCGGGGCAGTAACAGCAACTCCTATGCCACGTTGTGTCGGAGCGCGCCTCGCGCGCGTGGCGCAGCGCGCCCGAGCGGCCTTGTCCGAACGGCCAGCGGCGCGGCGGGCGGTGGCGCGGCGGGGGGATCGTTGCTAGAGTGTTCGAACGTTCTGAACGCGAGGGCGCGCACCAAACACGCTCACGCGGCCGCGGCAACCAATACGTCGCGCGCACCAGGATCGCCCGCTTGCCGTAACGGGGCACGGGCGCAATGAAACATGCACACTTTTTGTGCACCAAGGGGAACACGATGAAACAACCGAACGACGTTTTTAACGACTTCCAGGCCCGCGTCAGCGATCTGTTCAAGAATTCGCCGGCCAAGGATGTCGAACGCAACGTCAAGGCAATGTTGTCGCAGGGCTTCTCGAAGCTCGATCTGGTCACGCGCGAGGAATTCGATACGCAGACCCAGGTGCTCGTGCGTACGCGCGCGCGCCTCGAAGAACTCGAACGCCGCGTCGCCGAGCTCGAACAGAAATTGCCGCTCACGCAGACGCCGTAAGCGCTGCTCGCAGCCTTCGCGCTGCGCAGTGCCGCACATCACAGGCAAGCGAGCCGTGACGTCATCAGCGTTTTAGGGGATTTGCGCGCGATGTGAGCGCGCCGTCCGACGGGAGAGAATATGTCGCTTGCCGTGGTGCGCAGCCGCGCGCCGGCCGCTGGCCGTGCGCCCGAAGTGACCGTCGAGGTTCACCTCGCCAATGGACTGCCGTCCTTTTCGATCGTCGGCCTGCCCGACCTGGAAGTGCGCGAGAGCCGTGAACGCGTGCGCGCGGCGCTGCAGAACTGCGGTTTCGATTTTCCAGTCCGCCGCATCACCGTCAACCTCGCGCCGGCCGATCTACCGAAAGAATCCGGTCGTTTCGATCTGCCGATCGCGCTCGGCATCCTCGCCGCAAGCGGGCAGATTCCCGCCGAATCGCTGCTCCATCGCGAGTTTGCCGGCGAGCTGTCGCTGACCGGCGCGCTGCGGCCGATGCGCGGCGCGTTCGCGATGGCCTGCGGCACCGCGCGCGGCGCGCTGGCGAACGCCGGCAACGCCGACGCTTCATCTGAAGCCCGTTCTGCGTTGCCCGCCCTCCTCGATCAACTAGCCGCACCGGCCTTCCATACCCCACAGCTTTACCTGCCGGCCGCGAGCGCGGCGGAAGCGGCGCTCGTGCCCGGCGTCGACGTGTTCGGCGCCGCCGATCTGCCGTCGCTATGCGCGCATCTCGCAGGCTCGCCGGACGCGCGTCTTAGTCCGGTCGCCGCGCCCGAGCACAACGAGCACGCCGCCGCCCCGTCGCCGGACATGGCCGACGTGATTGGCCAGCGCGCCGCTCGGCGCGCCCTCGAAGTCGCGGCGGCCGGCGGCCATCACGTGCTGCTGATCGGACCGCCCGGCGCCGGCAAGTCGATGCTCGCGGCACGCCTGCCCAGTTTGCTGCCGCCCATGACCGACGACGAAGCGCTTGCCTCCGCCGCGCTACTGTCCGCGAGCCGCATCGGCTTCAAGCCGTCGCAGTGGCGTCAGCGGCCGTTTCGCGCGCCGCACCATTCGTCGAGCGCGGCGGCGCTGGTCGGCGGACGCAATCCGCCGCAGCCCGGCGAGATCACGCTCGCGCATCTGGGCGTGCTTTTTCTGGACGAGCTTCCCGAATTCGATCGGGTGGTGCTCGAAACGCTGCGCGAGCCGCTCGAAGCTGGCCGCATCACGATCTCGCGCGCCGCCTGGCAAGCGGATTTCCCCGCTGCCTGCCAACTGATCGCCGCAATGAACCCGTGCCCGTGCGGCTGGCGCGGCGATCCGGGCGGGCGCTGCCGCTGTACGCCTGAAGTTGCGGCGCGCTATTTGCGGAAATTGTCGGGACCGCTGCTCGACCGCATCGACATCCAGCTCGAAATTCCAGCACTGACCGCCACCGAACTCGCGGCACGCGCCGCCACCACCGGCGAAGCAAGCGTGGCGATTGCACAGCGCGTGAGCGCTGCGCGCGAGCGGCAACTGGCCCGGCAAGGCAAGACCAACCGCGAGCTGGACGGACGCGAAGTCGACGATGTATGCCGCCCGGACGCAGCGGGCGAGGCGCTGCTGCGCGAAGCCGGCGAGCGCTTTGGCTGGTCGGCGCGGGCGTACTACCGGGTGTTGAAGGTCGCGCGCACCGTCGCGGACCTGGCTGGCGCGGCGATGCCGAGCGCCGCGCAGGTCGCCGAGGCAATCCAATACCGCCGCGCTTTTGGCTCGTTATGAGGAGAAAAAACGACTGTCAAGACTTGACTTATTCACACACGCGCGATCCTGTTAGATTTTGATACAACTCAAAAGGGCGCAGACGCGCATCTCGCCAGTCTGTTGATTTCATTGTATTTTTTTAAATTCCCTACGCCTGTGAATTTTGCCGGAAGGCCCGCCTGATGGGCTTTTGCGGCCATTGAGGCCGACTTCTCAACAGAGTTATCCACAGGCTGTGCGCGCAACTCAAAAATCTCAACGTAAACCGGCAATTAGCGTACAAACCTGCGAAGGAACTTTCACTGCATTCGGCACTCTGAGGTGCGCCCGATCGGCCAAAAATACCGCATTTAGTACAGCTGGAACGACGAAAAAAACTGGTCGACCTGGTCTTGCGGCAGCGGTTGATCGGCGATGATCGCCGCCTGGTACACGTGCCGGCCGCGCGCGACGAGCCGCGCATACACCGTGCGCGCCTCGTGTTTGGCGCCCGCCGTGCCGCTCACCGTCATTTCCAGCCCCGGTATCTTGCCGCCCGCCGCCAGCGGGATTTGCGCTGGGTGAGCATCGGGCGTCGCGCCGACATTGCGCGCCAGTCCCGCGCGCAGGAAATCGAGCGCGGCACGCTGGGTCGCGTCGCTGTCGTCGGGCAGCATCACGGTGCCGACCGCAAAGACCGCATTGCCCGCTTCGGCGGTCTGCATTGCCATCTGCATCGGTGTGCCGCCGATCTGCACCGCGCGCTGATCGTTGTCCGGCTTGGCTGGGAAGTCGACCGTGTAGCCCTTGTCGTTGTTCATCACGGTGCGCCAGTCGAAGGTCGGTGAGCAGGCGCTGAGCGCGACGCCGAGCGCCAACGCGGCCGTCGCCGCGCCGATCACGGTTCGAGCGTGACCGGATCGCGTGAATGCGCGGAGAAATAGGCCCGCCGGTTGGAAGACGCCCGCACGGCGGGCGGACAATCGGCTGATCAACGGAAAATGGCAAGAAACGCGGGCAACTAAAGAGCAGACGCGAAGAACGGTTCGGAGCATGGGACGGAAGATCGGGCTTCTCGGAGCGTAAAGCGCCATTATCCGCTGATCGACTGCCGGGCCGACGCGAAGCGCAGCCGTCCCGCCATTTCGGCGCAGCCGAACCCATTGGAGCTAGAATAGAGGAGTTGTTCAGTACCGGCCCGCGGGCCACCACACCGCCCCATTGTTCCGCGCCGCGCGCGACTCACGAGGTTCCGTCCATGAGTTCCAATTCACCGACCGCCGTCCGGCGCACGAACCCGCTTCGCTATCTGATTGCGGTGGCCGTGGCCATTGCGCTCGCCGTCGCCGGTTACTTCGCGTTTGCCGGCCAGCAGCGCGTACCCGATGCGACCTTCACGCTGCTATCGGGACAGAAGCTCACGACCGCGGACCTCAAAGGCAAGGTTTATCTGGTCAACTTCTGGGCAACGAGTTGCGACACCTGCATGAAGGAAATGCCGCAGATGGTCGAGACCTATAACCGCTTCAAGGGCCAGGGCCTCGAATTCGTCGCGGTGGCAATGAACTACGACGCGCCGATGTACGTGACCAATTACACGCAAACGCGTCAGCTGCCGTTCAAGGTCGCGATGGACGACGGCTCGGCCGCCAAGCGGTTCGGCAACGTGCAGCTCACGCCGACCACCTTCGTCGTCGATAAAGACGGCAAGATCCTGAAGCGCTATGTCGGCGAGCCGCAGTTCGCGGAACTCGACCAGTTGCTCGCGAAAGCGCTGAAGGCTGGCGCGGCTTAAGCCGGCGCAAGCAGATCCCCACGCGCCGGCGCAACCTCCCGCCGCCGGCGTCCGCCTCCTCACCGCTCCCCTTCCCCTTTGGCCGCAAGGCCATATCGCTTGATCTTCTCGTAGAGCGTCGCCTTGCCGAGCTGCAGCCGGTCCGCCGCGACCGCGACCACGCCGCCCGCCTGCTCCAACGCCTCGGCGATCATCGCGCGCTCGAACTGCTCGACACGCTCCTTCAGCGGATGGGTGGCCCCGCCGTCTTCGCCGAACGACAGCACCGGTTCGTCGGCGATGCCGAGCACGAAGCGGTCGGCGGCATTACGCAGCTCGCGCACGTTGCCCGGCCAGTCTCGCTGCATCAGACTCGCACGTTGGCGATCGGTTAGCATCGGCGCCGGCCGCTGATAACGAACGGCAGCATCCAGCAGGAAATGCTCGAACAGCGGCACGATGTCCTCGCAACGCTCGCTCAAAGGCGGCAGCGCGATCGTCACCACGTTGAGCCGGTACAGCAGATCGCGCCGGAACGAGCCATCCGCGACGTGCTCGGCCATGTCGCCTTTTGCAGCCGCGACCACGCGGCAATTGACGCGAATCGGCTGATTCGAGCCGAGCCGTTCCAGCACGCCGTCCTGCAGCACGCGCAGCAGCTTGACCTGCAGCGCGAGCGGCATGCTCTCGATCTCGTCGAGAAACAGCGTGCCGCCCGACGCATGTTCGAGCTTGCCGATCCGCCGTTTGGCCGCGCCGGTGAACGCGCCCGGCTCGTAGCCGAACATCTCCGATTCGAACATCGGCTCGGGCAGCGCGCCGCAGTTCACCGCGATGAACGGCTTGTCACGCCGCGGCGACAGCTCGTGCAGGCTGCGCGCGATCAGCTCCTTGCCCGCGCCGGTATCACCGTTGATCAGGACGGACGCATCGGTCGGCGCGACGTTGGCGATCAGCCGCCGCACCTGCTCGATCGCCGGACTGCGGCCGATGATGCGCGGCGCGACCGCGTTCTGCCCGGCCAGCTCACGGCGCAGCGCGAGGTTTTCGAGCACGAGCTTGCGGCGCTCCAGCGCGCGCCGCACGGTTTCGATCAGCCGCTCGGACGCGAACGGCTTTTCGATGAAGTCGTAGGCGCCGTCGCGCATCGCCTGCACGGCCATCGAGATATCGCCGTGGCCGGTGACCAGAATCACCGGCACGTCGGGCGCGCGCTCGTGGCACTGCGCGAGCAGGTCGAGACCGCTCGCGCCGGGCAGCCGGATATCGCTGACGATCACGCCGGAGAAGTCCGCGCTGATCAGCTTCGCCGCGGCCTCGACCGACGCATGGCCGATTACGTCGAAGCCCGCCAGTTGCAGGCTCTGCACGCTCGCGCGGCGCACCAGTTCGTCGTCTTCGATATACAGCACTTGCAGGCCGTCGTTCATTGCGTGTTCCGGGTGATGCTTCGGGGTGAAATCAGGAGCCCGCGGTCAGCGAATCGTGCGAGGGGCTGGTCTGCACACGCGCGCGACGCAGCGTCAACACGAATGATGCGCCACCGTGCGGCGCGTTGCGCGCGACGAGCGAGCCGCCGCAATCGCGCGCGATCGACGATGAAATCGCGAGGCCAAGGCCGAGCCCCTGGCCCATTTCCTTCGTCGTGAAAAACGGTTCGAACAGGTGCGGCAACACGTCGTCGGGAATGCCGGGGCCGTTGTCGCCGACCGCGATCGACAGGTTCGCGACGCCGGCCTCCACCTCGACCGTGATACGCGGCGGGTTCATGCCGGCGGTTGCGTCGAGCGCGTTGCCGAGCAGGTTGATCAGCACCTGTTCGAGCCGCAGATCGTCGCAATTCGCGACCAGCTCCGGATGATCGTCGGCGAGATTCAGCGGCGTGCGCGCGCCGCCTGCCGCAGCGGCGGCGTCGGTGTCGGTGTCGGCCGCGATATCGATCAGCACGAACTCGAGTTCGACGCCCTGCAGGCGCTTTTGCAGCAGCGCGACGACGTTGCGCAGGGCCCGCACGATCGACGCGCGCGCGCTGCGCGGCCGCGCGCGGCCGACGAACAGCTTCAGCTGGTTCGTGATCTTGCCCATGCGCTCGGTGAGCGCCGCGATCGCTTCGAGATTCTCGCGCGCCGATGCCTGATCGCCGCGTTCGAGCAGCACGCGCGTGTTATCGGAAAAACTGCGCAGCGCGGCGAGCGGCTGGTTCAGCTCGTGCGTGATGCCGGCCGCCATCTGGCCGAGCGCGGCCAGCTTGCTCGCCTGGATCAGTTCGTCTTGCGCGGCGCGCAGTTCCTGCTCGGCGCGTGTACGCTCGGCGACTTCCTTGTGCAACTGCTCGTTCGCCTCGGACAGATCGGCGGTGCGCTCGGCGACGCGCTGGTTCAGCTCGGCATAGGCCTTCTGCAGCAGCGCGCGGCTGCGCATCATTTCGCGCACACGCGCGCGCCGCATGCGCCAGTAGAACGCGAGCAGCACCAGCGACACATAGCCGAAGCCGGTGACGATGGTCGCCTTGCGCGCGTCGGCATCGACCGGATCGACCGGCGACATCGTGATCAGATGCCAGTCCGGCTCGCCCATGGCGTGACGCGACGCGAGGAAGCGCGGCGCGGAGCGCCCGCCGCCGATGCGCAGGATCTGCGCATTGCCTTCGAGCATGCGCTCGACCGTCACCGGTAGCGGCTCGATCGGCTGCTGCGCGTACTGGCGAGCCTGGTAGATCGAATCGGCGATCTGGCCGGGCAGCGGCCGAATCGTGTGGTACTTCCATGCCGGCACCGACGACAGGAAGATCACGCCATGATCGTCGGTGACGACGAGCGGCTCGGACGCGTCCACGCCCTGAAACCATTCGAGATCGAGCTTGACGACCGCCACACCGACGATCTTGCCGTCGCGCCGCACCGGCTGCGAGATGTAGTAGCCGGGCGCCTGCGAAATCGTGCCGATGCCGAAGAAGCGGCCGACGCCGCCTTTCATTGCATCGACGAAATACGGCCGGAACTGATAGCCCGCGCCGACGAAGCTGCCCGGCCCGCGCCAGTTGCTGGCGGCGATGCAGTAGCCGTCGAGCGAAATGATGTAGGTGACCGTCGCGCGCGCGTGGCGGTTCAGGTCTTCGAGATAGAGATTCGCGCGCTTGACGTTGGCGGGATTCGGATCGATCAGCACGTCCTGCACGATCGGATGCTCGGCGAGCAGATACGGTAGCGATTCGTAGCGTTCGAGCGTGCTCTTGAGCGCGCTCGCGGTGCGCTCGGCGCGCACGGCGGCGTTGCGCCGCAGCGTGTCGACACCGCTTTTCCACGCAAGGCTGTAGGTGAGCCAGCATGCCGCCGCGAGCCCGGCTGCGAGCGCGAAAAGAATCAGCAGGCGGCGGGTCACGTTGGCAAAGTCCGATCGATGTGCATCGGACATTGTGGCATAGGGCGGCAAGGCGTCGCCGCCAGACGCGTCGCGGGCTGGGCCGCGACTTTTGCCGGCGGTCTCGCCGGCAGACGCCTCGAAAGGTCGCGCGGACGCCGGTTTCATGCTTAAGCGTCCGCGCTGGTCACGACAGGGTTGGCGAGGCGCAACTCAAACGCCGGCCGGCTCTTTGACCGCCACCTCGCCGCGCAGCACCTTGTTCAGCTTGCTGCGATCGAGCTCCTTTTCCCAGGCCGACACGACGACCGTCGCGACGCCGTTGCCGACGATGTTCGTCAGCGCGCGGCACTCGCTCATGAACCGGTCGATGCCAAGGATCAGCACCATGCCCGACAGCGGAATCGTCGGCACCACGGCCAGCGTCGCCGCGAGCGTGATGAAGCCCGCGCCGGTCACGCCGCTCGCACCCTTCGAGGTCAGCATCGTCACCGCGAGCAGCGTCAGCTGCTGGCCCCACGTGAGGTCGGTGTTGGTCGCCTGAGCGATGAACAGCACCGCCATCGTCATGTAGATGTTGGTGCCGTCGAGGTTGAACGAGTAGCCGGTCGGCACCACGAGGCCCACCACCGAGCGCGAGCAGCCGAGCTTTTCGAGTTTCAGCATCAGCTGCGGCAGCGCGGCTTCGGACGAGCTCGTGCCGAGCACGATCAGCATCTCTTCCTTGATGTATGCGACGAAACGCAGGATGTTGAAGCCCGCCGCCCGCGCGATCGCGCCGAGCACGACCACCACGAACACGATCGAGGTCAGATAGAACGTGCCGACCAGCTTGAGCATCGGCAGCAGCGAGCCGATGCCGTACTTGCCGATCGTGAAGGCCATCGCGCCGAACGCGCCGATCGGCGCGAGCTTCGTGATGATGCGCACCATGCCGAACAGGATGTGCGAGAGCCCTTCGATGAAGTTGGTCACCGGCTTGCCCTTCTCACCCGCCGTTGCGAGCACGGCGCCGAACAGCAGCGCGATCAGCAGGATCTGCAGGATCTCACCCTGCGCGAACGCCGACAACAGCGTGTCCGGAATGATGTGCATGAAGAAGTCGACCGTCGACTGGCCGTGCGCCTTCGCGGCATACGACGCAACCGCGCGGCCGTCGAGCGAGGCCGGATCGACGTTGAAGCCGGCGCCGGGTCGCAGCAGGTGCGTGGCGGCGAGGCCGAGCACCAGCGCGAAGGTCGAGACGATTTCGAAGTACAACAGCGCCTTGCCGCCGACGCGTCCAACCTTCTTCATGTCCTCCATGCCGGCGATGCCCGTCACGACCGTGCAGAAGATGATCGGCCCGATCACCATCTTGATCAGCTTGATGAAGCCATCGCCGAGCGGCTTCATGTCGATGGCGAGGTTCGGGTAGAAATGCCCGAGTACGATGCCGATGATGATCGCCACGATCACCTGGACGTACAGCACTTTATGGATAGGTTTCTTCACGATGGTTCCTGCGAGGGATATGAGCTGATGACCCGCCGCGAGGCGCGACACGCGAACGAAACGTCGTCGCGCGGGCGCACGTTGGCGGACCGCTGCAAAGACGACGAATTCAGAAATACCGGGAAGGAAAATCGGACATTTTGTCTCCTTGCTTTTTTGTCGGGCCGTGGCGGCCACGCGCTTTCTTTTGCAAGGTCGATGCCAGTTTGATTTCAGACTGGAAGCCTTGATTTTTATGGGTTTTCCGGCACAGCTCGGCGCGCGCCGTCCGGGTTCCCGGAAATCCGGACGAGCACTGTCGGGGAATCCGGAATTCGGTGCGCGCGCGTTTGCGGGGAAACCCGCAGGGGTTTGTGCGGAGCTTGCGAGCGCACCGTCACGTCAACAGATCGATCCGGTCCGTGCAGATCATGTCGACGCCCCATTCTTCGAGCAACTGCGCGCGCGCCGGATCGTTCACCGTGTAGGCGAGCACGCGCAGCCCGGCCGCGCGGATCTGCGCGACCAGCGGTTCGCTCAGATAGCGGTGACTCGCGTGCAGCGAGACGCAGTCGAGTTCGCGCACGATGCGCAGCCAGTCCGCCGGCACCCGCTCGAACAGCATGCCGCGCGGCAGCGACGGCGCGGCATCGCGCGCGGCGGCGAGCGCGTCGAACGAAAACGACGACATCAGCGGCGGCGTCTGCCCTTGCCAAAGCTCGAGCGCGCCCCGGGCGACCAGTGCGCCGGTGATGACTTCGCGGCCCGGACACGGCTTGATCTCGATGTTCGCCGCGATGCCGTCGCGCGCGCAACGCTCGGCCGCGTCGGCCAGCGTCGGCAGCCGCGTGCCGGCGAACTCCGCGCCGCGCCACGCGCCGGCATCCAGAGCGGCGAGTTGCTGCCATGTGTGCGTGGCCGCCGGCCCGTGGCCGTTGGTCGTGCGATCGAGCGTGTCGTCATGCAGCAGGAACAGCGCGTTGTCGGCGGACAGCTTCGCGTCGAATTCGACCATGCGATAGCCGTAGCGCACGCAGGCGTCGAAACCGGCCAAGGTGTTTTCCGGCGCAAGCGTACCGCCGCAGCGGTGCGCGATCAGCCGCGGATAAGGCCATTGTGCGGAGGTCCCGCGATCCATCGGGGTTGCCACGTGTCGTTTCCTTGCTGATAGAAGAGCGGTCTATGAAAAAAGCCCGCACATCGGCGGGCTTTTCGTTTCTGCGGGCGTGAAGCGAGGCAACAGCGGCGAGGCGCGAGCGCGTCAGACCACGCCGGCTCCATGCGCCTGCACGTCGGCGTGATAGCTCGAACGAACCATCGCGCCCACCGCGGCGTGCGTGAAGCCCATCTTGTACGCCTCTTCCTCGTACATCCTGAAGGTGTCCGGATGCACGTAAGCGCGGACCGGCAGATGATGCTCCGACGGCTGCAGGTACTGGCCGATCGTCAGCATGTCGACGTCGTGCTCGCGCAGATCGCGCATTACCTGCAGGATTTCCTCTTCGGTTTCGCCGAGGCCGACCATCAGGCCGGACTTGGTCGCGACGTGCGGATGCAGCGCCTTGAAGTCCTTCAGCAGCTTCAGCGAATGCGCGTAATCCGACCCCGGGCGCGCTTCCTTGTACAGACGCGGCACCGTTTCGAGGTTGTGGTTCATCACGTCGGGCGGCGCCGCATTCAGGATGCCGAGCGCGCGGTCGAGGCGGCCACGGAAGTCCGGCGTCAGGATTTCGATACGCGTTTGCGGCGACAGCTCGCGCGTCTGACGGATACATTCGACGAAGTGCGCCGCGCCACCGTCGCGCAGATCATCACGGTCGACGCTGGTGATCACCACGTACTTCAACTTCAGCGCAGCGATGGTGCGCGCGAGGTTGGCCGGTTCGTCGGCGTCGAGCGGATCGGGACGGCCGTGGCCGACGTCGCAGAACGGGCAGCGGCGCGTGCACTTGTCGCCCATGATCATGAAGGTCGCGGTGCCCTTGCCGAAACATTCGCCGATGTTCGGGCAGCTCGCCTCTTCACACACCGTGTGAAGATTGTGCTCGCGCAGGATCTGCTTGATCTCGTAGAAGCGCGAATTGCCGGTGGCCGCCTTCACGCGGATCCAGTCCGGCTTCTTCAGCTTTTCGATCGGAACGACCTTGATCGGGATGCGCGCGGTCTTGGCTTGCGCTTTCTGCTTCGCGGTGGCGTCGTAGGCGGCGGGGGCCGGCACGCCTTCGGGCGCGGGGGTGGCTGCTGCGGAATTCGCGGTTACGTCAGTCATTCGTTCGATCCAGTCAGGCGGTGAGCGCACCGGCCTGCGGTTGGGCGACGGCCGCGGGATTGCCGTCGAGGTTTGCGGTGAGACTTGCTGCGAGGGTACGGGCCACGTCGTCCCAGCCGGCGGCGATGCCGAGCGTCGCCATGTCGACTGTTTCGAGCCCCGCGTAGCCGCATGGATTGATCGCGAGAAACGGCCGCAGGTCCATGTTCACGTTCAGACTCACGCCGTGATAGCTGCAGCCGTTGCGGATTTTCAGGCCAAGCGCCGCGATCTTGGCGCCGGCATGGAGCCCGGCGTCGGGCCCAGGCGCCACGTAGATGCCGGGGGCGCCCGCCTTGCGTTCTCCGGCGAGATTATACGCCGCGAGGGTGTCGATCACGGCCTGCTCGATCCGGGTGACCAGCTCGCGCACCATCAGCTTGCGCCGGCGCAGGTCGAGCAGCAGATAGGCGACCACCTGGCCGGGCCCGTGATACGTGATCTGCCCGCCGCGGTCGACCTTGACGAGCGGAATGTTGCTGTCTGCCGCGAGCAGGTGCGCCGGATCGCCGGCCTGGCCGAGCGTGAAGACGGGCGGATGTTCGACGAGCCAGATTTCGTCGGCGGTGTCGGCGGTGCGTGCGTCGGTGAAGGCGCGCATCGCGTCGAAACTGGCTTCGTAGGGTTCGCGGCCGAGCCAGCGCAGCATGGGCGGCTCGATGGCAGGTAGCGGAGACGGAGAGACCGGGGTGGCGCACATGATTCCGGGAGTTTACCGAAATCTCGGAAACCGCGCCCGCGGCCACCGGGAACCCGCACAGCCGGGGCCGGTACCCTGCCGGCCCCGGCGTCATGCACGGCTTTTGCGCCGCGCCACCGTCAAACGGTGCGCCAGCCGCCGCGCACACGCATCATCCAGCGCTCGCCGATGCGAGCGAGCCAGTTCAGAGCGCGTTCGTCGCAGCGCGTCGGCACCGAGAACGTAACCTTCGCGAACGTGGCGCCCTCGGCGCTGAGCCAGAGCCGCTCGCCGCGCCGCAGATGCAGCGTCTGCCCGGGCTGCAGCCAGTAGTCCTTCGTGTCGTCGCTGCGCGTGACCCACACTGCGCCGCCATGCACGCGCAACTTCGTGCTGCGCGCGACCTTCAGCGGCAGCGTGTCGCCAGTGCGGATTTCATATGCAATGCTAGAGGAAATTTCTCGCATGAGGCCCTCGCCAAAAATCGTTTCATGACTAGAATCCTAGGTGCAGCAAGGACTTGGGCAAAACGATCAATTTTCACGTCTATGTGAGAAATATTGCGATGGACCTGCGTCAACTCCCCGCCCTGAACGCGATCAAGGCGTTCGAAGCCGCCGCCCGCCACGAAAGCTTTTCGCGCGCCGCCGACGAGCTGTTCGTCACGCACGGCGCGGTCAGCCACCAGATCCGCGCGCTCGAGGCCGAGCTCGGCGTGTCGCTGTTCGCGCGCGACGGCAAGCGCGTGCGCCTCACCGAAACCGGCCGTCGCTACGCCACCCAGGTGCGCGCCGCGTTGATGGAGCTCGCCGACGCGACTCGCGCGATCCGTGCCGGCGACCGCGAGCGGCGCCTCGTGATATCGATGCTGTCGTCGTTCGCGGCACGCTGGGTGACGCCGCGCATCGGCAGCTTTATCGAGGCAAATCCGCAGTGGGATCTCGAGTTGCTGACCACCAATGCGCTGACGGACTTCGCGCGCGACGACGTCGACGTCGCGATCCGTTTCGGCTTCGGCAAATATCCGGGGCTGCACGCCGAGCTGCTGCTCGACGAGATTTTCTTCCCCGCCTGCTCGCCCAACTTCAACGGCGGCAAGCTGCCGCAAACCCCGGCCGATCTCGCCAAAGTCCCGCTGCTGCGCTCCGACGACGAGCTATGGCGCCCATGGTTCGACGCCGCCGGCCTCACCGACTGGCCGGAGCCGAAGCGCGGCGTGCTGTATCAGGATTCGTCGAATCTGTTGCAGGCGGCCGTCGACGGCCAGGGGGTCGCGCTGACGCGCCGCTCGCTCGCGATGCACGAAATCGCGGCGGGCCGGCTCGTGCGGCTCTTTGATGTGGATGGGCCGAGCCCGTGGCAATACTATTTGGTCTGCCTGCCGCAGATGCTGGGGACCGCGCGGGTCAAGGCGTTTCGCGACTGGTTGTTCGACGAGGTGGCGCGCTTCAGGCTGCTGTTCGATCTCGCCTGCGAGGCGGGTCCCGCGGCGAGCGCGCGCCTGGCGGCGCAGGGAGTGACGGCGGACGCGTTGCGCGTCGCGCCGTAAGGTGAAAAACCGCGCGGTGTTACAGCACGACCTTGACCATCGGATGGCCGGTCAGCGCGCGATAGATGTCGTCGAGATGCGCGCGGCTTGTCGCCCGCACGTGGACGGTCAGCCCCGTGTAGGTGCCGCTGCTCGACGGCCGCGTCTCGACGCGCGACGCATCGACCTCGCTGTCGAACACGCGCACCACTTCGACGATCGTCGCGGCAAACTCGGGGTGCGATTTGCCCATGATCTTGATCGGGAAATCGCAGGGGAATTCAAACAGTGAGTCGTTCTCGGGATTCATTCTCTACTCCTTCTTCCGCCGCGGCGGCTTCAGCCGCCTTGGCTCGCTGATACGCCGCATACAGCTCCGCAAACACCGCGCCCGGGCGGCCCGCGCCGACCGGCGCGCCATCGAGCCGCGTGACCGGCAGCACTTCCCTGGTCGCCGAACTGACGATGATTTCATCGGCCGCGCGCACTTCAGCTTCGGTGATGTCGCGCGCTTCGAAGCGGATACCGCATTCGGCCGTCAGCTCCTCGATGAGCCCATAGCGGATCCCTTCGAGAATCCTGTTGCTGCGCGGCGGCGCGGCCAGCACGCCATCCTTCACGATCCACACGTTCGACGACGACCCTTCGGTCAGCAAATCATCGCGGAACTGCAGCGTCTCGAAGGCGGCGTTTTCGGCCGCGTATTGCGCCATCAGCACGTTGCCGAGCAGCGACACCGACTTGATGTCGCAATTGAGCCAGCGACGATCCTCGGCGCTCACGCACGGGACACCGCTTGCGCGCTGCGCGGCGGCGGGCAGGTTCAGCGCGGTGACCATCACGAACACGGTCGGCTTCACGCCGGCCGGAAATGCGTGAGCGCGCTTCGCGACGCCACGCGTGACCTGGATGTATGCGATCGCGTCCTGATCGGCACGCAAGCCGCCGTCCGTTTCGTTGGCCTCGACCACGCGTCCGATCAGCGCGCGCCAGCCAGCGTCGTCGAGCGGATTGGCGATGCCGATCTTGCCGACCGAGCGCGCGAGACGCGCCAGATGCTGCTTCAGACGAAACGCGGTGCGCCGTCCACTCGCGTGCGCGTACAACGGCGCCACTTCGTAAATGCCGTCGCCGAAAATGAAGCCGCGGTCGAGCACCGGCACGCGCGCTTCGGACAACGGCACCAAGTCGCCGTTCAGATGAACGATCGGGTCCGGCAAAACCTCGGAGACAACGGTCATTGCGACGTAGCCCTTATTTTTTCTTGTTGAACATCAGCATCAGCGAATCCCACACGCGGCCCACCACACCGGCTTGCTGCACCGGCTGCAGCGCGACCACCGGGAATTGCGCGAGCACCTTGCCGTCGGCGACGAGCTTGGCGGTGCCGATCTGCTGGCCGTTGGCGATCGGCGCGACGAGCGGATCGTTGAGTTCGATCTGCGGCTTCGCCTTGTCGGCGGCGGCCTTCGGCAGCGTGATGTACTGGTCGCTTTTCACGCCAACCTGCACGCTGTCCTGCGAACCCTTGTAGACGCGCGGCGTGGCCACGACCTGGTTCGCCTTGTACAGACGCGTCGTGTCGTAGGCGGTGTAGCCGTAGTTCAGCATCTTCAGGCTGTCCTGCACGCGGTCGTGCTCCTTGGTCTCGCCCATCATCACCGAGACGAGACGGCGCGACGCGTCGGTCGTGCCCGGCAGCGGACGCTTCGCGCTCGCGATCAGGCAGTAGCCGGCCGCTTGCGTGTGACCGGTCTTCAGACCGTCGACGGTCGGGTCGATCCACAGCAGACGGTTGCGGTTCGGCTGCTTGATCTTGTTGTACGTGAATTCCTTGACCGAGAAGATGTTGTAGTACTCGGGATAGTCGCGGATCAGGCGGGCCGACAGGATCGCGAGATCGCCCGCGGTCGTGTAGTGCTGCGGGTCGGGCATGCCGTTCACGTCGGCGAAATGCGTGTGCGTCATGCCGAGCTTTTGCGCCTCCTTGTTCATCATGTCGACGAACTGCGCCTCGCTGCCGCCCACCAGTTCGGCGAGCGCAATTGCCGCGTCGTTGCCCGACTGCACGATCATGCCGTACACGAGGTCGTGCACGGTCACCGGCTTGAGCGCCTCGATGAACATGCGCGATTCGTCGTTGCGCACGCGCCGCACGGCTTCGCTCGGCTCGATGCTCTGATCCATCGTGATCTTCTTCGTGTCGAGCGCCTCGAACACGAGATACGCGGTCATCAGCTTGGTCAACGACGCCGGCTCGACGCGCTCGTCGGCATTGGCGGACGCGAGCACCTGGTTGCTGGTCGCGTCGACGAGCACCCACGAGCGCGCGTTGACGCCCGGCGGCGGCACCTGCGCGAACGCGGTGCTGGCGACGAGCGTGGCCGGCAGCACGAGGCCGACGGCCACGGCGCGATTGAGCGAAGCGGGAACGAAAGAAGCGAGTGACGGGAATGACGTGCGGCCAGAGGAGGAGAAACGCATAGGATCGATTCGTGCAGAAAAATACGTTGCGCGACAGCGCGCGGAGTTGGAGGAGCCGGTCGGCGGGGCATCTGGCCGTAAAACGGCGGGCGCCCGTTGGACTGATGGCGACGCAATCGGTTCGCGAGCGCAGCGCTGCGCACCCGGCCGCGCCCTCCCGCGAAATGATTCCGCGGCGCGCGATTCTGCCGGCTGGGCGGCGCTGTGCCCAAAAAAAGAGCGCCCATTATACGCGCGCTACCTGGTCAGCTTCGCGCGCGTGTCGTCGATTTGCACACGTTTGCGCGCACCTGTCCCCCGCAAAATGCGCGTCGCGCGTTTTCAGCGCCAGGCGTCGACGATGATCCGCTTCAGGATGTGAAGCTTGCGATGCAGAAAGTGCTCGGCACCCGGAATCACGACGACCGGCAGTTCCTGCGGCCGCGCCCAGTCGAATACGGACTGGACGGGAACGGTCTCGTCGACTTCGCCGTGGATCACGAGTGTGCTTTCGGGCACGGGTGCGACGTCCCAGCGGCTCGCCGCGGTACCGACGAACACGATGCGCTCGATTTCCCGGCCTTCATCGCGCAGCTTCGCCGCGACGTGCGACAGCACCACAGTGCCGAACGAAAAGCCCGCCAATACGAGCGGCAGATCGCCGTAGTCCGGATCTGCGCGCATGTGCTCGAGCACCGCGCGCAGATCGTCGCGCTCGCCGACGCCCGCGTCGTGCTCGCCCTGGGTCTGGCCGACGCCGCGGAAATTCGACCGGTAAGTGACGTAGTTCAGCTGCACGAGCGTGCGCGCGAGGGTCTGCGCGACCTTGTTGTCCATCGTGCCGCCAAACAGCGGATGCGGATGCGCGACGAGCGCGATGCCGCGTGGCGCGGCGCCTTTTTCGCGCACGCCGTCGGGCAGGTCCAGCGCGACCTCGATCTTGCCGACCGGGCCGTCGATCAGATACTTCTTCGTGTTGACGTTCATCGGGATGGATCGTTTTGTGGTTCGCGTTATTGATCGATCTTCAGACGCTCGACGATCTTGCCGTTCGCAAGATGCGATTCGACGATCTCGTCGATGTCGCTCTCGTCGACATAGGTGTACCAGACCGCCTCGGGATACACGACGAGCGTCGGGCCCAGTTCGCAGCGATCGAGGCAGCCGGCCTTGTTGATGCGCACCTGGCCGGGCCCGGCGAGGCCGAGTTGCTTCACGCGTTGTTTCGCGTATTCCTGCATCGCCTGTGCGTTGCAGTTCGCGCAGCTCGGACGCTCGGCGCCGGGGTCGCGTTGATTCAGACAGAAGAAAACGTGGTGCTTGTAGAAGGAATCCATGATGTTCGGGAGGCGAGCCTGAAAGGAAGTGCAATGGCGGTGCGGACGATTATAGCCACCGGGCTGTGCAGGCGTCGGGGTCTGGCGGCCGGCGCGCAAGCACGTCACGCCCGCCTCGCGCGCCGCTTGAGCCACGCCCGCTCGACCGCGAACGCGAGCCACACCAGCGCCGCATAGGGCCATATCCATGCGAGCCAGCGCGCGAGCCCGTTGAAATGCAGATAGCGTCCCTGCCGCCAGTCGGCGAGCACGGCGTCGAAATACGGGTTCACCGGCAGCAGATTGACGAACACGAGTGCGACGACCAGCGCGACCCCGGCGAGCGTCGCACGCAACCGCCGCCGCAGCGGCAGCGCGACGAGCGCCGCGACGGTGCCGCACACGAGTCCGATTAGCGCGCCGGGCGTCGCCCAGTCGAACGCGAGGCCCGATTGCGATTGCAGGAACGTCGCGCCGGCCTTCACGCACAAGGTCGCGACGATGAACACGAACAGCAGGCGCACGCGTGGCGCATGACGGCGCGCCGGCAGCGATGCAAGCGCGAGCGCCGCGAACAGGTTCAGCGCCGTGATCAGCGCTTCCCATGTGTCGTCGTCCAGCCACGCGGCGGCCGCCGCCGGCCATGCGCCGACATGCCACGCGGACGGCGTCCACGCGAGCAGCGCGTCCTGGGTGGCCGGATCGACGCTCAGCCACAGCGCGCGCGGCCAGTTGCCGAGACCGAACAGACGCGGCGACGGATACATCGTCGCAAACGGCCACGCGGCGACGAGGCACGCGAGCGTCGCATGGCCGCGCTCGAACCACAGCAACCGCAAACGCCTGAGCAGGCCGCGGTCGAGCAGCGCGCCGGTCAACGGCGACATCACCGCCGCACCGACGAGCGCGCCCAGCGTGTTGGCGGCGAGATCGAGATTGGAGGCGACGCGTGTCGGCAGATAGGTCTGCACGGCTTCCATCGTGCCTGACAGCAGACCGCCCAACACGAACGCGAGCGCGACGGCCAGCGTGCCGCGCCAACGCGGGTACACCGCGAGCACCACCAGCGCGCCGAACGGCATATAGCCGAGCACGTTGGTGACGACGTCGAACGCCGTCAGGTACTGCGGCATCGGATCGAACAGATAGGCGAACGGCGTGATGCCGAGCGAGCGCCAGCCCGAAAACGGATACCACGAGCCGTAGACGATCAGCGCCGTGTAAAGCAGCAGCGCCTGACGGGCCAGCGTCGACGGGCGGCGCAGCCAGGGGCGTTCGCTCATGCAGCGCTCCGTTGCGTGCGCTGCCCGCCCGTCATTGCGCGGCGACCAGCGCCTGCGAGCCGAGCCACGTGGTGATCTGCGCGACGAGGTCGTCGCTGGCCGCGGCGAGCGCCCGCGCGCCGCCGGCCGCATCCGCCGAATGCGCGGGCGCGTGCGCGACGAAGGTCTGCTGGCCGATCACCTTGCCGCCCTGCATCAGCGTCGCGCGCGCGGTGATCGCGCCGTGGCTGTCCGTCTGGCTGTCGAACACCTGCTCGAACTCGGTCAGATCGACCCGCAGCACCGGCGCGCTCACGCCGTCCGCGCCCGTCAGCACGGTGCCGCGCTCGCTCAGCGTGTTGCGCAGGCGCTGCGTCAGCAGTTGCGACGGCATCATCGTCCAGTGGCTGTTGGCGTAGGCGGCCGTCTGCTGCGCGTCGGCGTAGCTCAGCCGATAAGTCAGCCGGTCGGATTCGAGCACGGACGGCGCGCTGACCTCCAGCACCTTGACGGCCGGCAGCCGGCTCGCCGCGGCGGCCTGCGGCGGTGGTCCGAAGTCGTAGCGGACATCCGACACCACTGCGGACGTGCCCGCGCAGCCCGCCGCCAGCACGCCGAACGCGAGCAGCGCCGCGAGCGCGGCGCGCGAGGACAACAGTCGGTGAATCGAGCGTGACATGGGCATCTTCCTCTGTTCTAGCCTGCGGATTTAGTGAGCTGCGGGCGCGACGGCGGCGGGCCACGCAAAGCCGGCCTCGCCCGGACCCGGCGCCGGGCGCGGCGCGCCGAACAGCACGCTGCGCGGATTGGTGTTGAAGGTGTCGGCGGCGCGGTCGATCGATTGCGCCGCCGCGCGCACGTCCTCGGTCAGCGAATTGACGCGCGGCAGCGTCTGGAAGCCGACCTGCGCGGACAGGTCCTGCAGCGACGTGCTCATCTGCGTGAGCGCATCGCCCGCCTGCTGCGCGGCCGTGCCGACCTTGTTCAGATTGCGCTCGAGGGGCCCGTCCGGACGGTTCAGGTTCGTGATCATCTGGTTGGTCGACGCGAGCGTGTGGTTCAGCTGGTCGATCGTGCCGGGCAGCTTGCGGGCGACCGGCGCCATCTCACGAGTCAGCGTCGCGACGCCCGAGGCCGCCTGCGCGATGCTCGCCGCGGTGTCGTGCAGCTGCGCGACCATTTCCGGCGACAGCATGTTGTTCACGTTGTCGGTGACTTTTTCGAGCTTGCGCAGCAGCACGTCGCCGCGTCGCTGCAACTGGTCGAACAGACCCGGGCGCATCGGCAATTGTGCGACCTTTTGGGCTGACGACGGCAGCGGGGTCAGATCGCGCCCGGTATCGTCGAGCTGGATGAACGCGATGCCGGTCACGCCCTGCAAGCCGAGGCTGCCGAACGTCGAATGCGTGATCGGCGCGTGCTCGTCGACCATGATGCGGATCAGGATCTCCCCCGGATGTGTCGGATCGAACTTGATCGACTGCACACGGCCGACGTCGAGCCCGCGAAAGCGCACCGCCGCGTCCGCAAAGAGGCCGTTCACGCTGGTGCGCGCGATCAGGTCGTACGGCACCCGCACGGTGCGGTCGACGTTGAACAGATACGCCGCCAGCGCGACCGCCGCCGTCAGCACGACCGTGAAGAGCCCGGCCCAGAACGCATGCGCTTTGTTTTCCATTGTCAGTTTCCCTGGTTCATAGCGGCCCGGTTCATGGCGGCCCGCCTCACAGCGGCAACTCGGACGACGCCGGCTCGAGCGCCGCCGGCGGCAGCTTCGCGCGGCGCTCCGGCGGCAGCGCCTGCAGCGCGCGGCGCCCGCGCAGGCCGAGGAAATATTCGTGGATGAACGGATGGTCGACGCCCGCAGCCTCCTCGACCGGCGCGTTGACGAGCACTTTGCGATCGGCAAGCACGGCCACGCGTGTCGACAGTGCGACCATCGTATCGAGATCGTGCGTGATCATCACGACCGTCAGACCGAGCGCGCGATGCAGCCCCGAGATCAGCTCGACGAATTCGTCGGACGCCTCCGGGTCGAGGCCGGCGGTCGGTTCGTCGAGGAACAGCAGTTCGGGTTCGAGCGCGATCGCGCGCGCGATGCCAACCCGCTTGATCATGCCGCCCGACAGCGCCGATGGCATCTTCGACGCGTGCTTGCACGGCAGCCCGACCATTTCGAGCTTCAGCATCACGATGTCGCGCAGCAGGTCTTCGGGCACCTTGCCGAGCTCACGCACCGGTTGCGCGACGTTGTCGAACACCGACAGCGACGAGAACAGCGCGCCGCGCTGGAACAGCATGCCGGAGCGGCTGCGCATCAGCAGCGCGGTGTCGGGCGAGATCGTTGCGAGGTCTTCGCCGAACAGCTTGATCGTGCCCCTCGACGGGCGCTCGAGGCCGAGAATCTGCCGCACCAGCGTGGTTTTGCCCGAGCCCGAGCCGCCGACGATCGACACGATCTCGCCGCGCCGCACGTCGAGGCTCAGATGCTGATGCACGATGTTGCGGCCGTAGCGCTTGGTGATGTCGATCACCTCGATCACCGGCTCGGCGATCGACGGTACGGGTTGGCCGCGTACGGCTTCGGTGAGTGGCGCGATCATGCTAGCCCCACGTTCTGAAAGAGGATCGCGAACACCGCGTCCGCGAGAATCACGATGGTGATCGACGTGACCACCGAGGTCGTCGTGCCTTCGCCGAGACTCTGCGAATTGGCTTTGATACGGAAGCCGAAATGACAGCCGGCGATCGCGATCAGCATGCCGAATACCGCGCCCTTGCCAAGCCCGATCCACAGGTTCGCGATCGGCACGACGTTCGGCAGCTGGCGCGCGAAGAAGCTCATGTCGATGCCGAGCACGAGCTTCGCGGCGAGCGCGCCGCCCGTCAACGAGACCACGTTGGTCCACATCACGAGCAGCGGCATCGCGACGGCCAGTGCGATCACGCGCGGCAGGATCAGCCGCAGGCCGTGCGGGATGCCCATTACGCGCATCGCGTCGAGCTCCTCGGTCACGCGCATCACGCCGATCTGCGCGGTGATCGCCGAGCCCGAGCGGCCCGCCACCAGAATCGCCGACAGCACCGGGCCGAGTTCGCGAATCACCGCGAGGCCGAGAATATTGACGATGAACTGGTTCGCGCCAAACACGCGCAATTGCTGTGCCGACAGATAGCTCAACACGATGCCGATCAGGAACGCGACCAGCGCGGTGATCGGCAGCGCGCGAGCGCCGGCGTTGTAAATGTTCGCGGAGATTTCGGTCCACGGCGTGAGTTTCGGCTTGCGCACGATCGCGAGCAGATCGAGCACCACGCGCCCGAGCATCGTGACGCCGCCCTGCATATGCTCGACGAACGAGAAGAGGCTGAGGCCGAGCCGCGTGAACGGATCGAGGCGCGTGACCGGCTCGGCGCTCTCGCGCACCGTGTCGAGCAGCGCGATGCGCTCGAAGATGTCGCGCTGCGTGTCGGTGAGCGCGGTGCCCGGCGGCATCTTGCGGCCCCACACGCGCCACAGCGCCTGGCCGCCGACGTGGTCCATCCTGTCGACGCGCGACAGGTCCCACTCGCCGATGCCCTGCGCGCCGGTCAGCGAAACCAGTTGCGGAATCACGTGCCCGGTGTCGCGATCGCGCGCGAGCGCGAGCGCCGTCCACTGGCCCGAGAGACGGACGATCTTGCCTTTGCTGCCGGCCGCGACTTCAAGGCCGGGCGGAGTGTCATTGTTCAAGGATCGCGTGAATCTGGTTATCGGATTAGCGGCCATTGTAACGAAGGCTCGGCCGCCGGTCCGCACTGATGCACATCGATCGGCGTCGCCGTTCACCGCTGCGCATTCGAGTCCCGGGCGGGGTCGCTGTGGCTACAATATGGGACATGAATGCCTCCAAGACTCCCGCCTCCCCGTCCGCAGCGACAAGCGCGGCACCAGCCTCGTCGTCGGCTTCGACCGACTGGCGCATCGATCGCGAACGCGCGGTCAAGCTGTTCGGCGCGCATGCGCATGACTGGCCGATCGAAATCGTCGAAGAAACCGGCTCGACCAACGCCGACTTGATGACCCACGTGAAAGCCCTGCCGCGCCGCGCGAACGCGCTGCCGCGGCCGATCGTGCGCGTCGCGTATCTGCAGACCGCCGGGCGCGGCCGCCGTGGGCGGCCGTGGTACGCGGAGCCCGGCAACGCGCTGCTGTTTTCGGTCGCGTGCGTCTTGCCGCGACCGCTCGAAGGGCTCGGGGGCTTGAGTCTCGCGGTGGGCGTCGCGCTCGTCGACGGGCTGCGCTCGCTGCCGGTCGCGGGTCCCGGACAGATCGCGCTGAAGTGGCCGAACGACGTGCTGCTCGAAGGCGACAAGCTCGCCGGCATCCTGATCGAAACCGCGTGGAGCACCGACGACGCGAGCGCGGTCGTGATCGGCATCGGCACCAACGTGAAAGGCGCCGACGAACTCGCGGCGAAGGTGGGCGCGCTGAACGCCGAGGTACCGCCGCAGGCGCTCGGCACCGTGCCGACCGCGTTGCAACGCGCGCTGCCGAACGCGAATCTGACCGATACGCTGGCAGCCGAATTGAACGCGCTCGAACCGATGCTGCAGCGCTTCGGCGCCGAAGGCTTCGCGCCGTTCCAGCCGCGCTGGAACGCGGTGCATGCTTACGCGGGCCGCGACGTCGTGCTGCTCGAACAAGGCCAGGAGCTCGCGCGCGGCGTGGCGGCGGGCGTTGACGAGCGTGGCCAGTTGCTGCTCGATACGGCTGAGGGCCGCCAGAGCATCGCGACCGGCGACGTGTCGCTGCGCCTCGCCCACGGTGTCGCATGAGTCAGCGCGCGCCATATCTGCTGATCGACGCGGGCAATAGCCGGATCAAGTGGGCGCTGGTGCAGCCCGATGGGACGCAGTTGGCGAGCGGCGCGCTCGCGCATGACGACCTTGCCGGGCCACGCGCGCGGTCGGGTGCGCAACCCGCTTGGACTGACTGGCCGGCGCCATGCGGCGCGTGGCTCTCCAACGTCGCGGGTGCGGAGGTCGCGACGCACATCGCGGCGCTCGTCGACGCGCACTGGCCGCGACTGCCGCTCGCGACGATCCGCGCAAGTGCTCGTCGATGCGGCGTGACCAATTGCTACACGACACCGGACTCGCTCGGCAGCGACCGCTGGGCCGGCATGATCGGCGCGCACGCGACCTTTCCCGGCGAGCATCTGCTGCTCGCGACCTTCGGCACCGCGACGACGCTCGAGGCCTTGCGCGCCGATGGCGCGTTTATCGGCGGATTGATTGCGCCGGGCTGGACGCTGATGATGCGCTCGCTCGGTGAGCACACCGCGCAACTGCCGACGCTCGACGCCGCGCGCGCGCGCGGCCTGCTCGACGCCGCCGAAACCACCGGCGCGGGTCGTCGCGGGCCGTTCTTCGCAACGGATACGCCGCGCTCGCTGTCGGCGGGCTGCACGCTGGCGCAGGCCGGATTGATCGAGCGGATGTGGTGGGACCTGCAGGATGAGTGGCAGGTGCCGGTGCGTCTCGTAGTCAGCGGCGGCGCCGCCGACGAAGTGGCGAGCGCCCTGAAAGTGCCGCATACTCGCCACGATTCGCTGGTGCTGTCAGGGCTTGCGCTGATCGCAGCCGAGGATACGGCGCGGCAAAGCGGCTGATTGCCTGCCGTGGCTAGCGTTCGATTCACGACCGGGTGGCGCGTGACGTACGTGTAGAACGTGCGCCTGAGTTGCGCGCAATTCGCCGCCCATTTTCCGAACCCGAGTTTTTCCCGCACGCCCCAGGCTCAACTTCTTTCTGAATTGGAAACACCCACAATGCTTCGCTGGCCGATCGCCATTCTGATTGTTGTCAACGTGCTGGCTTTCGTCGCGCTGCTCGGCGCCTTCGGCCCCACACCCACCGCCAGCGGACGCGAGCCGAATCATCTGAACCGCCAGATTCATCCGGACTGGCTGAAGGTGCGGCCGGTCAACGCCGCCGATGCGGCCGACCAGGCGGTGGTCGGCGGACCCGCGCCGCAGGCGCCGATTTCGACATCGGAGTTGCCGCAGTAACCAGGTGAGCGACGCGTTCGGTTAGAAGTTCAGCAGTGCGCCGCGCCTTTTGCGGCAACGGGCGGCATCAACCCTGCGTCCGCACCTTCTTCAACAGCGCGGTCGTCGAGCGATCGTGCTCGAACGCAATCGCGAGCGCCTTGCCGCCCCAACCGCGCACGAGCGCCGATTCGGGCAGCGCGTCCATGTCGTAGTCGCCGCCCTTAACGAGCACGTCCGGGCGCAGCGCGGAAATCAGCTCGACGGGCGTCTTCTCGCCGAAGCCCACCACGTAATCGACGCTTTCCAGCGCCGCTAGCAAGGCCATGCGGTCGGCCTCGTTGTTGATCGGCCGGTCGTCGCCTTTGCCGAGCATCCGCACCGACGCGTCGCTATTGACACCAACGATCAGGCACGCGCCCAACGCCTTTGCGTCGGCCAGATAGGTCACGTGACCACGATGCAGGATATCGAACACGCCGTTCGTAAACACGACGGGCGCGCGCAGCGAAGGACGAAGCTTCACCAGGGCATCGCGCGTCAGAATCTTGCGTTCAAAGATGGCGGTCATCGCACGGTCACAGAGTTGGGGAATTAGGGAGTTGGGGCGTGACGGGAACAGGAATGCCAGGTGCCGTCACGATACACGGTGGACGGCCCGAAGCAAAACGGTCCGGCAAGCTCACGCTTGCCGGACCGCCGTTTGATACGGTGCTGAAACCGCCTGAGTCGTTACGCCGGCTGCTGCTGCGCCGGGTTTTGTTCAGCGGCTTGCAGACGCGCGACCACTTCCTTGCGATAACGGTTCAGTTCCTGCGCGGTGTTGAACGTGCGTTCGAACAGCAGCGACAGGTTGTGCAGAATGCGCTCGATGACCTTCTTTTCCCAGCCGTCGTCGAAACGGATCTGCTCGTCGAGCCAGCGCTCGAGCCATTCCGGATCCGGCAGACGCGACTGGATCGTGTCGCGCGGGAACAGCGCCTGGTTCACGTGCAGGTTGGTGGGGTGCAGCGGCTTTTCGGTGCGACGCGCCGACGCCATCAGCACGCCGATCTTCGCGAACGCGGCACGCGCGATGTCGCCGGTTTGCGCCATCGCCTTCTTCATGTAGCGCAGATACGCGCCGCCGTGGCGCGCTTCGTCGCGCGAGATAGTTTCGTAGATGTGCTTGATGACTGGCTCGGTATGCCATTCGGCGGCACGGCGATACCAGTGATTCAGGCGGATTTCGCCGCAGAAGTGCAACATCAGCGTTTCCAGCGGCGGTGCGGGATCGAACTCGAAGCGCACTGCGTGCAGTTCCTCTTCGGTCGGGACCAGTTCCGGCTTGAAGCGGCGCAGGTATTCCATCAGCACCAGCGAGTGCTTCTGCTCCTCGAAGAACCACACGCTCATGAATGCGGAGAAATCGCTGTCGTGATGATTGTCACGCAGAAACATTTCCGTGGCGGGCAACGCCGACCATTCGGTGATCGCGTTCATCTTGATCGTCGCGGCTTGCTCGTCGGTCAACAGCGATGCATCGAATTTGTCCCAGGGAATGTCCTTCTCCATGTCCCATCGAACGGATTCGAGCGATTTATAAAGTTCCGGATAAAGCATGGTGTTCATAGTCCCACCCCTGTTCTGCACATACTGTGTGTGTCTGTTGCTGCTACGTGTAGCCGTTTTTACCTACGACGAACGGACGTGCCGTTTATCGGCCAAGCATTCAATTTTACGCGTTAATCAGCCGCCCAGAAGCATCGGGCAGCAAAGAAGTCCGGGCTTTTGTATTGGCGCCTGAAGCGTGAATCAGGCGCCGTGGCCAACCGTGGGGAAGGGATACCCTTTGCCTGAGGTCGAGCCAGTCTGGGTCGAAAACCGCACCGTCCCGCCCTGCACCGGTAGCGCCGGCGGCGAATGACGCGAGGGCGGCGGGATTGGTCGTTTTCGGCGCGCGCCCCAAAGCCAGATCAAGCTTACACAATGATAGCACGCGCCTCCCACGAAACCCGTGACAGAAGCGGCGCGAGCGCACTGTGGTATTGACTTCTCTCAATAAAGTCGGCGATTCGCGCGGGGGGAAACCGCCGGCGCTGGAATAGGGAAAAACGCAGCCGATCAGTCGCCTTCATCAACGGCCATTGATTCCCGGCGCGCCGTCCGGCTCACGTCGACTTTTTCGGCGTTGCCGCGCTCGTTCCGGCCGCGCGTTTGGCCGACGGCGCGGCGCGCTTCGCCGCCGGCCGTTTGACGGCGGGCTTCGCGTTGTGCGCGGCGGCGCCCGACGCATCGGCGCCCGACGCATCCGCGGCCTTCGACGGTTCCGGCTTGCCCTGCGTGCCCCCGCCCGCCGCGGCGACCGCGACGGACGGCTGCGTCATCGCGAACTGCGCGATCTGGTTGAACTGCGATTGCAGCAGATTCCACCACGCGGACGCATCGAAGCCGGGCGCCGCAGGCGCTTCCTCTTCGTCGCTGTCGGCCTGCGTGGCGCTTTCGGGCCTGGGCTCGGCCGGCTTCGTCCAGCGCGGCGCCGGGGCGGGGCTCGGGGCGGTGTTCGGCGCGTCACTCGCGGCGGCACCCGACGCAGCAGCCGCCGCCTGCGACATCGACGATTGCGCGAACGCGCCGAACGCGCGCAGCGTCGCGAGCGTCGCACGTTGCACTTCGAGCGCCTGGATCGCCGACTGCAGCATGCTCAGATTCAGCTTCAGCCATTGCTCGACCGCGCGCATGTCGGTGACGCGCTTGTCGAGCTCCTCGACGCTCGTGAGCGGCGCCATCATGTCGGACATCATCGACAGCGACGGACTCGTGCCCCCACCCGGCTGCGCGCCCGTCATGGCGGCGCCGAACGGCGACAGTCGAATCATGCTCCACATGCGATCGAGCATTTCAGCGGGCGGAAAACCGGGGAAGCCGGGAAAGGGCGGCGCGGAGCCAGTGGTGTCGGTCATGGTTGTCGCCTCGGTGCTGGATGATAGGTGGAGCGCGCGATGCCGCGCGCGTCGATTCGATCATACCGTGTGGGGTATGACATCACGATCGTTGGTCGTTACGTGAACCGCCCGCGCCAAAATCGGCCGCGCGCCGCTCGCGCAACGAGCTCAGGCCCTCGCGCACGTCGGGTCCCGCGAAGCCCATGAATTCCAGCGCGAGCGACGTATCGAACGCCGGCCCCGCCGTGCGCAGCCAGTTGTTCAACGCGTACTTGGTCCAACGGATGGCGGTCTGCGAACCGTCGGCCAGCTTGCGCGCGACTTCGAACGCCTTCGGCAGCAGATCGCTTTCGTCGACGGCCAGCGACACGAGCCCGATGCGCTCCGCCTCCTCGCCGCTCACCGGCTCGCAAAGCAGCAGGTAGTATTTCGCCTTCGCCATGCCGCACAAGAGCGGCCAGACGATCGCCGCATGATCGCCCGCGGCAACGCCGAGGCGCGTGTGTCCGTCGATGATGCGGGCCGTCTTCGCCGCGATCGAGATATCGGCGAGCAGCCCCGCGACGAGCCCCGCGCCGACCGCCGGCCCGTGCATCGCCGACACGATCGGCTTGCCGCAGTTGATCACGTTGTAGACGAGGTCGCGCGCTTCGCGCCACACACGCGTGCGCACCTCGAAATCGTTCGCCATGTCCTCGACGAGCTGCAGATCGCCGCCGGCCGAAAAGCCTTTACCCTCGCCGCGAATGATCGCGACGCGCGTATCGGGATCGCGATCGATGTCGCGCCAGATTTCCGCGAGCTCGTAATGCATGCGTGCGTTCGCGGTCGCGAGGCCGCTTTTATTCGCGCCCTCGCCGCTCATCACGACTTCGAGCACGCCATGCGGATGACGCTGCAAACGCAGCGACTGGTAGTGCGCGTAGTACGCGTCGTTCGGTTGCGATGGCTGAGGCATGGTGAGCAGTCCGGAGGAGATTCGTTCAGTCGCGCGCGGAACGCCGCGCCCCGTTCAATGCGGCTGATAAAGCCACTTGCCATTGGTGATTTCGACCATCACGCGGGCGCGCTGATCGAGCCCGAGATGATCGGCCGCGCTCATGTTGACGACGCCATTGGTGTCCGCGAGACCGCGTGTTCCTTCGAGCGCGTCGCGCAGCGCGCGGCGAAACGGCGGCGTGCCGGGCGCGCCGGCTTTCAGCGCGAGCGGAATCGCATGCTCGAGCAACGCGCCCGCGTCCGACGTGTACGAACCGAATGCCGACACGCTGCCCGCGCCGTGCTGCGCCTCGAAGCGCGCGATGTAATCGAGGGCGAGACCCTTCGCCGGATGATCGGCCGGCAATTGCGCGGCGACCAACACCGGGCTCGCGGGCAGGAAGGTGCCGTTGCAATCGGTGCCGCACACGCGCAGGAAGTCGTTATTGCCGACGCCGTGGTTGTGATAGATGACGCCCTTGTAGCCTCGCTCGCGCAGCGTTTTCGGCGGCAACGCGGCAGGCGTGCCGGCCGCGCCGACCACTACCGCGTCGGGGTGGGTCGCGAGAATCTTCAGCACCTGGCCGGTCACGCTCGGATCGGTGCGATTGAAACGCTCGCTCGCGACCACGTCGATGTGATGCAGCTGCGCGAACTTCGCGACCTCGGCGTAGAACGTCTCGCCGAGCGCGTCGGCCTGGCCGATGAACGCGATCGTCTTCACGCCGTGTCCGCTCGCATGCTCGGCGATCGCCGAGGCCATCATCGCGTCGGTCTGCGGCGTCTTGAAGACCCAGCGACGTTTCGCGTCGACCGGTTCGATGATTTTCGCGGACGACGCGAGCGAGATCATCGGCGTTTCGCCCTCGGCGACAACGTCGATCATCGCGAGCGAATTCGGCGTGATCGACGAGCCGATGATCGCGTCGACGTGATTCTCGCTGATGAGCTTCCTGGTGTCCTGCACGGCGTGGGTCGTGTCCGATGCATCGTCGAGCACGATGTATTCGACGTTCTGCCCGCCGATCTGTTTGGGTAGCAGCGCGACCGTGTCGCGCGCGGGAATGCCGAGCGACGCGGCCGGCCCGGTCAGCGACAGCACGAGACCGATCTTCACCTGCGCGAACGATGTCAGCGGCAACGCGCAGGCAAGCGCGGCGCACAGCGTCGCGGCGCGCCGCGCGAAGCGCCGACCACGTTGAGGCAAGCCACGCGCGCTCGTGCGCGCTTCAACGGGCGACGCGCAAGCGCGCCGACATTCAGCTGCAGAGAAGTCCAATCGCGGCATGCTGTCTTATATGGACGCCTCCCGGTTTGCCAGGTGATATTCGGTGTGTGACGGACAGGATGAGGTTGCAGACTTATATCCGGCCTGTGGTGCGGATGGTGATCCGCTGGCCCTGATGGAATCTGCCG